>JAHEFO010000073.1:2318-15848 GCA_024640135.1 Acidobacteriota bacterium
CTGGATTTATGGGGCGTCAGCCTCATCGATACCAGTGACGCGCCACTGCGCGCGTTCATGTGGATGATTGGGCATCTCTTCTCACTCCGAGGCCTCACGCCGGATCGTCCAGTGGTCGTCTATGAGCGCGACTCCGGCATCCGGGCTGCTCGCGTGTTCTGGTTCCTCGAGTATCTGGGCCACCCCAACGTGAGGGTCCTCGACGGCGGCGTTTCCGCCTGGACTCGCGCGGGTCTCCCCCTTGCGACCGAGGCCTCGGCGCCGACGCCAAGTGCCTGGCACGGTGAGGCGGATTCCAGCCGGATCGCAACGTGGCGCCAGGTACAGGATCGACTCGGCAATATGGACACGGCCATCGTCGACACCCGGAGCGAGGCCGAGTACTACGGCGAGACCGTTCGCGCAAAACGGGGAGGTGCCATTCCAGGGGCGGTGAACATCGAGTGGAAGAAGAACCTCGATGCTGACGGGACCTATAAGTCCCCTGCCGACCTGAAGGCGATGTACGAGGCCGTTGGCATTACGCGTGACCGCGAGGTCGTTACGTACTGTCAGGGCGGGTACCGCGCCGCGCATGCGTATCTTGCTCTGAGGTTGCTCGGCTTTCCGCGTGTCCGGAACTACACGGGTTCGTGGAAGGAGTGGGGTGATCGTGAGGACCTGCCGATCGAGAGGCCCAGGCGGTAGCCGAGGTCTGCGCGGGGGGGGGACCCCGATCAGGTGGCGGCGAAATTCGCGCCTGTGTGACAGGCTCGAGCTTCCGGAGTTCTAGCGCGGTTGGAGCACGAGCGTTCCGACGGCCGGGCCGGGCATGAATGGCGTCGGATCGCCGCGTAGCCAGGCCGTGTGGCCGTCACGGTAGTGCGGCGATCGCGGGTTGCCTGACTGCCCGGTCGCCATATGAAAGTAGGCCTCCGATTCGTGGCCAGGTGACACAGTCAGCCGCTCAGACGCCCCGGACGTCGGGGTCTGCACTCTCGGCATGTGACTGTCCCCCGGTGCCGGTCCTCGCGGCATGTCGAGCCATCGGCTGATGAACGCGATGGCGCGCGACAGGGGGTGCCGGATCATCAGCGTGTTCGCTTCGCCCCACGTCCGATCCGCCAGGGCCTGTCCGTCACGCGTCAGTCCAGCCACCGTTTGATCGATCGCATCCAGGAGCAGCGCGTTCCAGTCTGCGTATGCCGGGTCGAGGAGGTGAGGGGGCTGCCCCGTCACCAGGGCCCAGACGGTGCCTTCAAGACTGCGGCCCGGCGTGGATGGGTACGACGCGTCGACAGTCCGCAGTCGCGCGACGAATGGTGCGAACGTCAATTCGGCTGTCTTCAGTCGGAACTGTCGCACGAGACGAAAGCCCGCGGAGTCTATCGAGGCGTGGCCAGTCCAGTCGTCCAGCAGCAGCCGCCGAAACTCCGCCCGGCCGGCGTCAGCGTTCGTGGCAACCGGGTCGAGGGCCTTGAGCGCCAGTGTGCGCCAGCGTTCCATCAACAACGCCCGATCGTCCAGTTGGACGGCCAGCATGTCCACGGCTGTCGCGTGCTCCAGCACCAGCAGGCTATCCAGGATCTGCCGCGCCCGCGCTCCGGGGTCGTACCCGCCGTCGCCCAGCATCGCCAGGTAGGTGCCCGAGACGATACGGTTGTTGGCCGTGACGATCACGCCGTCGGGCGGGTCGACGATGCGCGGATAGTCGGCCGGCTCGTACCAGCCGTCCCATCGGCGGGACCCGTCGGCCCACGACACGGGCACCTGTCCGCTGAAGCCGACGCGTCGCGGGATGCGTCCCGCAATCGTCCAGGCGATCCGGCCGTCCCTGTCGGCGAGGACACAATTCTGACCGGGGATACCGGCTTGATTGGCCACGTCCATGGCCTCCTCAAGCGTCTCGGCGTATTCCATCCTGGCCAGGCCCAGGTTCAGCCCCTGAGGATCGTGCGCGACCCATGCAATGGCGAACAGCCGGCCGGCATGATCCGGCGCGGTGACCGGGCCCCAGATTGTCTCGCGGACTTCAAGCCACTGGTCTTCTTCATCGTTGACAACGATGTGTTCCCGGGTCACGTCGAACGGGCGCGAGCCATCGGGTGTGATGTAACGTGAGGGGTCGCCCTCGACGGGCTCAATCAGTACCCGGTCACTCCAGTCGGCTGTGGTGTTGGTGAATCCCCAGGCGACGTGCCCGTTGCTGCCGACGATCATCGACGGTGTACCCGGCAGTGTGACGCCCGTGACCTGATGGGCTCCGCGATCGTCCGACCAGGCAAGCGAAGCGCGGTACCAGATGTTGGGCACGCTCAGTCCCAGGTGCATATCGTTGCTGAGCAGCGCGTGTCCGTCGGCGGTTCTGCTGCCCGCGACAACCCAGTTATTGCTGCCGCGTGCCTCGTCCGGAGGGGTCAGTCCCATGGCCAGGGCAAACGTGTCCGGTTCGGTGGCCGCAAGCTGGTCGCCCGCGGCCGGGGTTTGAGGAACGGCTGCCGGAGCCGTCCTCAAGTCGAACACTGTGGCATCCGGCGGCGCTGGTGGAGGCAGAATCGCGCCCAGCATGGGTGTGTCCCAGTCGCTGCCGGTGCTGTCGAGGAATTCGGCCAGGCCCGCGGGAAAGACATCGCGCAGCACTGCAGCGCGTGCCTCGCCGCTCGCGGTGGCATCCTGCAGGCTGAAGAACATCGAGGCCACGACAAGAATTGAATCCTCGCGCGTCCACGGGGCCGGGGTCTTGCCGAGGAGCAGGTACTCAAAAGGGGCTGCGGAGAGGGCCTGCAGGCCCGCGTTGACGCCGTCGACGTAGGCGTCGATGACGGTCTGATCGTCGGGATGTGCCGCCGCCAGAACCGCGGACGCACGGTGCCGGAACCGATGCAGGCGGGCGCCCTGGTCGGTGGCGATCGCCGTCCGGCCGAACAACTCCGAAAGCTCTCCCGCAGCGCGGCGTCGCGAGAGATCCATCTGGAAGAACCGGTCCTGTGCGTGGACAAACCCCAGCGCGCGGGCGACATCCACGCGCGCGGCGCCGCGGACTGTGGGGATCCCCAACGCGTCTCGTTCGACCGTGGCTGCCGCCGAAAGTCCGGTCAGGACGTGAGTGCCGTCGAGTTGTGGCAGGCTGCGGCCCAACTGGATCCATGCCCACCCAGCCGTCCCGAGTATCGCCAGGACCAGCACGAAGAACAGCCATCCCAGGGCGCGCAGCGTGCGTCTCATTGGCGTATTCTACGTGGAGCATGCCCCGTCTTCACATTCGCCGTTCGCCTGCCGTCCTGCTGTGTGTGGGGCTTCTTGCCGCCC
This sequence comes from Acidobacteriota bacterium, assembly GCA_024640135.1. Classification (GTDB taxonomy): domain Bacteria; phylum Acidobacteriota; class Vicinamibacteria; order Vicinamibacterales; family SCN-69-37; genus SYFT01. The sequence continues at coordinate 5,607 of JAHEFO010000073.1, forward strand.
ACGCGGCCACCGCATCGTCCCGAACGCAGGCCCAGTCAAGAGGCGCGGGCTCTGCCGATGCGATTACGGAAGCAGGCATCAGGGCGCACCTCGAATTCCTGGCGAGTGACGCCTTGCATGGCCGCGGCAGCAATACTCGTGACGAATGGATTGCGGCCACGTACATCGCGTCAGAATTCAGACGATGGAATCTTGAACCGATGGGAGACGACGGAGGATACGTGCAGGCCGCCGAAATCCTTCGCCAGCAGATGTCGTCACCCGCAGTGCTGACGGCCGGCCCTGCCCGGTTCACTCACGGCGCCGAAATGCTGGTGTCCTCGCTGACCGGCGCCCATGTGTCAGGTCCTCTGGCAAAGCTGACCGAGGGTGCGACGTCGGTGCCGGAAGGCTCAGTCGTGCTCATGCCGATCCCGCCCGCGACCGCCGGTGCGGCGAGCGGCGGGCGGGGACGAGGCCGGGGACAAGGCGGCGCTGCGCAGGCCACGGGTGGCGAAGGCCGGGGACGCGGCCGGGGACGAGGCGGCGCCACGCAGGCTGCGGCTGGCGCCGTGCTGCAGATTTCGCTCGCGCCCGACCAATCCTCTGAGGACTGGGAGACGGCCGCGGCTCGACCAATCAGTGCCGGGTCGCGATTCGCGAGTATTGAGCCGGCGGCCGGCACAAGAGCTGCACGTGTGTCGGTGAACAAGGAAACCTACGCGGCACTTGCCGCGATGGCTGAAGGCACTTCGATTTCGCTCGATGCCGAACTGACCGCGACCAAGGCCTACACATGGAACGCGATCGGACGTTTGACCGGCAGTGACCCTGCAGCGAGAGAGCAGTTCATCGTCCTCGGCGCGCACCTGGACCATGTCGGGATGCGGGAAAACGCCGTCGGAGATGACAAGATCTTCAATGGCGCGGATGACGATGCGTCCGGGACCGTGGCCGTCATGGCCCTCGCCGAGGCATTGGCGGCCGGCCCGCGGCCCAAGCGGACGCTGGTGTTTGCCCTGTTTGGCAGCGAAGAGGGGGGTGGCGCCGTGTCGGGGTCATCGTACTTTGTCGAACTGCCAGTAGTGCCGCTCGACCGTCTGGTGGCGGAACTGCAGTTCGAGATGCTGGCGCGCCCGGACCCGCTGGTCCCAGAGCGCAGTTTGTGGCTGACTGGCTACGAGCGATCGAATCTCGGTTCCGAGCTGTCGAAGCACGGCGCTCGCCTGGTGCAGGACCCGCGGCCCGATCAGAGCTTCTTCACCCGGTCCGACAACATCAAGTTCGCACGCAAGGGTGTCATCTCGCACACCGTGTCAAGCTTCAACCTGCACACGGACTATCATCAGGCCAGCGACGAAATTGACAAGGTGGATTTCGCGCATATGCTGAATGCCATTCGCTCCATGCTCGAGCCTGTCCGCTGGCTCGCCAATTCCACATTCATGCCCGTTTGGGCACCTGAGGGTCGGCCACGATAATGGTTAACGTCATCGATTTCATCAATACCAACCGCGACCGGTACGTTCGAGAGCTGAAGGACTACCTGGCTATTCCCTCCATCAGTGCGCTGCCGGAACATCAGGCTGATCTGAGGCGCTGCGCTGAGTGGACGGCTGCCGAGATGACTCGCGTCGGTCTGGAGAACGTTCGGCTCGTCGAGACTCCGGGGAATCCGGTGGTGTGCGGCGAATGGCTGCACGCCGAGGGCGCGCCGACCATCCTCTTCTACGGGCACTACGACGTCCAGCCGGTGGATCCGCTGGAATTGTGGGAGTCGCCGCCGTTTGAAGCCACCGTGCGTGAAGGCGAAATCTACGCGCGTGGTGCCGCCGATGACAAGGGGCAGGTGTTCATGCACTTCAAGGCGATTGAAGCGCACATGAAACAGAACGGCCGCCTGCCGGTGAACCTGAAGGTCATCATCGAGGGTGAAGAGGAAGTGGGTTCTGACAACCTCGATGCTTTCATCCGCGCGCACAAGGCGGAACTGGGCGCCGATGTCGTCGTCATCTCTGACTCAGCCATGTTCGACAGAGGGATCCCGTCGATCTGCTACGGCCTTCGTGGCCTGACGTACTTCCAGATCGATCTGCGCGGATCGAAAAGTGACCTGCACTCGGGTGTGTTCGGCGGATCGGTCGCCAACCCGGCGATGGTGCTGGCGCAAATGCTGGCGCAGATGCGCGATCGGAGCGGTCGCATCAAGATTCCCGGATTCTATGACGATGTCAGGGAGATGACTGAAGAGGAACGCGCGGAGTGGCGCAAGCTGCCGTGGAGCGACACCCGGTACCGCAAGGAACTGGGAGCGCCAAAACTCTTCGGTGAGAAAGGTTTCACGACCAACGAGCGCCGGTGGGGACGTCCGACGTTCGAAGTCAACGGACTCCTGAGCGGTTTCACTGGTGAGGGCGCAAAGACGGTCCTGCCGGCGACGGCAATGGCGAAGGTCAGCATGCGCCTGGTGCCCGACCAGCACCCGGACAAGATTGCAGAGCAATTCGATGCCTATGTGCGCAAGGTTGCGCCCAGGACCGTGGAACTGAAGGTCACCCGGATGCACGGAGGCAAACCCTGGATGGCCGACTTCGACAATGTCTACGTGCGCGCAGCCGGTCGAGCCATCGAACAGGGGTTCGGCAAGACGCCGGTGTTCTGCCGCGAGGGCGGTTCCATTCCCGTCGTCTCGACGTTTCAGGAAGAACTGGGGATTCCGTCCGTCCTCTTTGGCGTTGGCCTGCCCGACGAAAACGCTCACGCGCCGAACGAGAGGCTGGACCTGGGCAACTTCCACGGAGGGATCGTCTCGGCCGCCATTCTGTATGAGGAAATTGGCAGCCGGAAGTAGCGCCTGTCCCCCGTGAGTGCACGAACCCGCCATGCCTTGGCGATTGCGGCATTCGCCGCTGCCGCCGCAGCGGCGGTGTGGTCGTACACCGCCGGAGGCACCGTGCGCCTGCTGGTTGACGGCGCGGGCGGACTTGGAGATTCCGGGCAGGCGCTGGAGGCGCTGCGGGCGGCGTTGGACCGCTGGGGCCGGCTGGCGCCTGTCGTCTACGTGGCGGCGGTGGTGATCGAAGTGTTGGTCGCACCCATTCCAGGGACGTTGTTGTATGCCCCTGGCGGCGCGCTGTTTGGCGGGTTGTTTGGAGGCACGCTCTCGCTTGCCGGCAACACTCTGGGAGCGGCAATCGCGTGCGGGGTGGGCAGCGCGATTGGCGGGGGCGCGCTGGCCCGGCGCATCGAGGGCACGAGGGCGTCCCGCTATCAAGAGGCGATTCGAGACCGCGGCCTCTGGATCGTGCTTCTCCTGCGCCTGAACCCGCTGACGTCATCTGATGTTGTGTCCTACATGGCGGGCGCCGCGGGCGTGCCGATTTGGCGCGTCGCGTTGGGGACGTTCATTGGCATGGCGCCACTCTGCTACGCGCAGGCGTATCTGGCCGCGCAGATTTTCGATGTCCTGCCGGGCGCAGGTTACGTCCTGATCGCGTCGGGCGTGGCCTACGTCGTTCTGCTTGTGTGGTGGATCGTCCGCAAGTAGGGTACGTTCTCCTTCATGACGGTTGCGGACTTGACCTTCCTCTACAACTACACCGAGTGGGCGAACGAGCAGGTGTTTGACGTGGCCGTGGCCCTTGCGCCTGAGCAGACCACGAGGCCTGTCGGCGGCAGCTTTGCGTCGATCCGTGAGACCCTCGCGCACATGGCCGCAGCTGATTGGGTGTGGCTCTGTCGCTGGACTGGCGAGAGCCCGGGCGGCTGGCCAACCTGGGCCAGTGGTTCGGTAGGGGAGATCCGGGAGGAGTGGCGGCGCATCCACAGGTCCAGAAACACGTTTCTGAATGGCCTCACGGACGCTGACCTGGACAGAGAGGTTGCGTTCACGCGCATCAACGGCGAGACCGATGTCGCGCGCCTGGGGTTCCTGCTCCATCACGTGGCGAATCACGCCACCTATCATCGTGGCCAGGTCGCCAGTCAGCTGCGGTTGGTGGGCGCCGTGCCGCCGACCACGGATCTGCTGCGCTACCGGCCGCAGATCTAGCAGCCGGCGGGCTCAGTCAGGCGCGAATGAAGGTGCCCTGGCGAAGATCCGCGATCGCCTGGCGAATCTCGTCCTGGGTGTTCATCACGATTGGGCCGTGCCACGCCACGGGTTCGCCGAGCGGCTTGCCTGACACGAGCAGGAAGCGGAGGCCCTCCGGCCCCGCCTGCACGGTGACTTCGTCGCCCCGATCGAACAGGATCAGGGACCGGTTGCCCGTGAGGTCGAGGACGGGCTTCTCGTCGATCTCGCCGGTCGTGTCCGTGAGGACGCCCTGGGGAGGCGAGGCGTCACGGAACGACCCCGCGCCGGCGAAGACATAGGCGAACGCATGCCGGGAAGTCTCCACCGGCAAGGTCTTACGAATCCCTGGCGGCACCGAGACATCCAGATACACGGGGTCCGCCGCGATGCCGTCGACCGGGCCCCGCTTCCCCCAGAAATTCCCGCAAACCACCTTGACCCGGGTCCCATCGTCATCAACAACCGTCGCGATATCGGCAGCTGTCACTTCCTGATACCGAGGCGCGGTCATCTTCAGCGACGCGGGCAGGTTGGCCCAGAGCTGGAAACCGTGCATCCGTCCGTCCGCGTCGCCCGTGGGCATCTCCTGATGGATGATGCCGCTCCCCGCCGTCATCCACTGCACGTCACCGGCGGTCAGCGCGCCCTCGTTGCCGAGGCTGTCGCCGTGCGCGACGGTACCGGCGAGGACGTAGGTGATCGTCTCGATGCCGCGATGCGGATGCCATGGAAAGCCGGCCAGGTAGTCCGCCGGCCGCTCTCCCCTGAAGTCGTCGAAGAGCAGGAACGGGTCGAACTCCGATGTCGTGCCGAAGCCGAAGCCACGATGCAGCTTGACGCCGGCCCCTTCCAGTGTGGGTTGCGCGGAGACGATGCGTGAGACAGGACGAATGGACATTCGTCCATTGTAAACGCCGTGGGGCAACCTACTTCAGTGCCTGGCTCGGTTCGACGCGTGTGGGGGCGAGGCCCGCCAGCCCGCCGGACAGGGCGATTCTACGATCCGGACGGTTCGGCCAGCGCCACGGCGAGGAGCACCAGTTGCTGCGCGCCGATCTTCGCCGAGGCGATGTCCGCCCATTCCTGGAGCGTGTGCTGGTCGCCTCCGCGCGAACGCCCGACCGAGATTGCCGGAATCTTCATGACGACACCGACATTGGCGTCCGTCGAGCCGCTGGGGATCGCCTCCCGTCCGGCGGGCAAGGTCACGTCCAGGAAGCGCAGGACATCGATTGCCGTCTGCACGATTGGGTGGGCGCGCTGTTCGGTCAACTGCTCGGGGCGGCCGCCCGCCTCGGATTTTTGAATCCACTCGCGCACAAAGGTCACGCGGTGCTCTGTGCCTGCCGCCTCGCACTTGGCCACGATGGCTGCATCCAGTTGCTGGAGCAGTTCGGCATCAACCGTGCGCAGGTCCACGGTGAACGTCACCTCCCGGGGGATGGCGTTCACGACGTTCCCGCCGGAGAGCATGCCGCCGACGTTGTAGATCGCGGGCACCGGGTCATCGGCCCGGGGCAGGGGTACGGTGTAAATGCCGGTAATGCACTGCGCCGCCGCCCTGACGGGGTTGGGTTGCCCTCGCGAATTGTTGGTGTGTGCGCCCTCCGCACTGAACTTCATTCGCGACCAGTAGATGCCCAGGGCACCGTAGCTGACGGAACCCAGGCCGCCATCGACCCCGACCAGCATCTCCGCTACGCCCGGGTGTGTCTCGATCCAGTGATACATCCCCTTGAGGCCCACCTCTTCCTGGACCGTGAACAGGAAGATGAGATCGCCCTTGGTCTCAATCTTCGCCTCCCGCATCGCGCGGAGCGCCTGAAGCTGGTTGGCCACCGACGCGGTATTGTCGAAGATGCCGGGGGCATGCAGGGTGCCGTCGGCGTCGCGTCGCACCGTGAGCGGGGTGTCGAGGGGGTGCACGGTGTCCATGTGCGCGCCGAAGACGACTGTTGGGCCGCCACCGGTGCCCTTCCGGCGCACCCAGACATTCCCGATTTCATCGGTTTCAGGTGTGAAGTCGAGTTTCACCAACTCGGCCTTCACATACTCGGCCCGCTCCTGTTCGTGGCCGGAAGTGCCGGGAATCTCGGTGATCCGGATCCACTCCTCCACCTGAGCGTCGAATTGGCGATCGACGTATGCCAGGGCCTGCCTGACGTCGCCACGCGCTGCGAGCGCCGGCGAGAATTTCGTGGGATAGGCTGCTTGTTCGCCCGCAAAATCTCCCGGCGAGGCGGCTAACAGCCCGATGAGAACAAGCGCTGGGAATCGGTACATCTCACGCATTATAGAATCAGCTGTGAAAAGGATGTCCAAAGTGCCCAAGAAGATTTGCGACAACATTCTCGAGGCCATCGGCCACACTCCCCTCGTTCGTATCAATGCCCTCACCAAGGGCGTGATCGACGCCACCGTGCTGGCCAAGGTCGAGACCTTCAATCCCGGAAACTCGATCAAGGACCGCATGGCCGTGAAGATGATCGAAGATGCCGAGCGAGACGGCCGGCTGAAGCCCGGAGGCACCATCATCGAGGGAACGTCCGGCAACACGGGCATGGGACTGGCGATCGCCGCCGTGGTGAAGGGCTACAAGTGCATCTTCACGACCACCGACAAACAGTCGAAGGAGAAGTTCGACGCGCTGCAGGCCCTGGGCGCCGAGGTCATCGTCTGTCCGACGAACGTCGAACCCGAAGACCCGCGGTCGTACTATTCGGTGTCGTCGCGCCTGGAACGGGATACGCCGAATTCGTGGAAGGCGAACCAGTACGACAACCTGTCGAATTCGCAGGCCCACTATGAACAGACGGGCCCGGAGATCTGGAACCAGACCGACGGGCGCATCACGCATCTGGTGGTAGGCGTCGGTACCGGCGGCACCGCTTGTGGCACCGGACGGTTTCTGAAGGAGAAGAACCCGAACATTCAGGTGCTGGGTATCGACACCTACGGGTCGGTGTTCAAGAAATTCAAGGAAACAGGGGTTTTCGACAAGAACGAGATCTATCCGTATGTGACGGAGGGTATTGGCGAGGACTTCCTCCCGCAGAACGTGGACTTCTCGGTCATCGACTACTTCGAGAAGGTTACGGACAAGGATGCGGCCGTCATGACCCGTCGCATTGCCCGCGAGGAGGGGATTTTCGTCGGCAACTCGGCCGGGTCGGCGATGGCCGGCCTGCTGCAGATGAAGGACCGTTTCAAGGCAGGCGATGTCGTGGTGGTGGTCTTTCACGACCACGGCACGCGGTATCTCGCCAAGATGTTCAACAACGACTGGATGCTCAAGATGGGCTATCTGGACAAGTCGGGGTTGACCGCGCGCGATCTGGTCTCGGCGAAAAAGACCGTTCCCATGCTGTCGATCGAGGACACGGACACCGTGGCGCGGGCGGTTCAGGTGATGACCGAGAACGATTTTTCGCAGATTCCGGTAATGCGCGCCGGCCGCCTGATCGGGTCGATCAACGAGGGGCGGTTGTACGGAGCGCTGGTCAAGGACCCGACGATTCGCACGAATCCAGTCGAGTCCATCATGCAGCCGGCGTTCCCGTTTGCCGACATCTCCACCGGCATCGACGCGCTTGCGTCCATGCTGACCTCCGAGAACCCGGCCGTCCTCGTCCGCGACTTCAAGAGCGACGAGACCTACGTCATCACGCGGTCGGACATCGTCAGAGCCCTCGGGTAGACCGGTCTCGTGTGAATCATCCGTGACGGAGAAAACGATGCGACGCCCGCAGTTGGCTTGTCTGGCTCTTCTTGCCGTGATGCTGGTTGTCGGGTGCAGCAGCCCGCCCCCAGGCTCACCGGCACAGCCGCTGTACGACCAGTTCGACCGCGACTGGCAGTATTGGTTGGCTCAGTACCCCGAAGCTGCCGCGAGTCTGGGCGTGCCTGGTGGCGAGGGGCGCTGGACGGACTACTCGGACGATGGCATTTCCAGCCGCGCGACGTACCTGCGCGAGAGCCTGGAGCGCATCAGGTTTGTAGACCGCACCCTGCTGAGCGAGGCCGATCAGCTCAACTATGACCTGTACGTTCAGATGTTGGAAACGGCCGTCGAAGGACTGGACCTCCAGAACGACGCGATTCCTGTCCGGTTCGTGATCCCTCACAACCTGATGATGCCGATCAATCAGATGGAGGGCATCCAGCAGGACATCCCCCGGACGATCGCGCTGATGCCGGCCGCGACGCCGGGCGACCTGAGAAACATCGTGTCACGCCTGCGTGGCATCCCGTCGCTGGTGGACCAGACGATCGGCCTGATGCGGCAGGGAGTTGTCGAGAAGATGACGCCGCCGCGCATCGCCCTGCGCGACGTGCCCGGCCAGGTCCTGGCGCAGGTCGTCGACGATCCATTGACGAGTCCGATGCTCGCCGCCTTTGTGCAGCGCCCAGCCGGCGTGCCGGAGGGCGAGTGGCCGGCACTGGTCGACGAGGCGACAGCGGCGTATCGCCAGCAGGTGGCCCCGGCTTTCCGGCGGCTCCACGTGTTCCTGGTGGACCAGTATCTGCCGGCGTGCCGCGAGACGATTGGCGCCAGTGCCCTGCCGAAGGGCGACGCGCTCTACCTCTACAACGTGAAGTGGCACACCACGACCGGCCGGACGCCGCAGGAGATTCACGAGACTGGCCTCGCTGAAGTGGCGCGTATCCGCGCGGAGATGGAGAAGGTCAGCGCTGAAGCAGGGTATGCGAACCGTTTCGATGACTTCGTGCGCGTTCTTCGGACGGACCGCCGTTTCTATTACACCGATGCTGACGCCCTCGTCAGTGGTTATCGCGATGTGGCGAAGCGCGCCGATCCTCAACTGGCAAAGCTCTTCGGTCGTCTGCCGTCGACGCCGTATGGCATCGCCAGGGTGCCTGACGCGATCGCACCCTCGCAGACGACCGCGTACTACGAGGGCGGATCGCTGGTGGCGGGACGGCCCGGCTACATGTTCGTGAACACCTACAAACTCGATGCCCGGCCGAAATATGAGATGGAGGCCTTGACGCTGCATGAAGCGGTACCGGGGCATCATCTTCAGATTTCCATCGCGCAGGAATTGACCGGCTTGCCGGAGTTCCGGAAGAACTCGAGCTACACGGCGTATGTGGAGGGTTGGGCCCTGTATGCCGAGAGCCTGGGTGACTCCATGGGCTTGTACCAGGACGCCTATTCAAAGTTCGGCCAGCTCACGTATGAAATGTGGCGTGCGGTCCGATTGGTCGTCGACACCGGATTGCACTCCATGGACTGGACCCGGCAACAGGCCATCGACTATTTCCTTGAGAACACGGCCAAGACTCTTCAGGACATCACCGTCGAAGTCGATCGGTACATCGTGTGGCCGGGTCAGGCGCTGGGTTACAAGATGGGCGAGATCAATTTGCGTGATCTGCGCGCAACTGCCGAGGCGAAACTTGGGGCCGCGTTTGACATCCGCGGGTTCCATGATGAGGTGCTCGCTTCCGGCGCCGTGCCGCTCGATGTCGTCGAAGCGCGGGTCAACGCGTGGGTCGAGCGGGTGGCTGGCCGCTAGGGGCGAGGGGGCTATAATCAGGACATGCCGCTGTTCGAGTACGTCTGTCGCGATTGTCAGCATCAGTTCGAGACGCTGGTCACGGCGCATCGCCAGCCGGCGTGTCCGTCCTGCCAGGGGCAACACCTCGAGAAACAGCTGTCCGTGTTCGCGGTGTCGGCCAAGGCCGGGCGACGCGCGCCCGCCCCGGCGGGCGGTTGCGGCACGTGCGGCGACCCGCGCGGCCCCGGTTCCTGCTCGATCAACTGACGCGCCATTCCTTCGTTTACGGGCGTTGGGCAGTCCTTGCGTTCGGCAGGTATGATCGCCGGCCATGGACACGCTGAAGGTCGTCTATCACCTGACAGCAGACGCTGAACAGGTGGCCGCGCGCGCTGAACTGCTGGCGCTCGAACAGAGCGTGGAGGTGCCAGCCTCAGCGATCAGCAGTGATTACGTGAGACAGCACACTCTTGGCCGCGTCGCCGGCATCGAGGCGATCACGGATCGCGAGTTCAGGGTGACGCTGGAACTGTCCACCGCGACCACCGGATTCGAGACAGGGCAGCTCATGAACATGCTCTTCGGGAACTGCTCGCTGCAGCCCGACGTGCAATTGGTGGATGTGGAGTTTTCACAGTCCCTCCTGGCGGCGTTCCGTGGACCCCG
>JAHEFO010000074.1 GCA_024640135.1 Acidobacteriota bacterium
GGCAACAAGGTCCACGGCCTCACGCAGGACGACTTCGTCCTGAAAGACCGGTCGAAGCCCCAGCCAATTGCGACATTTACCGAAGTGGAGCGCGAAGTGGAGCGGGTCCGGGAAGCGGCGCTGCCGAAGCTCCCGCCCGAGACCCGCGTGGACGTGGCCAGCAATACCGCCGCAAGCGCCGGCCGGCTGGTGGTGCTGATGCTCGACGACCTGCACGTCTGGTACAAGCGCTCCGACACCGTGAAGGAGATTGCCCGCAAGATCGTCAACGACCTCGGTCCCGAGTCGTCGATGGCCCTGATCCAGACCGGCGGCGAGCACGGCGTCGAGGTCACCGGCGACCGGTCGCGGCTGCTCCAGGCCGTGGAGGCCTTCAAGGGCCGCCGGCCGGTCCGGCGTCCGCTGGAACCCTGCGACCCGGTGATCATCCCGAATGACCCGGAAACCATCGACGCCTCGAACATTTCGAGCGGCTGCGACCTCCAGGACCTCAACGCGAACCGAGGCCTCTATCAGTCGCTCGAAGATGCCGCCCGGATCCTCGGCGCGGGCGACCGACGCCGCAAAGCGTTCATTCTGGTGTCCGAGAACATGGCCAAGGACATGTCCGGGCTATTTGATGGCGGCACCGGGGTGCCTGGCGCCATCGATGCCAGCGGTGTCAATGGTGAGGGGAGCGCGCAGCCGCAGGCCGCGCCGGCCACCGACTGGCAGTTGCTCAGCATGATGAACGCCATGCGGCGGGGCAACGTGGCCACGTACTCCATCGACCCGCGCGGCGCCGTGTCCACGCAGAAGCTCGCCGAGGAGTGCTTCCCGCCTGCGAGCATCCCGGATCCATGCGTCGGCGGCCTGGGGTTGATCGACTGGTCCTCGTCGGTGCGCAAGGCCCAGCACGGCCTGGAGATCATGTCCGGGGAAACGGGTGGCTTCGCGGTGGTCAACACCGACGACTTCACGACGGGGATCGAGGAGATTATCAGCGACCTCGACAACTACTACCTCCTCGGGTTCTACCCCGAGGATCTGAAGAGCAAGGGCTACCGCAAAGTCAGTGTCGAAGTGAGGGGCCGTCCGGATCTCACCCTGCGACACCGCCAGGGCTATCAACTGGAAGGCGCACCGGAACCGCCCAAGAAGACCAGCGAACTGAACCGGCTGGTGGGCGGAGCACTTCCCGCCAACGATCTGCCGCTTCGACTGCACGCCATTCCGATGCCCGGCCGGGGCAAGGAGGCCAGAGTGGCTGTCGCGCTCGAGATGACGGTCCCCACGGCCCTGATGCGCGACGGGACGTCGGAACGGCTCCTCGACGACATCGAGTACGGGCTGTACGCCATCGACATGAAGGGCGCCAAGGTCAAGGAACGCCAGAGCTCCGGCGCCCGCATCGCATTGCGGCCGCGCGCAGGCCTCACGACCGTGCCCGACCAGGTGACGTACGAAATCGTGTCAGAGATGCAGCTCAATCCCGGGCAGTACCAGCTCCGCGCCTCAGCGACGAGCGACAAGCTCCGGGCCGGAGGCTCCGTCTATCTCTCCTTTGAGGTGCCGGACTTCTCCAAGGCCGATCTGCTCCTGACCGATCTGGTTCTCGCGTACGCCGACGGACCACATGTCCCCATCGCGCGCGACCTGCCGAAGACGGCTCCCCGGAACACCGGTCGCTTCCCAGCGGTGACGCTGCCGCCGGCCCAGGCGGCGCTCAGCGCGCCGGTGCTCCCGTTCGATCCCACACTGGATCGCACGTTCCGCTACACCGACACGCTGCGCTTGTATGTGCGAGCTGTTCAGCGGCAGGACGCGCCGCTCACCGCCAGGATTGCCGCGCTCACTCCGGACGGCACGACCCTCATCTCTCTCGAGCGCCCCCTGACGGGCGGTTCGTCGCCGTCCCTGGACCTGAACCTGCCGCTGGCCCAACTGACGTCCGGCGCGTATCGCCTCCAGGTCATCGTCACGGACGGCACCCGGAGCGCCACACGAGAGGTCGGCTTCGCGATTCGATGAGGGGACAGCCCCCTGCACTGGTCCATTCGCCTCAGCTAGCCCCCGACGTACCCGCTGATCGTGGCCACAAGCGCGCGATACTTCGCCGCGTCAATCGGGTTGGCGGAACCGCCCTGCTTCTCAATCGCGGGCAGCAGGCCCTTGAGAGCCGTGACGGCAGCCGCGCGGTCGGCCGCGGTGGCCCGCTCCACGGCCGTCAAGGCGCCGTCGAGTTCCCGCGCCTGCGCGGGCTGCAGGCTGCGGCTGCGCGTCAACTGATCCATGTATGCACGCGCCACCACCGGCACGTCGGGCCACCCCATCTTCGGCTGGGACTGCGCATTGAACTCGTTCACCTGCATCAGTTTCGCCGCGGCGATTTCGTTCGGCGAGAGCCACTCACTTGGCGTGAGCTCGAACACGTCCACGCCTCTGGCGATCTCTGAGCCGTAGATGTACCCGTTGTACCAGTAGGTGGACCAGTAGCCGGCCGTCACGAGCTTCTCGGCATCCACCGGACCACGGTCGAAGAAGGCGATTTCCACCGGACGCGTGGCATCGGTGAAGTCAAACACCGACAGTCCGCCCTGATACCAGGCCTGCACCTTGATGTCGCGCCCCGGCACGGGAATGAGGGAACCGTTGTGGGCAACGCAGTTCTCCGTGTCGGTCTGCGGTGCCGGCAATTTGTAGTAGCTGCGGAAGATCATCTTCCCGTCGCGAATCTCAAAAATTGCGTTTGCGCCCCAACTGGGCAGGTCAGTCACGCGGCAGCGGGGCTGGGTGCCGCCGCCCCATTCGTCAGTGAAGATGATCTTCGTACCATCGTTATTGAACGTCGCCGAGTGCCAGTAGGCGAAGTTGATATCGGACACCTGGTCGAGACGTTTCGGGCGCACGGGATCCGAAATGTCGAGCAGGATGCCATTGCCGGAACAGGCGCCGGCAGCCAGATTCAGCTCCGGATACACCGTGATGTCGTGACACCGGCTGGTCGGCGACGTGGACTGGGTGCCTTCGCCATGGGTGCCGCCCGGCCACAGGCCCGCGATAGCGCCGGTCTGCGTGTCGGCGAAAATCCGCGGACGATTGACGACTTTCGCCTGTTCGGGATTCTTGAGCGGCACCTCGATCACGTCGATGCTGAACAGCGCCGTATTGGGATCGTCCTTCGGGTCCGCACCGGAACACCCGGCCAGTTCCTGCTCGGAGCGCACGCCGCCCGTCCCGGATCCATACACATACAGAATCGACGGGTTGGTCTTGCTCGGCACCAGCGAGTGCGTGTGCGATCCGCGACAGGTCTGGACCGCCGCAACCTGCCTCGGCGTGCTGAGATCGCTGATATCGAAGATTCTCACGCCGCGAAACCGCTCGGCGTCAGGCGCGTTCTGAGCCGCCGTGCCCTGTGTCCCGCAATCGATCCGGCCGTTGCCCTGCTCCACCGACATGAAGAGCAGGTTGCCGTACACGGACAAATCGCCCTGGCCCCCTGGGCAGGGCACCGATGTCCGCAACCGGATGGCGCGCGGGTCTTCGATGTCGTAGAAGTTGAATCCATTGAAGCTGCCCAGGAACAGGTTCGGCCCCTTGAAGGCCATATCGGAATTGGCAAACGCAAGGCCGCCGGTCCCCAGCGCGTCACCAAACCCTTCCGGTTTGGGCAGGTGCGACACCAGTTCCATGTTCCGAACGGCCACGCCCGCGTCCGTCGCGCCGGCCTTGAGACCCACACGAGGGTCAGGCCCCTGAGACATGACCTGCTGAGCCCCGCCGCCGGCGCTCCAGAAGACAAGCCCCGCTACTACTCCGACCATCCACATCGACCGCTTCATCATTTCTTGATGCCCTTCAGCATGGTGTTCATCTTGAGGATTTCCAACCGCTGGTCAGAGTCCACGTGTGACGCAAAATCGTAAATCTCGGCTTCCTGCGCGGCGCCCGCCGCATCGAACAACTCCTGCACCATGATCAACGCACCGCCGTGGTGCCTGATCATCCCCTCCAGAAACAACCGATCGAACTCCGTCCCTTTGGCCGCAGCCAGTTCGGACATCTGCGCGTCGGTCAGCATGCCGGGCATCATGCCGCCGGGCATGTGATGGGCGTGTTCGTCCGGCACGGCCTCGCCGCGCGCCTCGAGCCACGTCCGCATCATCTTCATCTCATCGTTCTGCGACACCTCGATACGAAGGCCGAGCATCCGCATCTGCTCGCTCTCCGTGCGCGTCTTCAACAACTCGACCATTTCCACCGCCTGCGCGTGGTGGCCGATCATGCCCTGCATGAACTTCGTATCTGCAGGGGCATGCTTCGCGGCCTTTGCCGGCGCCACCTCACTCAGCACCCGGCTTGGCTGCCCCGGCGCGCCAGGTTTCACAACCGGCACCTGGGCCCACAGCGGAACACCCACGGCCAGGGCCGGAACGACCAGCACGGCAATTCGACTCCTCACAGACATGTATTGTCCTTTCCACCAGAGTCTAGCTGAATCGGCAATCTGGTAATCGGTAATCGATAATCGATTATCTGAACATCGGCAATTGGTAATCGGCAACCATCTGGCAATCTGGCAATCTGGCAATCTGGCAATCTGGCGGCCAATGTCGATTACCCGATGGTTGCCAGATTCCGGATTATCGATGTTCAGATAATCGATTATCGATTACCGATTACCAGATTGCCGATTCAACAACCGCTCTCAGAATCTTGTCCAGCCTTGGGTATTCCCGGTCGAAGTACCCATTGCCCTCCGCAAAACCGGCATCCTGCTTGCCGGCCCGAATGCCCCCCAGGCCCTCTCCGTATTCCGCGTTGAACGCGTCCGCCACGTCCATGCCTTCGACCACGCGTCCGAACGGCACAAAGGGCTCCTTGTCGTGTGACGCGGAATTATCCCGCAGGTTGATGAAGACCTGCGTCGTTCTTCCGTTCGGCACGGCGAAGGCAAACGCCACCGTGCCCCGCACATTCGACTGACCCGCGGGGTCGTCAGGAAACGTCGCCGCTCGCCACGCCTGGGCCACCCGGGGGTCCCCAGCGATGCCAAACTGCACCCAGGTACCCGGACGCACGCGAAATAGCCTCGCATCGTCGTAGTATCCGTGTCGGACGAGGTTCACGAAGCGATCGGCGCCCAGGGGCGCCCAGGCACGAATGACCTCGATGACCAGCGGTCCTTTGGTGGTTTCAAGGCGAACGCGCGACACGGCCGGCACGGGCTCGGCGAAGACCGGATGGGCCGGGGTGAGCAGCCGTGAACGATCGACCGTCGACTGGCCGCGTGCGGCGACGCCCAGACCGAGTCCGAGGCTGCAGAGGAGAAGAGTGATGTTCAAACGCATGGCGATCACCGCTGTTGGAATTGCCGCAATCGTAACACTCGTCGCCGCGTCACTACTGGCCGGCCCGAATCGCTTCGGATTCTCCGATCGCGTCGAGCGCCATATGTTTCCGGAAGTGACCACCGGACCGGCAGAGCCCGCGTGGAGTCCCGACGGCCGCTGGATCGCATTCTCCATGCAAGGTGACATCTGGAAGGTGCCGGCCGAAGGCGGCGAGGCCGTGGCGCTCACCCAGGGCCCGGCCTACTACTTCGAGCCAGACTGGAGCCCCGACGGCCGATCGATCGCAATGACGATGGATACGGACGGAAATCTGGACATTGGCGTGGTGCCTTCGGATGGGGGCCCGGTGCGCAGATTGACCGACGACGCCGGGGCGGATTTGGAACCGGTCTGGGACAGGGACGGAGATTCGATCCTGTTTGTCAGCTCACGCAATCGCGGGTTTGACATCCTGCGCGTGGCCGTCGTCGACTCCGCGGTCACGCCGGTGGCCGTGGGGCAGGGCGATCAAATCCAGCCCGCCGTGTCGCCCGACGGTGCCACGCTGGCGTTTGTCGCGCCCGTCCGCAATCGCCTCGGCACGGGCGGCATCTGGACCCGCCCAATCGCCGGCGGCGATCCCACGCTGGTGCACTATGAGGAATCGGAATATCGCATGCGCCCGCGATGGACCCCGGATGGCCAGGCGCTCGTGTACGGGTCAGACGAGAGCGGCTCGAACAACATCGCTCTGGTGTCGGCGAAGGGCGGCAATCCGCTGGTGGTGACACCAGATCCCGATGGCGAGTTCTCTCCGGCGGTCAGTCCGGACGGCACCCGCGTGGCATTCATGTCGAACCACGGCGGGCCCATGACGCTGTATACGGCAGCGATGCCGGGAGGGCCGAGGCCGTCCTGGACAAGGGTCACCATCACCTCACGGCGGATGCGGACGCCCAGTGGCCGTCTCCGCGTGCAGGTTCTGGGTCCGGACGACGCGCCGATGCCGGCGCGCGTGACCGTAACCGCCAGCGACGGCCGGAGCTACGCGCCGGACGAGGGCTTTGCGCGCGTGGCGTCCGTCACCGAAACCCACTACTTCCACACCACCGGCGAGTCCGACGTGCTGGTGCCTGCCGGCCCTGTCACGATCACGGCGGTCCGCGGGACTGAGTTCAACGCGGCTTCGACCACAGTCGACGTCAGCGGCTCAAGCCCGGCATCTGCCGTGCTCCGGCTGACGCGACTGGTCGATATGCCGGCGCGCGGCTGGCACTCCGGTGACACGCATGCCCACGACCTGCATCAGGGCCGCTTCGGCCTCTCGCATCAGTGGCTGTTCGAGCAGTCTCTGGCTGAGGATCTCCACGTGACCAACGTGCTCATTCACATGGACGGCACCCGGCTGATGGGGCGATGGCAGGACCTCACGGGTGAACCGATCCGGGAGTCCACCCGAACCCACCTTCTTCAATTCGCTCAGGAGTTCCGCGGATCGCTCGGACACATCGGATTGCTGGGAGTCAATCAGTTCAAGATGCCGCTCGTCGGGGGCGCGCCGAACACGCCCTACTCGCAGGTCGCCAGCGACCTGCCCTACATCGAGGATGCGGGCAGACAGGGCGGAATTGCGGGATTCATGCACCCCTATCTCAATCGGAGTGACACCCCCAGCGGCTGGGCGGGGTCCCTGATTCCTGTCGACGTGGCGCTGGGTAAAGGTGATTTCTACGACGTCAACAGCGTGTACTCCGATGAACTGGCGTCAGCCGAAATGTATTATCGGCTGCTCAACTGCGGGTTTCGCTTGGCCGCCACCGGCGGCACCGACAACTTCCCGGATGTCTGGCGTGACCCCCCTCCCGGCACGGCGCGAACTTATGCGAAGGTGGCCGGGCCGCTCTCGGTACCTGCCTGGCTTGCCGCAATTGAGGCCGGCCGCACGTTCAGCACCAACGCGCCACTGGTCTTGCTGACCGTCAACGGCCAGGATCCCGGCGCCGTGATCCCTCAGGGCGGCAACCTCGAAGTCCGTGCGGATGTCGTTTCCGTGGCGCCCTTCGAACGACTCGAGATCATCGCGAACGGCGAGATCGTGCGCACAGTCCGCGCGTCGGCCCCAGGTACGTCGGCGGTGTTCGCCGGACGCGTGTCGCTGCCCGAAGGCGGCTGGGTCGCCGCGCGGGTCGTCGGCGGCCCGCATCCATACGTGGGCGACAGCTACGTCTTCGCGCAGTCGTCGCCGGTGTACGTGGAGCACAACGGCCAGCGCTGGGTCTCCAGCGCCGATGCGACGTTCCTGGGTGAGGTGGTCGACGCCATCAAGGTGCGGGCCCTGCGCGGCACGTGGCGAACGGACCGTGAACGTGAGGCCTTCGAGAAGGAACTCGACGCCGCGCGGGAGGTGTATTCAGGGCTGGCCTTGAAGAAATGATGGACGTGGTGGAATTGACCTGGGACCTCGGAGGGTCCGGTAGATACTTGTTCCCATGATCGACCGTGCATCACTCTTGCATCGCGCCGCCACCCACGCGACGAACTACCTTGCAACCATCGCCGATCGCCACGTCGGCGCCACGGCCACGGCCGACCAATTGCGTCAGCACCTCGGCGGGCCTCTCCCCCAGGCCGGTGACTCCGGAGAGGTGGTCATCGACGCGCTGGCACACGCGGCCGAACGCGGCACCGTTGCGACGCAGGGTCCGCGGTATCACGGGTTTGTTGTCGGCGGTTCGGTGCCGGCCTCGACGGCAGCGGACTGGCTGGTGTCCGCGTGGGACCAGAACGCGGGTGTCCATGTCCTCTCGCCCCTGGTCGCGGTGGTCGAAGACATCACGGCCGGCTGGCTGAAGTCGCTGGCGGGCCTGCCGGAGTCCTGGAGCACGGGGTTCGTCACGGGATGCCAGGGCGCAAATTTCACCGCGCTTGCCGCCGCCCGCCATCACGTCCTGGCGGCGGCCGGATGGGATGTCGAAACCCAGGGACTCTTCGGCGCGCCAGCCATCGACGTCGTCGTGTCTGACGAGTCGCACTACACGATCTTCAATGCCCTGCGGATGCTTGGGCTTGGTGCATCGCGGGTGCGACGCATCCCCGCCGACGAGCAAGGCCGCATGCGCGCCGATGCGCTCAGGGCCGCGCTCGCCAATGACTCAGGCCCCTGTATCGTCTGTGCGCAAGCAGGCAACGTGAATAGTGGCGCGTTCGATCCTATTGACCAGATTGCAGACATCTGCCGGCAACGGGGCGCCTGGCTGCACGTGGACGGCGCGTTCGGTCTCTGGGCGGCGGCAAGCCCCACACGCGCGCACCTCGTGCGCGGCATCGATCGCGCCGACTCCGTCGCGACTGATGCGCACAAGTGGCTCAACGTCCCCTACGACTGCGGCGTCGTCTTCACCGCGCATCCGGCATCCCATCGAGCGGCCATGGTCATGGGCGCCGCCTACATCGTGGAGACCGCGGCCGAACGGGACCCCCATGACTTCGTGCCCGAAGAATCACGCCGCGGACGAGCCGTGCCAGTCTACGCCGCACTTCGATCCATGGGCCGGCAGGGCGTGGCCGATCTCGTGGACCGCTGTTGCCAGCTCGCCACCCGGCTGGCTGATCGTCTGCAGGCGGAGTCCGGGCTGACGATTGTCAATGACGTGGTGCTCAATCAGGTGCTCGTGAGGGTCACAGCCGGCCCCGATCACGATGCCGCCACGCGCGCCATGATCGATCATCTGCAAAAGGAAGGCACGTGCTGGGCGAGCGGCACAACGTGGCACGGGATGGCGGCCCTGCGCGTGTCCATCAGCAACTGGTCCACGACGGAAGCGGATATCGACCGAACGGGTGACGCCATTGTGAGGAGCGCGACGGCGGAGTAGGCCTCATCGAGCGGCACCGCCAGGCCGCATGGTATGATTTTCGAGGGTATCAATGCGATAGGCTGTCAGGTAGCGCCTGACATATTCCACCCTGCCCACAATCCCAGACCGGCAATGGCTTCGGTCCTGCTTTGACGCTTCGAGAAGGAGGCTCCATGAACAAGACACGTGTGTCACAGTCTCCCCGCCTCGAGATCCTGCTCCGCAAGGATCTGGACTCTATTCCACAGCTGCAGAAGCTGTCGGCGGACGCCCGGACCGATATGCGAGCCGTCTCCGCAGTGCTGCCCTTCCGCGTCAACCGCTACGTTGTGGACAACCTGATCGACTGGGATCGGGTACCCGACGATCCCATCTATCAACTGACGTTCCCGCAGCCCGGGATGCTCGCTGATGCCGATCTCGCGCGCATGCGCGATCTGGTCGTGCGGAATGCGCCGAAGGCTGAACTGGAACCTGCCGCGCGTGAGATTCAGGCTGGGCTGAATCCCCATCCTGCCGGCCAGATCGAACTCAATGTCCCTTACCTGGACGATGAGACGCCGCTGCGGGGCATGCAGCACAAGTACCGAGAGACGGTCCTCTTCTTTCCCGGATCCGGACAGACCTGCCACACGTACTGCACGTACTGCTTCAGGTGGGCGCAATTCGTGGGCATTGATGAACTGAAGTTCGCGGACAACCAGGCCAGCGGCCTGGCCGAGTACCTGCGTCGTCACAAGGAGGTGAACAGCGTGTTGTTTACCGGCGGCGATCCGATGGTGATGAAGACCTCGGTCCTGCGCCGGTATCTCGAGCCGTTGCTGGCGCCGGACTTGAGTCATGTCAACAGCATTCGCATCGGGACCAAGGCGCCGGCATACTGGCCGTATCGATTCACCACGGACTCTGACGCGGATGACTTGCTTCGTCTCTTCGAAGAAGTGCGAGCGGCGGGGCGCCATCTGGCGGTCATGGCGCACTACTCGCATTTCCGTGAACTCGAGACCGAAGCGGCGCAGCACGCCATTCGCCGCATCATGTCGACCGGCGCAGTCGTGCGTTGCCAGGCGCCGCTGATTCGACACGTCAACGACTCAGCCGATACGTGGAAGCGCCTGTGGCGGCGCGAAGTCCTGCTCGGTGCCGTGCCGTACTACATGTTCGTGGAGCGCGACACGGGCCCGAAGGGGTACTTCGAAGTGCCGCTGGCGCGGGCGCTTGATATCTTCTCCGAGGCGTACCGGAATGTGTCGGGCCTGGCGCGCACGGTGCGAGGCCCGTCGATGTCGGCGACACCGGGGAAGGTGCTGGTGGACGGCATCGCGGAAGTGCATGGTGAGAAGGTTTTCGTGCTCAAGATGCTGCAAGGTCGGGATCCGCTCTGGGTCAACCAGATCTTCTTCGCGAAGTTCGACCCGGCCGCGACGTGGATCGACCAACTTGAACCGGCGTTTGGCAAGACAGAGTTCTTCTTCACCAAGACTGTTGAGGAGATGAAGCGAACCCATGTGCAGCCAGCGTGGGGCACCGAGACGCACATCCGAAAGCGCATGACCGAATTCGGCTTCGTGGAGTGGGAGTGAGCAGGAGACAGCCTCATGATGCGCCTTAACCTCAATGTCCGCGGCCTCACCGACTCCGCGACCGTCGCGATCAACGAGCACAGCGAACGGCTGCGACAGTCGGGCAACAGGGTCTTTCGCCTCGGCCTGGGACAGTCGCCATTCCCCGTGCCCGACCCGGTAGTGGCGGCTCTTCGGGCCAACGCCCATCAGAAGGCCTATCTGGCCGTCCGTGGACTGCCGGCGCTGCGGGAAGCCGTCGCGGGTTATGTGTCTCGAACTCAGCGCGTGGAGGGTGATGCCAGTGACGTACTGATCGGCCCGGGCTCGAAGGAACTGATGTTCCTGCTGCAGTTGGTGTACTACGGTGAAATCGTGGTCCCCACGCCCGCGTGGGTGTCGTATGCGCCGCAGGCGCAGATCGTCGGACGACAGGTGGCGTGGATACACACGCGCCCGGAAGACGGGTGGCTGCTCCAGGCCGAACAGCTGGACCAGGCCTGGCGTTCAGACCCGACACGTCCGCGAATTCTTATTCTGAACTACCCGAATAATCCGACTGGTGGCTCCTATACCGCGGCCGAACTGCAGGCCATCGCCGAGGTGGCCCGAAAGTACGGCGCCGTCCTGCTGTCCGATGAGATTTACGGCGAACTGCACTTCAGGGGTCAGCACGTATCGATCTCGCGCTTCTATCCGGAAGGCACCATCATCAGCGGAGGCTTGTCCAAGTGGTGCGGCGCTGGCGGCTGGCGGCTGGGGACGTTCTTCTTCCCGAAACAGCTCCGCTGGCTCCTGGAAACCATGGGCGCCGTCGCCAGCGAGACATACACATCCGTGAGCGCCCCGATCCAGCATGCGGCCGTGCGCGCATTTCAGGGCGGACTCGAGATCGAGCGCTATCTGATCAATTCGCGGCGTATCCTCCGCGCGCTGGCCCGCGAGTCCCATCATCGGCTGGTGACGGCCGGAATCGCCGTGGCGAAGCCGGCCGGCGCATTTTATCTGTTCCCGGACTTCGGGCCGCTCGCAGAGGGTCTTGCACGCCGGGGCATCACGCGGTCCGACACGTTGTGCTCAGCCCTGCTCGAAGCGACCGGCGTCGCCATTCTCCCAGGCAGAGAGTTCGGACGCCCTGCCGAAGAACTCACGGCTCGTCTCGCCCTGGTGGACTTTGATGGCGCCAAGGCGCTGGTCGCGCTCGGCGCCCTCCCGTCGGACGCTCCCGTGGACGCCGATTTTCTCGAAGCCTACTGCGGCCCGGTGCTCGAGGCCGTCGACCGAATTACGGACTGGGCGACGAGCACGTCGTCGTAAGAGCATGGCGGTGCGTCGCCGGACCATCCCGGCTCGGGGGCATCGACGAGGAGCCGGGCAAGGGAGTACACTGCTTCCAGTCGGGGCGTAGCGCAGCCTGGTAGCGCATCTGCTTTGGGAGCAGAGGGTCGCTGGTTCGAATCCAGTCGCCCCGACCAATTCACAAGGTGTAAGGTCCTAAGACGTCGGTGACACACCGGCTCGCGTTTTGGCCACCAGGCGCTCGTAGGGCGTTTGTCCGTCGAGGCCGCCATGAGGCCGATGGTAATTGTAATAGTCCTCCCATTCCCGCAGTTTGTCGTTGAAGAGATGGATGTCGTCCGTGATGCCGTCCTGATCGAGTAGTTGATAGAACTCTTGGGCATCGACGCGGTGCGACCGCTCGACCTTGCCATTGAGGTGCGGTGTGCGGGGGCGGATGTAGACGTGACGGATATCCAAGGCCTGCACGTGCCAATGGAATGAGGACTGAAATTCGGCGCCATTGTCGGTCTGGATCACGTGCACCCGAAATGGAAGCCGGCGGACGACCTCGTCAATAAACTGGGTCGCGGTGCGCTGATTGCAGCGGTCATAGATTTTAAGAATGCGCAGACGCGTGCAGTCGTCGATGGCGGTGAACTGATAGAGCCGTTTGGACGTGCCTGGGATTCGCTCCAGAAACTTGACATCGACTTGGAGCCGGTGGCCCGGCTGCGGCTTCTCATAGCGCTGCCACCGCCTCCCGTGCGGCCGGTGCTTCTGATTCGCCGGCAACCGCTGCAGTCCGTGACGACCGAGGATGCGGTGTACCGACGACGCGGCAATCGAGACGCCGTGGAACCGCTCCAGGTAGGCGGTGATCCGGCTTGGGCCAAAGTGGTAGTGCTGCCGCAGATAGAGAATCTTGCTGACGACGTCCCGTGGCGTTGCTCGGGGCGACCGGTGTGGCGTACGCGGCCGGTCGCACAAGCCGGCCGGGCCGTGCGCGTCGTACCGCTGTTTCCACTTGTAGAACGCTCGACGCGAAATGCCGAAATAGCGGCACGTCTGCGCCACTGAACGGGGAGCGACTTCCGCCCGCTGCAAGACCTTCAGCCGCCAGGCGGCTAGTCGAACTACCTCTGCTTTCGTCATGGCTTCTCCTCTCTGGGCCTTCGCCCAGCTTAAGAGAGCCGGTCTGTGTTACCTCTGTCTTGGGATTTCACAGGCTATTTCGAGATCGGCGGTTACCCCGTTTCCTCTCGTGGGTCCACTGTGGGTCCAACGAGGGGGCGTCTGACAGGCCGTGCGCGACGGTCCGAGTTCGCGCCGTAACGGCCAAGTATGGGCGCGCGGAGACCGTGTCAAGGTCGCGAAGCGGCGAGCGGAGCGAGCGCAACCTTGACACGGTCGAGCACGCCCGTATCCTTCGCCGCGGCGCGAGCGACGGCTTGCCGCTTTCGCGAATTGACTTGGTGAGCCGGCGTCTCGAACGCGGGGCGCACAGACGCACCGCCTCTGCGAGCCCGATCGACCTGACAGCTGATATTGATCGCCACCCCTCGACCGGGGCTCGGCGCGGAACTCGCGTTTTCGATCGAGCAACTTCACCGACACCGCTCGACGGCCGCAGGCGCGCGCCAGGCGTTTCGCAGAAACGCCAAAGTGCGCCTGTGGCCGATATCACCACCAGTCTCCGACACAGGCATTCGGCGGGCCACAGGCAGCGAACACCTCCCAGCGGCGCGTGCGGACGCTGGATCAGTGATTCGTCCACTCATTTGCGGGCTGCCTCTTTTAGGCAGGCACCGTCTCGAGCGCGACCCGCACCACTGGCTCTTGGCAGCGTTCTGCCTCTCTCGCCGGCCCTCCAATAAGTGAGACACTCTAGGCCGGAGCCAACAGGTGCACCCCGTGCCGTTCGTCGAGGACCAGCAGACGGTCTTCCTGAAGACGATTATCCCGAGCCGCAAGGCGACGCAGCAGTACCTGGGTGAGGAGTCCAACGATGACACTTGATGCTGACGAGAAGGAGGTTCTTGACTCCGTCGAGCGCGGCGAGTGGAAGCCGGCAAAAGGCGGCAAGCGCGAACGCGCGCGCTACAGCCGATACGCCAAGGCCACGTTCCGAAAAGACCGGCGGCTGAGTATTCGGCTGTCGAGCAAGGACCTGGAGGCCATCCAGAAGCGCGCGCTGGCGGAGGGGCTGCCGTACCAGACGCTGATCTCGAGCCTGCTCCACAAGTACGCTTCTGGTCGGCTCAGGGAGGTGTAGAGTCGACTCGCGTCGTCCCATGCGCGACGGCTGTACGCAGCGATGCCAACGCATGTGGGAAGGCGCGCGGGTACTTCCGCGTGGAACGGCCGACAGGCCGTATCAAGGGTCTGCCCTCGACATAACGTCCGCTATCAGACTCAGATCACTTGGACCTTGATGTTCGCCGGCTTCAGATCGCGGTGCACGATGCCGCGCTCGTGCGCGGCTTCCAGCGCCTCCGCGATCTGCTTCGCGATCGTCAGCGCGTCGTCGAGGGGAATCGGCCCTCGACCGATGCGTTCCCGAAACGTCGACCCCTCGACGAGTTCCATCACCAGCGCGGTCGTCCCGGCTGTCCGTTCCAGGCCGTGAATGTGCGCGATGTTCGGATGGCCGAGGGCGACGAGGATCTCGGCCTCGCGCCGGAAGCGCGCCAGCCGGTCGGGATCGGCTGCGACCGCTGCGGGCAGCGCCTTGATCGCAACCTGCCGCTTCAGGTTGGTGTCGGTCGCACAATAGACCTCGCCCATGCCGCCGGCGCCGAGTGGGCCGGTGATCTCGAACGGGCCGAGGCGGGGCCCTCAGTCAGTGCCATCAGGGATCGGCCCGATTACGCGGCATCCGGAACACGGAGCGCACCGCGAAGTTCTCCGAGCCAACGCCCTTTTGTTCCGCCGCAAGGCGGTTACCAACACGACGACCAAGTTCCCGCTTGTTCGGGCCAGCGTAGCCGAGCGGTTGATCCAGACGTGGGGATGGTTGTCCCCTGGCCGGTGTCGGTCCCGTCGTCACACTGCTCCCGTGCTATTGCATCACGGAGAACCCGCTGGGCGAGATCGTGCCATCTTGCTCATAGCATCGATAATGCCGAAATAGAGGAACTCTCCCTCATAGAGGCCACTGATCTCGGTCTCGGTGTACGTCCCTCCCGTTCTCGTTGCGATCTCCGAGTACACCCCTCTTCCACCCTCATAGCCGCAAGAACCGTGTAGATGTGGCTCACACGGGCCGCCACAAACAAGAGGCCGGCAAGAACCATCCGCGCAAAAATGCCCGGGGCCCCACTCCAAGTCGGATTCCCGTCCGGCAGCTGCTCTCTCTGTGCCGGTAAGGAAGATGTGAATCTCCGCGTCACGGTCGAGCGCAGCCTGAACGACTGTGTCCCGCGAATAACCCGTGGTCTCTTCGGGGTCAACCGGGGGATTGAAATTACTGTGGGGAGGGTCGATGCATACAAACGCCTGACCGATCGGGCGATTCCTCGTTATCAACACGATAATGGGCCGGACGGGCCGTCCATCGACTTCGTCTCGCAAAGCTCCCAACGCTGATCCGTCGAGGGACTCTATGATCCCCGAATAGACGAATGCCCCCGGGGCGCCATACCAAGATATGCACGTCACCTTCAAGTCGCTGAGGATGTCGCTCGGATCGCTTGACAGACTGCGAAACGGCGCATGCGTGGTAACCGCGGCTGCCGGCGCAAGGAATCCACCGGCTGCCGTAAAATATTCTTCGAAGTTGCACGATTGTAAGGGGTTG
>JAHEFO010000075.1 GCA_024640135.1 Acidobacteriota bacterium
GCACTCAACAGGACGAAGACGACAAGGGCGCCGAGGGTGTACCGAAGCGCTCGAACCATACGTCTGAAATCTCTCATCGCTCACATCTCCACACTGCAATCGCCGTTCGCACCCAGCACCCAGCACCTAGCACCTAGCACCCAGCACCCAGCACCTAGCCCCCAGCACATCCGCCCCTAGTCTTCAATCTCCGCGTACGCCGCCTCAAGTGCCATTTGGGACCGCTCAAGACGCAGGCGCGTGAGCAGCAGCGCGACATACAGGATCAGGAACGCCACCGCGCACCAGGCAAACGGCAGACGCATCTCCGGGCTCAATGACTTCACGACATTGGTGTTCGGATGAATCGTCCGCCACACATTCACCGACCAGTACACGAATGGCACGTTGGCCATGCCGAAGACTCCGACGGCGGCGGCCAGCATCTCAGAGCCGGCGCCCGCAAAGCGGCGCAGCATCATGTACGACACGAAGATCAGCCACAACACCAGCGCCGAGGTCAGCCGCGCGTCCCACTGCCACCAGACACCCCAGGCCTTCCTGGCCCAGATCGGCCCTGTCACCAACACGATGAGGCCGAAGACCACGACCAGTTCAGCCGCAGAAACGGCCGTGGCATCCGCCCCGGGTGACCGCTTCGCCATGTACACCGCGCTGGCAATGCCGCAGACGAATGCGGACAGAAACATGACGATGGCGGAGGGCACATGGTAGTAGAAGATCCGCTGAATGAGTCCCATCGACGCCTCATACGGCGCGGCGTCAATCAGGAATGGCGCAGCCGCGAACATCACAGCTGCCACCGCAAGAAGCCCCGGGATCAATTTCGACCGACTCGGCATCACCACTCGCCTTCCACTCGTTGCCGCCCCGCTACTCGCCCATCACGGGCCCGAATACCCACAGGGCCAGCGTCACAAACACTGCATCAAAGAATACCAGCATCGACAACCATGCCTGCGCCACAGCCAGATTGGGTTCCACGGCCAGAATCGCCGCGGTGCCCCGAACGCCGGCGATTACCAGTGGCACGGTGATGGGATACAACAACACGGGCAGCAGCACGTCGCGCGACTGCGCGCGAATCAGCATGGCCGCAAACAGCGTCCCCACCGCGGCAAATCCCAGTGTCCCCGCCATCAACAAACCCACGAGCAAGAGCGGCGCGCGCCCGATCGGCGCCTGGAACAGGAGTCCGACCACGGGCGCCACCACCGCCTCAACCACCAGCATCAGAAGCAGCACGCCGGCAAGCTTCCCAAGGTAGATCGCCGGGCGCTCGACGGGAGACAGGAGCAGCGCTTTGAGCGTGTCCGCCTGCCGCTCACGTTCGAACGTCCGCCCCAACGCCAGCGTCCCCGAGAATGCGATTGCGACCCAGAGGATGCCGGAGGCGGCATCGGTCAGCGCCACTCCCTCGACCACGAAGCTGAAGGAAAACACCAGGACAACCGACACGGCGAAGAACAGCGTCGTGTACGCCAGCTCCCGGCTGCGAGCCTCAATCACGAGGTCTTTTCGCGCGATGGTCCAGACCGTCTGCAGGAACCCCATCAGCCCTGCTCCAGCAGCGTACGTCGATACCGCTCGCGCAGCGTCCCCGCGCCGTCGGCGACCGTCCACACGCGTCCGCGGTCCACACACAGAGCCCGGTCCACCACCGCTTCGGCGGTATCGAAATCATGGGTGGCCATCACGACGATGCACCCCGACTCGCGCAGTTTTCGCAATCGCCCAATCAGCACCTGCGCCGAGTCATCGTCCAACCCGGTGAAGGGCTCGTCGAGCAGGACCAGGCGCGGCTCGTGCAACAGCGCGCGCTCAAAGGCGAGCCGCTGCCGAAGCCCGCGGGAAAACGCGCCCGCGCGATCGTCCCCGCGGTCGTCGAGACGCGCGCGCTGCAACGCGTCCGTGACTCGATCCTCCAGGTGGTCCAACCCATAGAGCCGGCCGAAGAACCGGAGGTTTTCCCGGGCGGTCAAATCCCCGTACAGATACAAGTCGTGCCCCAGCACGCCGATGTGTCCGCGGAGCGCATCGCCCATATCTTCCATGGTGTGGGTGCCGTACCGCACCGTGCCACCACTGGGCTTCAAGAGTGTCGACAGCACCGAGATCAGCGTGGACTTGCCCGCGCCATTCGGACCGAACAACCCCAGCACTTCGCCACTGACGGCCTGAATCGTGACGTGCGCCAGAGCTCGGCGGCGTCCGTAGTGACGTGAGACGTCATCGACGAAGACTGTATGGAAATCAACGGCCACAGGCGTCAGATCCGGCGCCGTGCCGGCGCGGTCCAACCCGACCACAGTCCCCAGCTGATGAAACCCAGAGCCAGCGTGAGCGCGACCCACCGCGGCCACTGGGCACGGTATGGCAACCCGGAAAAATCGATAGTGAGCCGCTGTCCGGCCTGAATGGCGGGTCCCGTGGCACTGATATACGGCCCCTGCTGGCCGGTCATCAGGCTCCGCCCGGTGACTTGAGGTGACGCAATATCAAGTGCGCCGTACTGTTCCACAAACAGCGACAACACCTGCAGCGTCGCGGGCCACACCTGTTCCAGACGGACCGTCGGGCCCCGATAGGGCAACTCGTACGCGGCCTCAACCGTGGTCGGGCCTGGCGCGAAGGGTCCGGTCACGATGAGTCTGGGACCGTTAGCCGACCCCTGAGGCGAGGACTCCGGAAGGATCGACACTCCGCGGGCGCCCTGCGGCAACTCGAAAATCAACGGGCCGCCAATGTCGACCGGCGTGCGCGCGGTGTTCAGAATCTGCAGTAGATAGAACACCGTCAGCCCGTCTTCGCCCAGTTCGACCACCACTCTCGACTCTGGGCCCAGAACGACGATCCCCCTCGCCGCCGGCGCCGACGCCAATGCCTGGTCCTCCGCCGCACGCGCGGTGTCTTCGGGGTCCGTGGCCACCAGCGCCATGCGCATCCCGCTGCTCCCCATCACAAACGTCTGTGACTCCAAGCGCTCGCCGTCGACGACAGTCACCGCACTGACGGACACGCCGCTGCGAATGCCCGACACTTCCGCCCGGCCGCTTGCGTCGGTATTCACCACCCGAGACTCGCCGTCAATGGTGAACTCGACCGGCTGATTCGGAATGTCCTTGTCAAACCCTCCGCGAATCACGCGCACGGAAACGGTACCGATCGGCAGTTCACCATCGGCGAGCGGGCGACCCGACATTTCCTTCGGATTCGGCATCTGCACCTGTGCCGCGGCAGGAGCCACCCCACCGGCACACATCACGAAGATCCACAGGATTACTGCCGTCTGGGTTCGTCGACTCACGTGTTCACGCTCCCCAATCGGTCACCACACTGCTTGCAGAATCTCGCGTCCGCCTCGTTGCGGGTACCGCACCGCGTGCACACACCGACGACGGCCTTGGGCTTCTTGGCCGGCCGTTTCGCCTCCGGCTTCGGGACCGGCGCGCGCTCCAACTGCTGCATCAGAAGCAAGGCGCGACCACGAAGGCGCTCGAGCATGTCGGCATAATCGCCCTCGCTGACCTTCTTCATCCCGTAGTCGAACTCAAGGTCCTTGATGGCGCGAAGCACCAGAGTCTTCTCCTGTTCGAGGATTTCACGCTGCCGGACACCGAGAGGCTCTTCTTCACCTTCGCCCGACGACAGGCCCATCAGTGCCCGATGCAGCGCGTAGGCCGTGTACCCGGCGGCCAGCGCCGCCGCGCTAATCAGGAGCAATGCAACGGGATGCGTGTGTTTCGACACCACGACCGCGGCGGTCGCGGAGATCATGGAGAGAAGGACGAAGAAATGCCCGGCCGTGAACGAGGCCGGTTGTTCAGTCGAGGTCTCGGAGCTCATCTTCGAGTCTCTCCTGAAGTAACTGCGTGGCGGCCTCCTCTGCCGGAGTCCCGCCCGCGACGGAAATGTCGGTGGCCTGCCCTTCTCGAGGCCGGCGGGACCATCGCACGGCCACGCCTCCGACGACCATGATGCCGACGAACCCCATGACGTAGGGGAAGAACCAGGCGAGGCGATTGAATCCCTCATCGATCGGCGCGGCCAACACTTCCTGGCTGCCGTACTTGGCCACGTAGTAATCGACTACCTCATCGTAGGTCTTGCCCGCCGCCACGAGTTGGGCAATCTCCGTCCGCATCGCTTCTGCGACCCCACAGGTGCACTCGCCGACGCGCTTTCGCCCACACGTCCCGCACATGCAGACGATCTCGTCTCTGAGCTGCTTCTCCACTGGGGACCGAGGCACGACCATCACCAACTGCGCGTTCTCCACGTGTTGCGCGTGCGCCGGCGCCGGCACTCCGCCCACAAACAACAGGAGCAGCAGAGACGTCGTCACGGCCCCCTGCGGCACACTCACTTTGGCAAAAGCCATCGCACGTTCAGGCAGCAGTGAAAGAATCGTGCCCACGGCCATTACACCGAAACCAAACCACATCCAGTTAATCAAGGGATTCACCGTCAATTCGAGCGTCACCTTCTGCGTCCCGACATCAAACCCGCCCAGCACCAGATACAGGTCGTCCGCAAATCCACGCCGAATCGCGACCTCCGTGGTGGGCTCTTCCTCACGATTGCGGAAGTACCACCTGGCCGGGTACATTCCACCGAGTGCGGCGCCATCGCGCTCGACAGTGACGTGGGCCGTCACCATCTGCTTCTGGCCATCGTCAGTCACCTTCAGCGCGGAGTAATTGACCAGGTACGATCCCAGCGCAACCTGCTGCCCCGGCGCCAGCTCGACCTGCTCCTCGAGTTTGAATCCGTTGCCGCCAAACCCCAGGAAGATCAACACGATACCCAAATGGACGATGTATCCCGCGTAGCGCCGGCGTGACCGGGCAAACAACCCGATGAGCGCCGTCAGGCGATCCGTGCCGGTGGCGCGCTGCCGGACGCCGGATCCACGCCAGAACTCCTGCGTAATCGTCGCCGCCACGAAAGCGCAGAGTGCGAAACACAGACCCGCGGCCCAGAACTGCACACCAAGCGCCGTCATGGTCGCGACCATCACCACGGCCGATACCACCGGCCACAAAAACTGGTGCCGCATGTTGGACACCGCAGACTTCCGCCACGCCAGCAACGGACCGACGCCGGTCAGGACCAGCAGCATCAAGCCAATCGGCAGCATCCACTTGTCGAAGAAGGGAGGACCGACGGTCAGCCGCTCGCCGCGTATCGCCTCACTCAGAGTCGGAAACATCGTGGCAAACAGCACAAAGAAAGCCGAGAACAACAGGATCCAGTTGTTCGCCAGGAAGGCCGCTTCCCGCGACGCCCACGAATCCAGTTCGTTGCGCGCACGCAGCATGGGCATGCGCCAGATCACCAGGCCGAAACTCACGACCAGAATGACGACCATGAACACCGTGAACATCCACGCCAACTGGCGATCCTCGCCGAACGCGTGCACCGACTGCACGATGCCCGACCGGGTCATGAACGTGCCGAAAATTGTCAGGAAGAACGACATGATCACGAGCGACACGTTCCAGATCTTCAGCATGCCGCGACGTTCCTGCACCATCACCGAATGCAGGAATGCCGTAGCCGTGAACCACGGCAACAGACCGGCGTTCTCCACCGGATCCCAACCCCAGTATCCGCCCCAGCCCAGTTCCTCATAGGCCCACAGTCCACCCAGCGCCAGCCCCACGGTCAAGAAGAGCCACGAGGTCATGGTCCAGCGCCGCACGGCGCGCAACCACGAATCATCGAGCTGGCCGCTGATGAGCGCGGCCAGGCCAAACGCGAACGGAATGGTCATCCCCACGAAACCCAGATAGAGCAGGGGCGGATGGATGACCATGTAGAAATTCTGGAGCAACGGGCTCAGGCCCGTGCCGTCGGACGGCGTCGCCATCAGGTGGGTTTCAAACGGGTTGTTGTGCACCACCATCAGAAACAGAAAGAACATCTGCACGGCGGAAATCACGGCGACCACCCAGGGAATCAGCAGGCGGTGCCTCACACGATTGACGTAAATCGCCGCGCTCCCAAACAGCGCAAGCAGCGTCACCCAGAACATCAGCGACCCGTCGAGGCCACCCCAGTACGATGTCAGCTTGTAGAACAGCGGCTGCGCGGAGTCGGAGTACCGCTGGACATACTTGATGCTGTAGTCCTCGGTCACAAACGCATGCACGATGATCGCCGACGCAACCAGCATCAAGCCGGTCAGGACGTAGAAGAGGTTCATGGCGCCCTGAACCAGGGAGGAACGTCCGCGGCGGCCGCCGGCCACGCCGGTTCCGAAGGCGGCGCTGGCCACCACGAACGCAGCGAGGATGAGGAAAGAGCCTAGTGAAGCCATGGGAGATGCCTATTCATAAAATATCGAGGCCAACCGCAGCCGACCAGCGGAAGGCGACCAGGCGGGGCGTTTGCTATCCACCAATGGAGGGAGCGGTGGGCGCGGCCTCGTATTTCGACGGACACTTCGCCATGATCCCGCCGCGTTCGACGTGAATCACGCCATCAGCGCCCAGCCGTCCCTTCACGACGACCTCAGCCTCGGCTTTGAACGTGTCGGGCACCACACCCGTGTAGACCGCGTCGATGACCTGGCCGTTCGCGTGCATCTTGAACCGGTACTCAAGTGTCGAGGACTTCACCAGCGGATCACCCAGCACGTGGCCGTGGACCTGCAGGCGCTTGCCCTCCCACTGCTGCGGCGACGCCATCACCTCGTCAACCGTCTTGTAGTACTCGGCCCCTTCGGAAATCGTCGAAATCATGAGCCACGACAACGCCGCCAGAATCACGACCGCGGACACACTGACCCGAACCGTCTTTTTTGACATTTCAGTCCTCATCTCCCTTAACAGAATACGCTGCTGGCGCATGCAGGCGCAACAGCCGGTCCACCGCCTCCACTGGCAACCCGACGACGTTGCTGTATGACCCCTCGATCCGGGTGACCCATCGGGACGCCAGGCCCTGAATGGCGTAGGCGCCCGCTCTGTCGAGAGGCTCGCCGGACGCCACCGCCGCCGCGATTTCCCCGGGCGCAATCCCCCGCATCCATACCTGGGTGCGCTCCACGGCTACGTCCGGCGCCCCACCCTCCGGCCACCACAGCGCAATCGCCGTGAAGACGTCGTGCCTCGCACCCGACAATCGCGCGAGCATCCGCACCGCATCGGCCTCGTCTGCCGGCTTTCCCAGCACCTCTCCCTCGAGCACCACGATGGTGTCCGCGCCGAGAACCGGGCGAGCGCCGGCCCCGCCACGAATGGCGCCCGCCTTTTCCACGGCCATGCGGCGCACATACTCGTCGGCCACCTCTCCCGGCCGCCTCTGCTCATCAATGTCTGCGGGCACGACGTCGAACAGGAAGCCCGCCGCCGCGAGCAACTCTCGCCGCCGCGGTGACGCTGAAGCCAGAAGCAATCGCATGGCGCGATGATACACTTCGAGATCGGATGGAATCGCTTCAGCAGACGGCCGTACGTGTCCTGGGGCCCCTGCTCGACGCCCAACCGCTCTCTCCAGGGAAAGTCGCGTTTGCCTGGACCATTGCCGCCGGCCCGGCGCTGTCTCGGGCGAGCACCCCCACCTGGACCCCGGACGGGACGTTGCGCATTCGGGCGCGCGATGCTGTCTGGCGCACAGAGCTGCAGCGTGCGCGTCCGATGGTGACTGAACGGCTCAGTCACCTGCTCGGTCCTTCGGCCGTTCGTCGCATCATCATCACGGAGTAAGCCTCATGCGTGAATCAGTTATCGTCAGCGCCGTTCGCACCCCGACCGGCAAGTTTCTTGGTGTCCTCAAGGGATTTCGCGCGCCGGAACTCGGTGCCCTCGTCGTGCGTGAAGCGGTCACTCGCGCCGGCATTGATCCTGCCAGCGTCGACGAGTGCCTGATGGGCAACGTCGTCAGCGCCGGCGTGGGACAGGCGCCCGCGAGGCAAGCCGCGCTGCGGGGCGGCCTGCCCAACAGCGTCGCAGCCCTGACCATCAACAAGGTCTGTGGCTCCGGCCTCAAAGCCGTCATGCTCGCCGCGCAGGGCATCGCGGCCGGCGACATCGACATTGCCGTGGCCGGCGGCATGGAGTCCATGAGTAACTGCCCCTATCTGCTCTTCAAGGTTCGGGAGGGACTCCGCATGGGCGACAGCAAGGTCATCGATTCGATGGTGCACGACGGCCTGTGGGATGCGTTCGATGACGTGCACATGGGCATGACGGGGGAACACGTCTCGGACACGTACAAGGTCAGTCGCGAAGACCAGGATGCGTATGCCGTTGATAGCCATCGCAAGGCCGCGCTGGCGACCGAGAACGGGGCCTTCACGGCGGAGATCCTGCCCGTGTCCGTCCCCCAGCGCAAGGGCGATCCGATTGCGGTCACGACCGATGAACCCATCCGCACGGACACGACACTGGAGTCCCTTGGGCGACTCAAACCGGCATTCAAGAAAGATGGCACCGTCACCGCAGGCAACGCGCCCGGTGTGAATGACGCGGCGGCCGCGCTCGTCGTCATGGGTGCCGACGTAGCCACCCGGCTGAATCTGACTCCCATCGCGCGAGTCGTCGGTCAGGCGACGGCGGGCCTCGAACCAAAGCTCGTTCTGATGACCCCGGTGGACGCCGTCAGGAAACTCATGAAGAAGACCGGCTGGTCGCTGTCCGACGTCGATCTCTTCGAGCTGAACGAAGCGTTTTCGGTCCAGGGCGTCGCGGTGATCCGGGAACTCGGGATCGACCCGCTCAAGGTGAATGTCCACGGTGGCGCCGTCGCCCTCGGACATGCGATCGGTGCCAGCGGCGCCCGAGTGCTGACCACCCTGCTCTACGCGCTCGAACGGCACGGCAAGAAGCGGGGCGTCGCCACACTGTGCCTGGGCGGCGGGAATGGCGTGGCGCTGGCGGTGGAAAGAATGTAGAGAGTCCTGGGTCCCAGGTCCTGGTCACGAGCGCGCCAAGCGCTCGAGCACCAGATACAGATTCCGAGGTTGATGATGATCAAGAGAATCGGCGTGATTGGTGCGGGGACAATGGGGAATGGGATTGCCCAGGTGTTCGCGCAGTCTGGATTTGAAGTCAAGCTGCACGACGCGGCGGCCCCGGCCATCGAACGTGCGCTGAAGACCATCGACAAGAGCCTGGCGAAGTTCGTCGAGAAGGGCAAAGTGAGCACCGAGGATCGCGATGCCGCACTCGCACGACTCTCCGCGGCCCCGTCACTCGACTCGTTCGGCGATGTCGACTACGTCGTCGAGGCCGTCGTCGAGAGCCTGGACGTCAAACGGACGATATTCGGCGCGCTCGATAAGATCACGCGGCCGGACGTCATCCTGACGTCGAACACGTCTTCTATTTCCATCACGACCATTGGCGCCGCCACGACGCGGCCAGGTAGCGTCCTCGGCATGCACTTCATGAATCCCGTGCCGTTGATGACGCTGGTCGAACTCATTCGTGGCCAGGCCACCTCGGACGAGGCGATGAACACGGCATCAGACTTGTGTCGAACCCTCGGCAAGACACCGGTGGAAGCCGCGGACTACCCGGGGTTTATTGCCAACCGCATCCTCATGCCGATGATCAATGAAGCGATCTTCGCGGTGATGGAAGGCGTCGGAACGCCAGAGGCCATCGACTCGGTCATGAAGCTCGGGATGAACCACCCCATGGGACCATTGACGCTGGCTGATTTCATCGGCCTCGATGTCTGTCTGGCCATCATGGAGGTGCTGCACTCCGGATTGGGAGATCCAAAGTATCGGCCCTGCCCACTGCTGCGGCGAATGGTCGCGGCTGGCCATCTGGGCAGGAAATCGGGGCAGGGGTTCTATAAGTATTAGTGCTGGGTGCTTAGTGCGGGGTGCTTGAGTGCGGGGTGCTTGAGTGCGGGGTGCTTGAGTGCTTAGTGCTGGGGCTCCTCAGTTACCCCCTCCTTCCGCCATTTCCTCACTGCCGCAACCAGCGCCAATATCGGCCCCAGAATCAGCGTCTCCCTGAGCACTGAAGACACGTTGATACTCAAGAAATCGTCGCGCCAATACCGTCTCGAGATTGGCCCGAACACTTCCCACGCGGCCTGCACGTGGGCCTGGGAAAACGGCCAGAACGCCATCACGCCGATGGGCACAGAGGTGTCACTCCCAAGTGCGTCCAGCAGCGGATGGGACATCCACGTCAGCGCGACCGCGATCCAAATCACGGTCCGCGACGAGGCGACTGGCCAGCGCTGCCACGCGGCCACAGAGGCGACGATGATGGCGGCCCCGAGGCTGTGGGTCTCCATGCTGTGCCGGCCGACCAGGAGGTCCAAATCCGGCGCCACGCCGATGGCAGCCAGAATGGCCGCCTGACGAAGACGGCCGCGCTTGTCCGCCGCGATCCCCGCGCAGCTCCATCCGGCAGCCAGGGCGGCCAATCCATGTCCCAACGGTGACGGCATCGGTCGTTCAAGATACCTGAGGGAGTTGGAAAATGTCAGAAATGATGGGAATGGGGGTGCTCAGTGCTGGGTGCTCAGTGCTGGGTGCTACGTGCTGGGTGCTCAGTGCTGGGTGCTACGTGCTACGTGCTGGGTGCTACGTGCTGGGTGCTACGTGCTGGGTGCTACGTGCTGGGTGCTGAGTGCTGGGTGCTGGGGATAAGGAGCCCGCAGCACCCCCCGGTTTCGCCACTTCCTCCGTTTCTGCCACTTCCGTCATCTCCCCCTCTCCCTCATTCCCCTGACCCGTCCTGTCACGCCAACAAAGCAGAATCCTCACGAGACCAACAGCCACAAGCGGCAAGAACTGCGGATCCGGAATCATGGGGCGAAAGTCCGAGCCACCATAACTAGTTGTTGGAATTAAGGATAGAGGAACTCAATGTCGAATTTTCGCTTGACTCAACCCTGGCACACTTCTAGAATGACTTTCGGTCCTGCAGCGGTCGCACCGATTGGCGGCCGCTCGGCGGGAAGGATACCCAAACATATGGCGACAGCAGAACGCGTTGAAAAGAATGATGACCGGCCGCAGGATCGGGAACGCTCCAAGGCCGTGGAACTGGCCGTCGGACAGATCGAGAAGCAGTTCGGCAAGGGCTCAATCATGCGGCTTGGCGGGAAGAACTCGATCTTGCCGATTCCGGTGATTCCGACCGGGTCCATCAGCCTGGACTGGGCCCTGGGGGTTGGAGGCTTCCCACGCGGCCGCGTTATCGAAATCTTCGGGCCCGAGTCGTCGGGCAAGACGACGCTGGCACTTCATACCATCGCGCAGGCGCAGAAGTTGGGAGGTGTCGCCGCATTTGTCGATGCCGAGCACGCGCTGGACGCCAAGTACGCCCAGAAGCTTGGTGTCGATCTCGAGAACCTTCTCGTCTCGCAGCCTGACAACGGCGAGCAGGCTCTGGAGATCACCGAGGTGCTGATTCGCTCCAACGGCGTGGACGTGGTCGTCGTGGACTCTGTGGCTGCCCTGGTGCCGCGTGCGGAAATCGAAGGCGAGATGGGCGAAGCGCAGATGGGCCTGCAGGCGCGGTTGATGTCGCAGGCACTGCGCAAGCTGACCGGCGTGGTGTCGAAGTCGAAGACCTCACTCATTTTCATCAACCAGCTTCGCGAAAAGATTGGGGTCATGTTCGGGAGCCCTGAGACGACCACGGGCGGGCGGGCGCTGAAGTTCTATTCGTCGGTGCGGGTGGACATTCGTCGCATTGGCGCGATCAAGGATGGCGATGGCGTCATTGGTGGTCGCACGCGCGTGAAGGTGGTCAAGAACAAGGTCGCGCCGCCCTTCCGCGAGGCCGAGTTCGACGTGATGTACGGCGAGGGGATCTCCCGAGAGGGCGACCTGCTCGACAAGGGCGTGGAACGCAACGTCATCGACAAGTCGGGCACGTGGTTCTCCTACGGAGGCGACCGGCTCGGTCAGGGTCGTGAGAATGTCAAGGCTTTCCTCAGGGCGAATCCGGAAACGGCAGACGCCATCGAAGCGAAGCTGCGAGTGGAAATGGGCCTGGCTCTGAATCCCGACGCTCCGACGACCTGACTGTGTCGTCCGAAGCCTGGAGTTGAGTTCTGATTGGATTGAAGTCGGGCCGGGCTGGATCGGGTGTGTTATCTGTGCGCCGGTCTGGCCCGTTCTCCAGCTGTGGTAAAATTCCGAGTTCTTGTTACGCCTTGGGCCGAGGTAGCTCAGTTGGTAGAGCATACGACTGAAAATCGTAGTGTCGGCAGTTCAATTCTGCCCCTCGGCACCACACACAATCCTCTTTGAATTCAGGCATCGAGCCCATTTCTGGCGTCAGTGTGTTCCCGGAGTCCCCGACTTGGGGACTGGCCCTGCGTGGCGTCCGCCACTGACGCCTAACCTTAGGCGAGCTTGACACGATGAAATCAGTGATTGTCACCGCTGACTGACAGACGGCACTCAGCCGGAGGCAGTCTGGCAGCTGGCTCCCGACTACTTCAACCGCCCGCCATTGCTCGCGCCGGCCTCATCCACCGGCCGGGCTAGAACGGCCACTTGACCGCGGACAAAGCGCCCGCGACCTGTCCGAGGGCCGTTGCGTCAGCGGGTACTGACAATTGACCGGTTGGCATCTTCCCGATCGCCGGCCACGTGGCCCCGCCAGCGGCCTTGAACGCGGGCCAGTCAAGGCCTCGCCACCCAAGAGAGGTGAACCCGTGGCCGCCGTCGTCGCGGATTTCGAACCATCCCCCGTTTCCCGGATGGCTGGCCAACCCGAACACCAGTTCCGCCGCTACGTCACCGTCGAGGTTCCCCACCGCCGGGTGGACCTCACCGGCCGCAGCGTTGTAACCACTCCAACTGACTTGGAGCCAGGTCGAGTGGGTGTAGTTCGCCGACGCATCGTTGAAGACTTCGACCCAGCCCTGACCGCCCGTGCCCAGGCCCACGACGATTTCCGACTTGCCATCGCCATCCACATCCCCCGCAGCGGGATACGTCGTGCCATTGGCCGTGTTGTAGGCCGGCCACTTCACCTGAACCCAGGCCTTGGGAGCGTACCCCGTCGTGGCGTCGTCGAACACTTGCAGCCAGCCTTGACTGCCTGGCCCCAACCCCACCACGATCTCGGCCTTCCCGTCCCCATCGAGATCGGCTGCCGCCGGGTGGGTCGCCCCCGGACCCGCGTTGTACGCCGACCAGGTCGTCCGAATCCATGCATGGTGCGCAAAGGCGGCCGTGGCGTCATCGAAGATCTCGATCCACCCCTTCCCGTCAGGCCCCAGTCCGGCCACAATCTCGGCCTTGCCGTCACCGTCCAGGTCGGCCACGGCAGGGAAGACCTCACCCCGGGCCCGGTTATAGCTCACCCATTGCACCTGGAACCAGGCCAGGAGCGCGTAGTTATGGGCGGCGTCATCCAGAACGGCGACCCAGCCGCCCCCCCCCAGGCCCAGTCCCAGTACGACTTCATCGAACCCGTCGCCATCGACGTCCCCAAAAGCGGGATGCACCGCTCCGCCCGAAGTGTTGAAGGCGTCCCAGGGCACGCGCAGCCAGCCGGCACCAGAGAATGCCTCGGACTGCCCCCGGAATGCCTGGAGCCATCCGCCGTTACCAGGCATCGGCCCCTGCCCCACTACGAAGGGCAGCAGGTCGAGTGTCGTGAAGCGCCAGGCCGCCGTCGCACTACCCTGGGCGTACGTCGTCCCGCCGTCATTGAGCGCTCGCACGCGCCAGTAGTACGTGGTCCCGGCGGTCAGGCCATTCAGGTCGACGCTGGTACTGCCGGCCACAGAGGTCCAACTCGCATCGCACGTCGCGTCGTTGCTGGTGTCGTAGCAGTACTCGTAACTGTCGGCCCCGGCACTCGCGCCCCAACTCAAGGTCGGGCTCAAGGGCTGCCCCGTCTTCCCATTGGCGGGGCTGGTCTTGTTGAACGCTCCCGGCGGAGCCAACGTGGTGAAGCTCCAGAACGCCGCGGCGCTACCATCAGCATAGGTCTGACCGCCTGCGTTCAGAGCCCGAACGTGCCAGTAGTACACC
Source organism: Acidobacteriota bacterium (assembly GCA_024640135.1). Lineage (GTDB taxonomy): Bacteria > Acidobacteriota > Vicinamibacteria > Vicinamibacterales > SCN-69-37 > SYFT01. The sequence continues at coordinate 13,976 of JAHEFO010000075.1, forward strand.
GTGCCGGCGCTCAAGCCAGTCAAGTTCACGTTGCTCTTGTTCCCCATCGAGATCCAAGACGTGTCGCACAGGCTGTTGTTCGTGGTGTCGAGGCAGTACTCGTAGCTCGTCACCCCGAAACTGGTGGTCCAATTCAACTTCGGGCTCGTGTCCAGTCCCGTGGTGCCATTCGCCGGACTGCCGTGACTGAACGCCCCCGGCGCGGCCTCCACCGTCGTGAAGTCCCAGAAGGCCACGGCGGATCCGTCCGCATACGTCGTACCACTGGTATTGGTTGCACGCACCTGCCAGTAGTGCGTCGTGTTGTTGGGTAGACCGCTCAGCGAGGCGCTCGTGTTTGTGCCTGTGCTCGTCCATCCGGCGCACGCGTCGTCGTTGGTGGTGTCGACGCAGTACTCATAGCTCGTCACACCGGAAACCGCACTCCAGCTCAACGTCGGACTTGTCGACTGCCCCGTCGAGCCATTCGAAGGACTGCTCTTTCCGAACGCACCTGGCAATGAGACCGGGGTCACCGGCGCAGACGGAACACTGGCTGCGCCCGTGCCCACGCTGTTGGTTGCCTTCACCGTGAACGTGTAGGGCGTGCCATTGGCCAACCCGGTCACGACCAGCGGACTCACACTGCCCGTCGCCGTCGCCCCACCCGGACTCGCCGTGGCTGTGTAACTTGTGATCGGTGACCCGCCGTTGCTGCCGGGCGCCGTGAAGCTGACCGACACCTGTCCGCTAGCGGGCGCGCCCGTGACAGCCGTCGGCGCTCCTGGCACCGTCGCGGGCGTCACCTGAGCCGAAGCAGTACTCGGCGCGCCCGTGCCCGCGCCATTCGATGCCGTGACGGTGAAGGTGTAGGCAATGCCGTTCGTCAAGCCGGTCACTACCAGCGGACTGCTGCTGCCTGTGGCGGTCCTGCCTCCAGGGGAGGCTGTCGCCGTGAACCCGGTGATCGCCAGCCCTCCTGTAAACGTCGGAGAAGTAAAGCTCACCGTCACCTGGCCGTTGCCACCAACGCCACTCACGCCGGTGGGCGGTCCGGGTGGCACAGAGAGTGTCGTGAATCCCCAGAACGTGGACGCGACCCCCTCCGCATAAGTTGTCCCGCCAGCATTCCTTGCCCGTACCTGCCAGTAGTGAGCTGTGTTGTTGGGCAGGCTACTCAACGACACGGAGGTCCCGGTCCCCGTGCTGATCCACCCACTGCACGCGCCGTCATTGGTCGTATCAACGCAGTACTCGTAGCTGGTGGCGCCACTGCTGGCCCCCCACGTCAGACTTGGGCTCGTCGCCACCCCCGTCGCGCCATTCGCCGGGCTGCCGTGACTGAACGCTCCAGGCGCGGCCACCACCGTTGTGAAAGCCCAAAAGGCCCCGGCGGATCCGTTCGCATACGTCGTGCCACTGGTATTCGTGGCCCGCACCTGCCAGTAGTGCGCCGTGTTGTTCGGCAGACCGCTCAGCGAGACACTCGTGTTCGTGCCAGTGCTCGTCCACCCGACACACGCGTTGTCGTTGGTGGTGTCGACGCAGTATTCATAGCTCGTCACACCAGAAATCGCACTCCAGCTCAACGTTGGGCTTGTCGACTGCCCCGTCGAACCGCTCGAGGGACTGCTCTTTCCGAACGCGCCTGGCAATGAGACCGGGGTCACCGGCGCAGACGGAACACTGGCTGCGCCCGTGCCCACGCTGTTGGTTGCCTTCACCGTGAACGTGTACGGCGTGCCATTGGTCAGCCCGGTCACGACCAGCGGGCTCCCGCTGCCCGTCGCCGTCGCCCCACCCGGACTCGCCGTGGCCGTGTAGCCCGTGATCGCCGCGCCGC
>JAHEFO010000076.1 GCA_024640135.1 Acidobacteriota bacterium
GTACCTCTGCGCAACCCCATGACATTGCCGGCCTCGTCCTGCTCAACGTCCGTCAACCCTGCAGCCTGCAACATCTTGAAATACGCCTGGCCGCGCGCGGCCTCCTTGAATGGCGGTGCCGGGATCTCGGTCAAGGTGATGGTCTCGGCAATCATCCGGTCGTGATCCCGTTCCAGAGCCGAAAGGGCTCTGGCGAATCCGTCACTGCTGCGGACCCGAGCCACGACCGCGTCGTAGGAGGTCGTCTGGGGGACCGGGGACGCGCCCAGCAGAGACGCCACCGCCGTCATCATGCACAATCGAGCCAACATGGGTCGATCATAGTCGATGGGGCCTGAGCCTGAATCGACAGTCACCGGCCTGATCGAAAGGAAGAATGGCGTCCGCCCGGTATATCATTTCGTGCATGTCGCACACCGTCAAAGCGCTCCTGTTCTCTCTCGCTGGCCTTACCCTGGTGGCGGGCACCGTCTCGATACGAACGGTCGCGGCCGCAGCGGCGCAAACCTCCACCCGCTGGACGATTCCCGCGAACGCAGACGAGGAAAAGAACCCGCTGCCGACGAACGCCGCGACGCTGGCCGGCGGGAAGAAACTGTTCGCCGCCAATTGCCAGCGCTGCCATGGCCCCGCCGGCAAAGGCGATGGTCCGGACGCCGACCCGGCACACGCGGCGGATATGGACCTGACCAACACCGCACGCGCGGCACGCAACCTGGACGGGACGGTCTTCTATAAGATCTGGAACGGCCGTGGGACTCCGAAGATGCCGGCGTTTTCGGACGAACTGACCAAGGAACAAGTGTGGGCCATCGTCGCCTACGCGCAGTCCCTGAGGAAATAGAAAGATCCCAGGCTCCAGTTCTGAAGATCGGATGGCCCTGCTTCCCTCAACGCTGCAAATCCGATGACTGTTGCCGCACCTGATCCGGCCGGTCGATTTGAACAGAGTCTGTTCATTGCGGCCAAGCCGGCCGATGTGTTCGCGTGCTTCTTTGATCACGCCGCGCTGCAGGAATGGTGGCAGGCCCTTCACGCGGTCGTCACGCCGGTGCCGTTCGGCGTCTACGCCATCGAATGGGCACCAACCTCATATCGCGACGACCTGCTCGGGCCGCTTGGCGGCGTGTTCCACGGCACAATCGTCGATGTCAGACCCGCCCGGCAATTCCTCGTGGCCGACTGTTGGTGGGTGCCTCCGGAGGGCGATCCCCTCGGACCGATGGCGCTGCACGTCAGTTGTCAGCCGGAAGGTGACGGGTGCCGACTTGTCGTCCGCCAGGATGGCTACGAGCCCTCGCCTCGCTGGAGGCGCTACTACGCGGTTGTCTCGCGGGGCTGGCAGCTGTCGCTGACCGCGCTCAGGCGAAAGGCCGAGGCAATCGGGCACGAACGCCATCGCGCCTCATCCGCGCGCGGTGCCGCCCCTGAGCGCCCTGCCGAGGACAATGGCAAGGGGCGCGGCGAGGAAACTGAGTAACGCGCCCATCTTGGCTTCGTCGAGATGCGGCGACGTAATCGGAAATGCCGCGGTCGTAAAGAACAACGCCACGGTGAATCCAATGCCTGCCGTGACTCCAATCACGATCATGGACCGCTTTTCCAGGCCCACGGCTCTGGGAAAACCGATCGCGTTCGCGACCATCGCCATGCCGACAATCCCGAGGGGTTTGCCGATAATGAGGCTGCCGAGCACCATCCACGTCACCTCGCCCACGGACGTCAGCGGCACACCAGCGTTCACCAAACCGAAGAGCAACAGCACGACCTGGACGGGCGTTTTCCACCAGTGCTCGAACTCGTTCATGGTGTCGTGACGTCTGTCCTCCTTCTCGGAGAACAACCCGAGATCGGTCTTGGCGTGCGGCATGAACGGCACGACCGTGACCAGAGCCAGGGCGGGATGCACTCCACCGACGTAGAGGCCGATCCACGACAGCACCCCAGGTCCCATGACGTAGGCCCAGAAACTGCCGACGCGCCAGCGGCGCAGGAGCCACGCCAGGACCAGGGCGGCCCCGAGCCAGAGCCCCAGTTGCCCGAGAGCCAGCGGCGCACTGGGATAGAACACCGCCAGGATGATCAATCCCATCGCATCGTCGGCAATCGCCAGGAGGAGCAGGAACGGAATCGCGGGGTGGCCCTGCGGAAAGATGACCCGTGCGACGAGGTAGGAAAACGCAATGTCAGTGGCGCACGGAATGGCCCAGCCGCGCACGACTTCCGCGTCACCGATGGCATAGGCCGACAGCAGAAACAGCCCCGCAGGCGCCAGCATCCCTCCGACGGCGGCAAACAGCGGCACCGCGGCTTGCCGTGGCGTGGCAAGCGGGCCGCCGGGCAACATCGCCTCCACCACTTCCTTCGCTGCCAGAGCGAAGAAGAACACCATGCCCACGTCGTTCACGGCGAAGTGCAGCAGATGTGAAAAGGCCTCGTAGGCCTCATAGTTGAGGTTGGCCCAGACGAGGGCAACGATGCTGCCGCCGATGAGGAGGAGTGAATTGTCCAGGATGAAATGAATCACACCGCTCCTGGATTCCGGGTGCGCCATTCGCCTACATTCGCTCCACAACGAGAAAGTTGTCCGCCTCGGGTCCCAGGGCGGCATGCATCGCGACAAACACGATGATGTCGCCGACCGGCACCAGTGCGTGCTCGAGCAGCGCTTCGCGGACGGCCGGAAGCGAGGCTGCCGACGTGAGCAGGGACGTCACCCCCCACACCAGGCCCAATCGTGCCGCCGTCTGCACATCCGGCGTGGCCGCAATGATCCGCGAGGCCGGCCGCAGAGCTGAAAGCAGGCGGGGTGTCATCCCGGCCTTCGTCACCGCCACGATCGCCGTGGCTCCTGCACGACGAGCCAACGCCACCGCGGCCTCGCACAGGGCCAGCCCATGCCGCCGCGCGATCACGTCGTCGGACGACACATCGAGTCCCCCGGCGCCACCCGCGCCGGCGGACGCAGTCCTCGCGCGTTCCGCCTCCACAATGATCGTGGCCAGCGTCGCCACCGCTCGGGCGGGGTTCACCCCGACGGCCGTTTCGCCAGACAACATGATCGCGTCTGTGCCCTCGTCCACGGCATGTGCGGCATCGGTGACTTCCGCGCGGGTCGGCCTCGCCGACAGGCGCATGGACTCCAGCACTTCAGTCGCCACGATCACGGGCACCCCCCGCCGTCGCGCCGCCAGCAGCACGCGCCGCTGTACCGCGGGCACTGTCTCAAGCGGCAGTTCGATCCCCAAATCGCCGCGGGCAATCATGATGGCGTCACTGACAGTCACGATGTCATCGATCTGTTCGACCGCAGAGGGCCGCTCGATCTTCGCGATGATCGGCAAGTCGCCCGCGCCGGCGGCACGGGCTTCCGCACGCGCCTGTACGACGTCATCGGGAGACTGCACGAAGCTCAAAGCCACCGCATCAACACCCATGGCGATGCCCGCACGCAGATCCTCATGGTCCTTCCGCGTCAGGGCCGCCGTCCGCACCACGACACCCGGAAGATTGATGCCCTTCCGGCTGCCCAGGACGCCTCCCTCGACAACCTCTGTCGTCAGGCGGCCCGGCGCGGTCCCGGTCACGACGAGTTCGATCCGCCCATCATCAAGCAGCAGGCGGTGACCGGGTTCGACCGATGAGAACAGCGGCTCGAATGCACAGGTGACGCGTCCGGCCCCGCCTTCGCCGTCACCCAGCTCGACGGCGAGATCGTCCCCGGCGACCAGGGTCAGAGGAGCCTGCAGTGTCCCGGTGCGAATCTTCGGGCCCGAAAGATCCTGCAGAACCAGGACGTGGCGCCCAGCCATCGACGCCTGCTCGCGCACCATACGGCAGAAGGCGGCATGCCCCTGGGCCGTTCCGTGCGAGAAATTCAGGCGGCATGCGTCAGCGCCTGACTCGATCATCGCGCGGATCACGGCCTCGTCGATGGTGGCCGGGCCGAGCGTCACGAGGATCTTAGTGCGTCTCATGTGGAAGTATGAGAGGCAGCGTACAATCTCGGGAGATTGACGGGCAAGTGAAACCGTCTTCCATCAGGTAACGAGGAGAGCTGCCGTGCAGAACCGAACCATCCGATCCGCGATCGCGGCCCTTGTATTGCTCATGGCGCCGGCATGCGGCCAGCAGTCGGAGATCGACTCGCTCAAATCGGAATTGGCCTCGGTCAAAGAGGACTTGGCCAGCCTTCGAGTCACGCTGGGCCGTCCTCGACCGATCGTGGATCTGAGCGGCGTGCCGCAAATGGGCAACCCCGATGGTCAGGTCGCGCTGGTCGAGTTCTCTGACTACGAGTGCCCCTTCTGCAGACGGCATTTCCGAGAAACGATGCCTCTGATCGAGAGCAACTACATCTCGACCGGCAAGATCTTGTACGCCTTCCGCGACTTCCCGATTGATGAACTGCACCCTCAGGCGATCAAGGCGCATGAGGCCGCTCGGTGCGGCCTGGAGCAGGGAAAATTCTGGGCGATGCACAACACGCTGTTCGGCCCTCCCGAACAGCATTCGGTAGAGGGCCTGGAGGCGACGGCGATGCGGGCCGGCCTGAACATGGACCTGTTTGGCGCGTGCATCGCCAGCGGACGCACAACGGCCGACATCCGCATCACCGCCAATCTCGCAGCGCGTTTTGGCGCCAATGGCACGCCGGCGTTTTTCGTCGGGCTGTTCAACAAGTCCACCAATGAGGTCACGGTGACGCAAGCCCTCAGCGGCGCCCTTCCCTTCGAAACCTTTGCCCAAGTCCTGGACGCCGCGATCGCTCGAGCTACCGGCGGGAACGAGTGATGAGAATCGGCCGTGTCCTCGAGGCTACTGACCGGACCACTTCATGGACAGGGCCGTGACGCCCTGGCGGGTCACCGTGACGTCAGTGACCGTCCCCGGCTTCATCGTCTCGCCCTCCGTGAAGGTAACGGCATACTGGGAGAACGTGTTGGCCGCGATGCTTCGCATGAAATTGCTCAACTGACTCTGGCCGGCCTGCCCCTGGAGCACCACCGAACGGCCGCCGGTATTGGCCGCCAGTCCATTCAGCAACTGTTCCCGGGTGCTGTCGCGGCGTGTCCCCTCCTGCAGCGATACTGCCCAGACGGCTGCCCCGGACTTGCGCACCTCTTCCGCAACCAGGCGAGCCTGGATGCCGGAGGATTCAATGGTGGGTTCCATGTTGATCGTGAGGATGACCCGCCGACTGCCGGACGGCATCTTGGCCATCTGCTTGGAGACTTCGACCAGCGCTTCATTGAGCACCGGCTCGCTGGGCTTCGGCAGCATCTTCCCGAGCGCCCCTTCAATCGCCGTGATGTCCGACGTGAAGTCCACATGTGTCATGGCGGCGCCACCGAACTCCATCAACTGAAACTCAGTCTTCGGATCGACACTCAGCAACAATTCACAGAACGCCTTGACGGACGTTCGAATGTCGTTCACGGCCCGTCCGGCGGCTGGAGTGGTGTCTATCAAGATGGCGTAGTGGAGGGGCTCGCTGGCCCGATCCACCTTCGTAATCACGCGATCCTCACCGTTCTGCTTGACGCTGAACTCTTCCTGGCGCATGTCCGGCACCGGCTGGCCGCCGGAGGACATGACCGTGACGTAGACAGTACGCTCGGCGCCCTGGCGAGCCGTCAACGCCGCCGGTACCGTGACCGCCACCGTCAACGCGGTGACTGCCGTAAGTGCTGTGCTACGAAATCGGGTCATGTATGTGCCTCCAACCAAGAGTTTACTCCCACGAATAGCCACGCGGCCAGGACGTCCCGGGGCGTCAGCTCGCTCAGCCCGTCGCCGTGCAACGGCCCGCGCAACTCACTCGCCCCCACCCCCGCCACCGCCGCCGAACCCACGGCCGGTGGTCGCGGACCAGCGTGGATTGACCACGTTGTTGTAGATGGAACCGAACTGGAACGTGAATCCGACCTGCATGCGATAGCGGTAGCCCGTCTGCAGCTGCCGCAGCCGGAGCAGGACCTCCTCATCCGTCACACCGCCAGCGGCCAGATAGATTTGATCCCGAACCCGGGAGAAGCTCCCCTGAACATCCAGGCCAAAACCTCGGAACAGGCGAATGTTGGTGTCGGCGAACAAGTCGATGTTGTACTTGGACGAATCGTGCAAGTAGGCCGAGTACGACGCTGAGGCGCGCGACGTTCCCCACGGCTGCCGGAGCGCGAGGATTGCTGCCAGGCGATGGTCGCCGACCGTTTCCTCGGTCTTGTCGAAGAGCGTCCGCTCGTGGTACTTCACGTTGGAGAGCCCAATAGAGTACTGCACCACGAATGACCGTCGTGTGGACTCCGAGTACGGGAAGAAGTCCCACTCCACACCCACCGACTGACCAATCTCCAGACGCTTGTTGGACTGCGTGCTGGATCGAAGTTCATTCCGAAACAGCGCAGCCCAGTGCTCAGGACCGATGCTCTTCGTGACCGAACTGGTCACACTCCAGGACTCTGTCGAGCTGTCCAGTTTGCTGCCGTCGCTCAGCGTGAACTCGCCGTTGTTGAAATCAGCATTACTCGAAAACGAGAACTTCCAGGCTTTTGTCGTCCGGTTGGCGGAAAAATTGGCACGAACACGGTTGCTCTTTCGCCGCTCCTCGCCATTGAGCTCCAGACTCGAGCCCACGCGAAAGATCCAGTTATCCCAGGGATCGTGTTGCGGCTGGCTTGCGACGACACCGGAGGCTGGCTCTCTGTACTGCAGAGAGAAGCGGTCGGCCTCGGGCGTGCGCACGAGAAACGGGGTCAATCCCAGCGAAAAGGTCCGCGCGATGCCGAGGCGCCGCTCATCCTCTGTGTCAGAGCCGCTGCTGACAAACACCTGCCGCTGCGTGATATCCGCAAATGTCCCGATCCCGATGAAGTCGAATGTGTATTCGCGACCACGGGTGGCGGTGAACTGGGTTGAGATCAAGACGTGCACGTCCGCATTCGTCTGGTCCGCAACGTAGTTGACGAACGTGATGTCCTGCCGGATGTTATTGAAGTCGCATTGGTCGCAATCCAGAAACACCCGCAGCACCTGCCCGGACTGCCCCTCAGAACTGGCGGTGGCGTCGGAGGTGACCTGGGCGGAAGCGGTTGCAGACAGCACAGAGACGGTGACACTTACGAGCACGGCGAACGCGAATTTCATGGAGTCCTTAGTCGTCTATTAATTCTTCGTCGATTTCCATTATCTCCGAAAGCCGCGATCGAAGACTGGCGAAACTTCCTTACGCGTCGCTCCAAGGGTCCACGAGAGCCTTTGGAACGGCCATCGAGGCGGCAATGGAGAGGGCGTCATTAATCTGTCCCAATCCGAAGGTCCTGGCACCAATGAGATGCCAGGGGATCTCGTCGTGATACCGCGCAAGAACCTCGATGGCTCGCAGGAAATGTCCCACCTCACTGCCCCAGCAGCCGCGGATGTCGAGATGCTTCCGATTGATGTGTTCGTGCGCATTTACGGTGCTGTCGCCCACGTTAGTGTAATGACCGGCAATGACATAAGCGCCGCCGTTGCGCGCCAGGGCAAGCCCCTCCTCAAAGGCGCGCGCGGAGCCAGCGGCTTCGATGACTACATCCGCGCCGATGCCGCCGGTGAGATCCAGTACTCGCGCGAGCCGCTCGGCAGGCGGCGTCGCGTCAATGTTCATTACGACGTCCGCGCCCATCTGTTTCGCCAGATCCAGTCGACTCTGCGGCGCCCCGACCACCACGACCTGACCTGCGCCGGACTTTCGCGCCAGAGCCGCGGCACTCATCCCGACGGCACCGGCGCCCTGCACGACGACGGTGTCCCCCAGGGTAAGGCGCGCCCGTTCGATAATGTGTACGGCGGTCAGCAGGCCGCAGCCGCCTCCAATATACGACTCGAATGAGACGCCGTCCGGGAGACGCGCAATGACCACGCCCGGCTCCAGGTAGACTTTCTGAGCCCAGCCGCCAAACAGTCCATCGGCGGCCGAGTCAGTGATGCCGTACACGCGGCGCGATGGGCACCGCGTGGGCGTGCGATGCGCCGTGCACGCCAGACACCGTCCGCACGTCCGGTGCACGTCGAAGAACGCTACCCGATCGCCCTCATGCAGGTGCCGGCCTTCCGCGTCAGTGAGAGTCCCTCTCACCGCCTCGAGCGTGCCGGTCGAGACATGGCCGGGAATGATCGGGTACGGCACGCCAGACAAACGGCCATGCCACAAGTGCACGTCCGTGCCACACACCTCGGACAAGGCGGTGCGCAGCAACGCGCCGCCAGGCGGCAACTCGGGCTCGATGAACTCTCGAATTTCCACCGGAACATGGGGCGCAGGCATGACGGCAGCAAGAACGGTGCGTGGCATACGAGTACGATATCCTCGGCAAAGAGCTTACCCTGATGACGCTGCCCGCGACCATGGTGGAGGCCGCAGCGGCGCTACGCGCCGGTCGGCTCACCGCCACCGACCTCGTCCAACTCAGCCTGAAGGCGATCGCCATCCACGATCCTTCCACTCACGCATTTATTCGCGTCGATGCGGACGCGGCGATGGCGGCCGCCACGGCGGCCGACGCGGAGCGCGCCGCCGGCGTTGACCGGGGCCCCCTGCACGGCCTGCCCCTTTCCCTGAAGGACCTGATCGATGTGGCAGATCAGCCGACGACCGCGGCCTCACGGGTGTTTTCCGGCCGCGTGGCAAGTGCCGACGCGCCGGTGACCGCCCGCCTGCGTGCCGCCGGCGCCGTGCTGCTGGGCAAGACGAATCTGCATGAATTCGCACTGGGCACGACCAGTGAAGACTCGGCCTTCGGCCCTGTCCTGCACCCGAGGGATCACACGCGCATGGCGGGCGGGTCCAGCGGCGGGTCGGCCGTCGCGGTGGCCACAGGCATGGGGCTGGCCTCGGTCGGCACTGACACCGGTGGCTCGATTCGCATTCCCGCAGCGGCGTGCGGCCTGGTCGGACTGAAGCCGTCGCTGCATGATGTGCCGACCACCGGGGTCGTACCACTGAGCGCGACGCTGGATCACGTCGGCCCGATTGCCAGGTCGGTCCAGGATGCCGCCTGGCTGTGGTCCGTGCTGGCCGGCGCCCCGATACAGACGGTCCGTCCCGTCGCCCTTGAAGGACTGCGTCTCGGACGGCTCGCCGGGTATTTTGCGAGCCCGCTCGAGGACCAGGTCGAGGCCGCATTCGATCGGGCCTGCACGCGACTCGAGGAAGCAGGAGTGAGCATCTCGCCTGTCGAGATTCCGGAGCCGGATCGAATTACCGAGACGTATGTCAATCTCGCCCTGCCTGAGGCCGCCGCCTGGCACGCGCCATGGCTCGACCACCACCGCGCCGACTACTCTCCGTTGGTCCACGGCCGCTTGCTGGCGGGGCGGGAAATCTCCGCGGTCGCGTACTTGCAGGCCCGCCACCACCGCGGCCTCCTGCGGCGCGCAGTGGACGCTCTGCTTTCATCCGTCGACGCGGTGGTGTTGCCCACGATGCCGATCACCGCGCCCCTGAGCGGGCAGGCCCACGTCACGATTGCCGGAACGGACTTCCTCGTGCGAGCGGCGATGCTCAAACACACCCAGTTGTTCAATATCACCGGTCATCCGGCCATCACGCTCCCCCTTGAGACCGATGGACTCCCAGCGGGACTGCAACTGGTTGGCCCGCGTGAGTCCACGCCACGGCTCCTTGACGTGGCTGCCGCTTGCGAGACTGCCATATGCCTGAAACGCCCGTAACCGTGACCGAGGCTTACGCCGCCCAGTGCCAAGGGGCGACTTTTATCGACGTGCGCTCGAGTGAGGAGTTCGCGGAGGGACACCCCGCGGGTGCCACGAACGTCCCGCTGCTCGAAGTAGACGAGGACACCGGTCAGATGATGTCCAACCCCGATTTTGTGCGGGTGATGAGATCGAGTTTTGCAGCCGGCACGCCGCTCCTCGTCGGCTGCCACAGCGGAGATCGGTCAGGCCGCGCCGCCCAAGTTCTGGAAGTCTTCGGCTTCAGCTGCGTGACGAACGTGCTGGGCGGGTTCCTGGCCTGGGACTCCGCCGGACTGCCGGTCGACACGTCAGCATCGGCCGGTCGCGACTACGCCGCGCTCCTGGCCGCCGCTGACGCGCAGGAAGAATGACCTCCGAGCCCTTCATTTCTCATGTGAAGGCGCCCAGCCGAACACTCTCTAGAGATATTTGAAGAGACCTTTGAGGGCTTCGGCGATCACCGAGCCCAATGCCTGCATCGCGGGCCCGACGTCACCCTGTCCCATTTTGGACACTGCATCAGCCACGGTCACCGGCGCCGTCAGCAGCAGCCACACGGTGGCTCCGGCCATGGTCGCGGCCACCAGCCCGATCATCGCTACCAGACTCACGCTCCACCGAGCCAGGGACATCACCCGCTAGTCTACAACGAGGACGATCTTGCCAAATCGGTCTGCAGCCTCGAGTCGCCGTTGGGCGTCGGCCGCTTCCTGCAGTGGGAAGGTCGAGTCGACGACGGGCGCGAACAGGCCACGGAAGAACCCCTCGGCAGCCTGCAATAGTTCCGCCTTGGCTCCCATGTAGGATCCGGCAAGAGTGAGCTGGCGGGCGAACAAGTGCCGCAAGTCCAGCGCGACATCGAAGCCGGTCGTGGCCCCGCACGTCACCCACCGGCCACCGAGCGCGAGGCACCGAACACTCTGATCCCAGGTGGCGGCGCCGACGTGCTCAATCACGACGTTGACACCCCGGCCGCCGGTGAGCGCTCTGACGCGCTTCGGCACATCCTCACAAGTCGAGTCAACGACATCGTCGGCACCAAGGGCCCTGGCGCGCGAGCACTTCTCCTCGCCCCTCGCAGTTGCAAGGACTCGCGCGTGGGTCGCCTTCGCAATCTGGATCGCGGCCTGCCCCACGCCGCTCCCCGCGGCCACGACGAGCACGGTGTCCGCCGACGTCAGACGGCCTCCGGCGAACAGCATGTGCCAGGCCGTGAGAAACGTCAGGGGAAACGCGGCCGCGCTGACGAAGTCAATATGGTCCGGAATCGGTATCACATTGGCTGCAGGCACGGCCACGGCCTCTGCGTACCCGCCCTCGGACCGATATCCCAGCACGTCATACCGCGGGCACTGATGATCCCGGGCGGAGAGACACATGGCACATCTTCCACAACTCAAGCCCGGCTGGAGCATCACCCGTTGGCCTGGAGTCAAGTCGGTGACGCCTTCGCCCACGTCCGCAACCGTCCCGGACACGTCTGCGCCAGAGATGTGCGGCATGGGCAGGATGACGCGATCCATGCCCTTTCGCTGCCAGAGGTCCAGGTGATTGAGTGCGCAGGCCGCCACCCGCACCACCACGTGCCCGGGACGGGTTTCCGGGTCAGGCGCGTCCTCGTACCGCAGGACCTCGGGCCCGCCGTGCTCATGAAACCTGACGGCCTTCATGACCGTGTCATCTCCGTCCTCGCTGCCATCTCCGTCCCTGACTCAAAATTCTATCTCCGCGTCCTCGACGGGTCGTCCGAGCGACACCAGTTGTGTCCGCCACGGCGAGGCGTCGCCGACGACGACGATCATCGCCTCGTCCGGACGAACCTGCGCGCGCGCCGCGGCCGACACCGTCTGAGGCGTCACGGCCTCGACGTCGGGTACGAACCGATCGAAGGTGTCCGACGGCAGATCGAACGTCGCCAGGCGCCCCGCCGCGTGCGCCAGCTGCACGGACGTTTCGAACTGCCGGACGTAGCCGCGCGTGAGTGACGACTTCGCGCGCTCGAGTTCCTCGGCCCCTGCCGGACGAGACCCGCCAACGGCCTCGAACTCTCTCAGGATCTCAGACACGACCAGAGGGGTGGCATCGCCCTTCACATTTGTTTCGCAGGAAAACGTCCCGGATTTCGCGCGGAAGTCGAACGACGAATGCGCGCCATATGTGAGCCCGCGCACTTCGCGGAGGTTCTGATTGATGCGACTGGAGAACTGGCCGCCCAGCAGCGCGTTGAGGGTGACCAGGGTGTGGTAATCAGCGACTCGCCGTGAGGGTCCCAGATGACCGACGATCACTTCCGTCTGCGGCGCGCCGGGGCGATCCACCACGAACACACGGGAGGCGGCTGACGCAGGTGCCGGCGGAACCGCAGGCAGCGGCTGGCCGCCAGGCGCCTGCCAGCCGCCCAGTTGCCGTTCGGCGGCCTGCAACATCTCCACGACCTCCGCGTCCCCCGCGATGATCAACGTGGCGCCGGCGGGGCGCATGCCAGCCGAATGGAAAGCTCGCACGTCGTCGATCGACAACTGCGAGATAGCCGCAGACGTCCCCAGCGTCCCATGACCGTAGGGATGTCCGCCGAACACGGCGGCCAGGAATGCCCGTTCTGCCACCGCCGACGCGGAACTTCGCAGCTGACGCAACCCGTTGAGCCGAATCTCCCGCACTCGCGAGAGATCATCCTCGCGCAGGCGTGGCCGCATCATCATCTCGCCCAGCAATTCCAGCGCCGGTTCCAGGAAGCGCGACAGGGTCGTCAAGGTCAACGTCGTGACATCAGGCCCGGCGTCGACGGACAACTCAGTGCCCAGGCTGGCGAACGCCTCGGCCAGGCCAATGGCATCCAGGCGATCGGTACCTTCATCGAGCAAGTCGGCCATGACGCCCGCCAGCCCAGGCGACCCCGGAGGATCGAAGGCCGACCCGACCGGGACGACGAGCGCGATTGTCACCACAGGCACGGTCGTGTGGCGAATCGCCCAGACGCGGGCGCCATTCGACAACGTCTGGCGTACTACTGGAGGAAACGTCAAACGGGCGGGCGAGCCTGCGCTCGGCATGACGAACCGCTGACTGCTGCTCATGTGGTCACCACGGCCCGTTCCGAGTCTCGGAGGGCCCATTGGGGCTCCCCTTGTGGCACGACGGACAGCATTACGGCCTGGTCTGGCGGCAGATACTGCCGGACGGCCCGCTGCACATCACTGGTGGTGACGTGCAGGTAGCGGTCCAGGTCCTTCGCGAAGTACGCGGGGGACCCGGTATACACGTTATAGGCATTCAACTGGTCGGCCGTGCCGCCGAATCCGCCCAGCGTCTGCAGCCGGTAGAGGAACGACGCTTCAGCGAGCACGCGCGCGCGCGCGAGTTCGGATTCAGACGGACCGTCGGTCGCCAGCCGCTCCAGTTCCTCACTGATCGCCGTTCGCAGTTCTTCGAGAGCGACGCCGGGCGCGGCCGTCGCGACAACCTGGAAGAGGCTTCCCAACTCCCGCGATCCCTGACCCGCGCCCAATCCCGCCGCTCGCTGCTGGTCGTGCACCAGGGTTCGATACAGCCGTGAGGTTCGTCCATTCGCCACGAGATCCGCCACCACGTCCAGCACGGCATCATCCGGCGCGAACAGCGCCGGCGTGGAAAACCCCAGATACAGCCGAGGCAGCTCCACGCGATCTTCCAGCATCAGGCGCGCGCACGCCGGGGGCGCCGGCGGCGTCGCGACGGGCGGCATCACTTCGGGCCCGGCGGGAATGTCACCGAACAGCCGCTCGACCCAGGCGAGCACCACATCAGGGCGGATGTCGCCGGCCACGGCGAGCGAGGCATTGGCCGGATGATAGTACCGCTGAAAAAACTCCCGCGCGTCATTCACGGTGGCCGCACGCAAATCCGACGGATACCCGATCGTCGGCCAGTGATAGGGATGATCGGAGGGATAGATGGCCTCGGACAAGGCGAAACTGGCGAGGCCATACGGCCGGTTCTCGTAGCTCTGGCGACGCTCGTTGAGCACCACTTCCCGCTCGGTTTCAAAACGCTCAACCGTGAGCGCAGGCACCAGCCACCCCATCCGATCGGCTTCCATCCAGAGGGCCAGTTCAGCGGCGCCGGTGGGAACGACCGACCAGTAGTTGGTGCGGTCGGCGCTGGTGGACCCGTTCAGTGAGCCCCCTGCTTCCTGCAACGGTTCGAAGAACCCGCGCGGCTGATGCTCCGCCCCCTTGAACATCAGGTGCTCGAACAGGTGCGCCAACCCACTGCGTCCGGGCTTCTCGTTCTTCGAACCGACGTGGTACCAGACATTGACCGCCACCACCGGCAGATGATGGTTCTCATGCACAACGACCTGAAGGCCATTGGCGAGGGTGTGCTTCGTGAACGGAATCAATTGACCGGCTTCAGAGGAATGGCTTTCCGCGCGTACGAGGCAATGGACACCTGCTGCGCAACGCTCGCCGCCGCCTTGGCCAGCGCCGTCGACGCCGGCGAGTCCGGCGACGAGAGCACGATGGGTGTGCCCGCATCGCCCCCCGAGCGAACGGGCTCGGACAAAGGAATGGCGCCCAGGAAAGGGACACCCAGTTCCAGGGCCAGCGCCTCGCCTCCACCCTTGCCGAAGACATCGGACTCCGTGCCGCAGGTGCCGCAGACGAAATAGCTCATGTTCTCGATCACCCCGATCACCGGAATGTTCAGCTTCTGGTACATCTTGACCGCCCGGCGGGTGTCAGCCACCGAGACGGTCTGCGGCGTGGTGACGACCACCGCTCCCGTGACCGGAACCGTCTGACTCAAGCTCAGCGCCACGTCGCCAGTGCCCGGAGGCATATCGACAATCAGGTAATCCACGTCGGTCCACTTCACATCGCGGAAGAACTGCTGAATCGCGCCATGCAACATTGGTCCGCGCCAGATCACCGGGGCATCGTCAGCCGTGAGGAAGCCCATGGACACCACCTGGACGCCGTACGCTTCGGCCGGCAGAATCTTCTGCCCGTCCTGCTCGAGCCGTCGGCCTGATTCGAAACCCATCATGATGGGCACGTTCGGTCCGTACATATCGCCATCAAGCAGAGCCACACGGCTGCCGGCTTTCGCCAACGCGACAGCCAGGTTCACCGAGACCGTCGTCTTGCCCACCCCACCCTTGCCGGCGCCCACGGCGATGATGTTCTTCACACCGTCGATCGGGGCGCGCCCCGCCTCGGGGCGGCCCACCGGCCGTACCTGTGCCGTCATCTCCACGGCCACGCTGTCGACACCCGGCAGCGCGCTCACCGCGGCCTGCGCCTGGTCGCGCAGCAAATCCTTGACGGGACAGGCGGGCGTGGTCAATTCCACGGCGAACGCGACGTGTCCTCCGTTGATCGTCACATTCTTCACGAATCCAAGCGTGACGATGTCGCGGTGCAGATCGGGGTCCTGCACGACGCGCAGGGCTTCCAGAACCAGAGATTCAGTCAGGGCCATTCCCCGGATTGTACCGTAGCCGCCGGCCGGATCGGGCCGGCACGGTCCGCGTCACGTGGAAGATGACGAAAGACTGGCGGCGACGTCGCCCAGGTAGGGCAGGCGATGCTGTTCGCCTTGGAGGGCTTTCACCATGAGAAAGATCCAGAGGACGACGACGCTCAGGTAGAACAGCACAATCACGACTCTCCAGTCGCCGATGACCGGTACGGCGGGCAGCAGCAGCGACGCCAGGGCCGCCACGGAGAACACCAGCACTGACTGCCACGCGTGAAAACGCACATAGGGGTTGGTCTTCTCGACTGACAGGACAATCAGCCCGCTCACAAGCCCCAGCGCGTAGGACAGCGCGGCCCACAGTCGGGGATCACGGGTCGTCATCGCGGAGGCTCCGCGGCAGGAACCGGCTGACCAAACGCCCGGCGGGCGTCGTCATTGAGAAGGGTCCAGAAGGTGTAGACCCCCAATGCGGTACCAAAGGGCACCAGGAGGAGATTGGGAACG
>JAHEFO010000077.1 GCA_024640135.1 Acidobacteriota bacterium
CGATCTCGTCCTCAAAGGCCCTCCGCCCAGAACCGCGTCGAGCACGGACGCAGAAGACCTCGTGTCCGCCACGCTGCCTGCCAGTGCCCTGGCGTTTGCCACACTGCTCGTCGGAGACATCTGCGACTACACCGTACTCGTCCGCCAGGTCCCGCCGGAAACGCTGCACCAATCCGTGAATCGTGTCTTCGAGATCCTGACCGAAGCTGTCGGCGAACTGGGCGGCACGGTCAAGGAGTATCAGGGCGATGCTTTGGTGGCTTTCTGGGAAGGCCGCGCGGAACGAGCCGTCGCGAAAGCCTGCCACGCCGCGCTGGAACTCGACCGGAAGGTCGAGCGTCTGGCGGCCGACGCTTCCGTGTGGCAGGTCGAGGGCCATCCGCTCCAGATCGACTGGGCCCTGGCCTCGGGCCCCGTCATGATCAATGCCTTCGGTGGCGACCACCACTCTGGACTGTCCATGATTGGCGAGCCTATTGTCCTGGCGTTTCGCCTCGAAAAATTTGCCAGCGCCGAAACCGGCCGAATTCTCGCCTGTCCGGTGACCCGGAAGTTGGCGGACTCAAAGTTCGAGTTCAGATCGCTTGGCCAGATGCAGGCGAAGGGATTCGACAAGGCGGATACGGTGTTCGCCCTCGAGCGGGAGTTGACGGATCCGGCCAGGGAGACTGGCTGAGGCCTGGTCCGCAGTGCAGGTTCGCATTCTTCCATCGTCGCCAGATGCCGGGCACCTTCAGCATCTGATCTCGTTCGTCATCGACGGCCGGGTGGCCATCGATGCCGGGTGCCTTGGACTCTGCGGCACTCCCCTTTCGCAGTCGGCGATTACATCGGTGCTGTTGACGCACAGTCACATGGATCATGTGGCCTCGCTGCCGATTTTTGCCATGAATGTTCTGGACTGCACCGACCGGGGCGTCACCGTCTACGCACCCACTGCGGTCATTGAGACACTCACGCAGGACGTCTTCAACTGGCGGATCTGGCCGGATTTTGCGAACCTGCTCCTTGATGGTCACCCCATCGTGACCTTTGAACCAATCGAGCCGCGCCGCGAAACCAGGATTGGTGACCTGACGGTCACGGCGATCCCGATCAACCATCCGGTTCCCGCCGTCAGCTATCTCATCGACGACGGCCAGTCAGCGGTGGTCTTCGCCCTGGATACCGGTCCGACCGAGGAAATCTGGAATGTCGCCGCGCGGCATCCACGCCTGAAAGCCGCGTTCATCGACGTGGCATTTCCTGATGACATGAGAGCGCTGGCCGAAGCCACCGGCCATCTCACGCCCAGCCTGGCGCGCGGACAACTGGCGCGCCTGCCGGAACCCGTGATGCGCATCGCCGCCCACCTCAAAGCCGCCTACTACGACCGCATCGTCGACGAGCTGGAACGCGCCGACATCCAGAATCTCTCCATCGGCCAAACGGGATTCGACTACGAGTTCTGAGGCAGTCAGCGGTTGCCGGCGATCTGTCCGGCCGCATCGAGGGAACTCGTCCGGCGTGGTCCTCCGGCTACACGTCACCGGGCTCGAAGTGCCATCCCCGCAGGATCGCCGCCTCGTCCGCGGCGCTCATGGCCTTCTTGTGGCGAGCGCCAGAACGCCCCTTGACGCGGTGCTCACACTCGGACCAGGTGGTATGCCGCGCGGGCACGCCATCCACGACGCTGAGGTACGAATAGGCGGCGCGTTTGGGCTGGCCGAATGTCGAGCCTGCCTTCCGCGCCGGCACAGTCGTGTCGTCAGGTAGATCCAGAATCGGCCGAGGGTATCCGCTGAGCGGACCACTGTAGAGGTCGACGGCCTGGCTCAACCCGAACGCGGTGGCAATCTCGTCGACCCTCTCATTGCCTGGAATGCCCGTATGCCCACGGACGTAGTGCCAGGTGATGTCCCCCTTGCCGCGGACATCGACCAGGCTGGCCAACTGCTCCCACAACTCGCGGTTGAGCACGTCGCCGCCTTCCGCCGTCCTCCACCCGCGTCGACGCCATCCCCAAATCCACTTGGTGATGCCGTTGATGACATAGGTCGAATCCGTGTAGATGGCCAGTGGGCCTGGCGTGCCCTGCAGGAGCGTCAGGGCCCGGATGGCACCGGTGAGTTCCATCTGGTTGTTGGTCACGGGCGCGCCGCCACCGCCTGACTCGATGACCTGCCCTTCAGGGGTCACGATCACCACACCCCAGCCACCGGGGCCGGGGTTGCCCTTCGCGCCCCCGTCGGTGAACACGACCACGGGCTGGACGCTCACGATAGACACCTCTCCCTCTGGCGAGCCCGGCGGTCGCATGCGACGCATGAGTTACAACTGGCCATTGTTGGCGATGCGGGCAAAGGCCTCCAGCGTGACGACCCGGACAAGGTCGGCATGGACAAGGTGTTCAGCCAGTTGGCCTGACGTGTAGTAGTCCCGCAACTTCCAGCCGTCCCCTCCGAGCACCAGATACGCGCGGTCCGCCTGACCGGCGCGCACGGCATCGGCGAGGCACATCACTTCGAAGGGCACTTTCTGCTCCGCGGTGCCGCCGGTCTGCTGCCACTTGAGGGACACCAGTGTTCGTCGGCCGTCTCTGGTCGCGACGGCGTCGACCTTGTGGACGCCACCACCGCATCGCGCTCCAATCACGACCTGCGTCTGGCACGCATACCCACCGTGCCCAAGCGCGGGCAGCACCATGGCCTCAAGTACGCTCCCGGTCTGGGTGTTGCCGGGGGTCACAGGTTCCGAGTCCCCATGATCTCGCGCGCCGGGGCGCGGTCTCCGGTGCAACTGATGCGGCGCGGGGCATCGAAGAACCTGATGTCGAAGCCGAGCTTCCGATACAGCGCCTCCACACGCTTGGTCGCCTGATTCACCAGCACCACTGGACCGCGATGCCTGGAGAGAGCCACGGCCGTGCGTTCCTGGTCGTCCCACGAGAATCCGCCTGTGGAGTACTGCGTGAAATCCACGTCATACGGCGGATCGGCATACACAAAGTCGCCCCGCTCCACCGGCACCTCTTCGATGTCACCCACTGTGAATGTCCAGTTCGCGAACACGTCGCGGTACGCCGAGAACTCCGTCATGTACCCGATGCTGGCATAACGCCCGAACGGCACGTTGAACAACCCACGGCTGTTGAAGCGGCACAGGCCGTTGTAGCCGGTCCGGTTGAGGTAGTAGAACAACAGCGCGGCCTCGGCGGTCTCACCCTTGCCTGCCAGCAACAGCGCATTGAATCGCTCCCGGTGCTGGTAGAACAGCGCCTTGTCATTCTCCATCCGCACTTTGACCCGCAGGCCGCGTTGCAGCCACCGGTAAAAATTGATGACGTGCGCATTGACGTCGTTCAGCGCGGCGCGCTCCGGAAGGAGTCCGAGCGCGACCGCCAACCCTCCGCAGAAGGGCTCGACCAATCGCCTCCGACGGTGAGACTCCCACAGCGGGCGCAGGTGGGGCACCTGCCAGCGCTTGCCGCCCGCCCACTTCAGTGGCGGCGTCAGGGGTTTCGTTGGAACGGCGGCAGGCATCGAAGGGCTAGTTTATCCGAGCCGATGTCAGGCCAGGTCACACGGATCGACTCACCCACCCCCTGACGGGCTATCATGTCGCGCAATGCCCACCCGGAAGGTACGCACTCGCGCGTGGCTTGGCGCATCTGGCCTCCTGCTCGTGACGCTGGTCCTCACCCTCTCTCGAGCGATGCGCTGGCCCAACGACTTCTCCGAGGCGCACTGGCTGCTGGACTACCGTTTCGGCTTCGTCAAACGCGGACTGGCCGGGCAAATCCTCTCCAGCGCCCTCGGCCTCGGCGGCGCTGAGCCCACAGCCTCGATCATCTCGGCACTCGCCGTGGCGCTGCTCGTGACACTCTCCGGTGTCCTGCTGTGGATGGCCTGGCAACTGACGCGCTCGGCGCCGCAGCCGGGTGTCGCGCTCCTGGCTGCACTGGTGTTTCTGTCGTCGCCCTTCATCGTGATGAGTGCGCACCTGATCGGGTATCTCGACGGGATCCTGATCATCCTGTCGGTCGCCGCAGTAGCCCTCATGTTGCGCGGACGACCCTGGGCCGCCTGCGCCGTCCAGGCGACGGCGGTCCTGATCCACGAATCCGCCGTCCTTGTGGGATTGCCCGTACTCGTCCTGGCCTGGTGGGTCACACCAGGCCAGGACGGCAGGCTCCAGTCGCGCCTCAAGCGCGCAGCGCCACTGGTGCTGCCGCTCGCAGCCTTCGCCGCGCTGGTCCTGAGCGCGCGCGCCCTGCCGCCGGACTTCCAGGATCTCTACTCGCAGCACCTGGGCCGGTACACCTTCGTCGAAGGTGACATGCATATCTTCGTCCCCGAATGGCTGACTCCGGGGTTTGCCCAGCACTTCGCCGAGCAGAAGCATCGATTCGAAGAGCGCATCACCTGTGAAGCCTGCCTGGGGCTCGTGCTGCCGACGGTCCTCACCCTCCTGGTGTGGACGATTGATGTGTGCCGCGTGCGAACCCGGTCGATCACGATGGCGTTATTGGTCGGCGCCACGTTCGCGCCGCAACTCATGCACATGGCCGCCTGGGATACGGTCCGCATCTGGACCTATTCGGTGGCCATGGCCTGGCTCGGAGCATGGACCCTGATTCGCGCACACGGCGCCAGCGCCACGGTCCAGTCTGGCCTCCGCACTCTGGCATTCGCCGCCCTGGTGGTCAATGTGCTGGTCGCGACGCCGCTCCTCGACAATCAGTTCGACCGCTATGCTCTGACAACCCGCCTCCTGCTGTTCGCGCCAGTACTGGCCGCGGCGCTGGCGTTGTTCCTGGCACGCGATCCGGAACCCCTACCGGCGCACGAGGCGTCCCCCCTTCATGACCAGTGACACCTGGCGCAGGGCCCCGATATCCGTCGTCGGATCACCCCTGACCACCACCAGGTCTGCCAGCAGGGTGGGAGCGACGCGGCCAACCTGTGTCTCCATGTGCAGGATCTCCGCGTTGCCCGAGGTCGCGGCGCGCAACGCCTCGAGGGCCGGCATGCCGTAGGCCACCATCAATTCCAGTTCCCGGGCATTCTCCCCGTGCGTGAAGACGCCGACATCGGATCCACTGGCGATCTTCACGCCGGCGGCAAGGGCGGCCGCAAAGCTGTCACGTTTGCGCCGGATGTTCGCAGGCTCAGCGTCTGTGCCTTTCTTCCACCCACTGTATTGCGTCGTCGCATCCCCCGCCGCCAGAGTCGGGCACAAAGCCACGCCGCGCTCGGCCATCAGTCTGAACACCTCCGGCGTCCCACCGTCGCCGTGCTCGATCGTCTCGGCCCCGGCAAGCACCGCGCGTCGCATGCCCTCCGCGGAACTGGCGTGCACCACCACGGGACGCCCACTGCTGCGGGCCGTTTCAACGATCAGGCGCATCTCGTCGAGCGAGTAAGTCGGCCGCGCCTCGCCGCCAGGCCCCCAGCGATAATCGCCGTAGACCTTGATCCAGTCCGCCCCCTTGCCGATCTGCTCCCGGACAGCCCTGACGAGCTCATCCACGCCGTCGGCCTCCTGGGCTCCCTGGGGAACGGACCACTCCTGCGCAAACCCCTTCGGCGCATAGCTGCCGGTGGCGACCAGTGCGCGCGTGGCCACCAGCAGACGCGGCCCGGGAATGATGCCCTGCGCGACGGCCTGCTTCAACCCGACGTCTGCGTACCCGGCGCCCTCGGTCCCGAGGTCACGAAGGGTGGTGAATCCAGCATCGAGCGTCGCCTTCAGGTGATTGACGGCTCGTGCAACCCGCAGCGACTGCGGTTCCTTGAGCACCTGGTCGGTCCATGGCGTCTCGTCGTAGGGATGCAGCAGCACGTGGGAATGCGCATCGATGAGTCCAGGCAGCAGCGTCGCGCCCGGCAAGTCGATGACCTCGGCGGCCGGGGCGCTGATGTCGGCGGCGGCACCGACCGCGACGATGCGGTCGCCGCGCACATGGACGACCAGTCCCGGACGCAGCGTATTGCCATCGAAGACCCGGGCTGGCCTCAGCAGGTATTCCGCGGGTTGCGGCGATGGCGCTCCAGCCTGCGGTCCCGCCGCTCCGACCGTCACGCCCAGACCTGCCAACACACTCACGGCACCGCGCAGCACTTGTTTCATGATGCGGAGACTGTATCGCACCTTTGCCGGCACGAACCGGGTGGGCTGGGGAGCATATAATCGCCCACTCATGTCCCTTTCTCCCGGAGCCCGCCTCGGGCAATACGAAATTCAGGATTCGCTCGGCGCCGGCGGCATGGGTGAGGTCTACCGCGCGCGTGACCCGCGACTCGAGCGTGACGTGGCCATCAAGGTGCTCAGTGCGGCGCTGGCCGAGGACCCCGGCGCGCTGGCGCGCTTCGAGCGCGAAGCGATGAGCATCGCGAAGCTGTCGCACCCGAACATCCTGGCTATTTTCGAATTCGCTCGCGATGGAGGCGTGGCCTTTGTGGTCACCGAACTCGTGGATGGCGAGACGCTTCGCGCCCGCCTTGCGCAGGGACCATTGCCGCCGCGCAAGGCCGTCGCGTATGCGCTGCAGATCGCCAGGGGCGTGGGGGCCGCCCACGCGGCCGGGATCGTGCATCGCGACCTCAAGCCCGAGAACGTCATGGTCACTCGTGGCGACCAGGTGAAGCTCCTGGACTTCGGTCTGGCCAAACCCATGGAGTTGGGCACCGACGATGCCACCCGTGGCGCGGGACCGGTGACCGGTGCCGGTGTGGTTCTGGGCACGTTTGGATACATGGCGCCTGAACAGGTCCGCGGGCAGGCCGTCGACCATCGCGCCGACACGTTCGCCTTCGGCGCCCTGCTCTATGAAATGCTGAGCGGCCGGCGCGCGTTCATGGAAGACACCGCGGCGGACACCATGACGGCGATCCTGACGAAGGAACCGCCGGAACTCGACACCGCGCGGCTCTCCATCCCCCCGGCCCTCGAGCGCATCGTCCGACGCTGTCTCGAGAAGACGCCGGAGTTGCGATTCCAATCGGCCAACGATCTGGCGTTCGCACTCGAGACGCTGTCGAGTGACTCCACCGGGGCCGCCGCCCGGCTCGACGCGGAACCGGCCGCACAGCCACGACAGACATCACGTGTACCCTGGGCGATTGCTGCGCTGGCTGTCGCCGGGATGGCGGCGGTGTGGATCTGGCGGAGTCCCGCTGCGGTCTCAGAACCGCGATGGGACCGCTTCACCCGCGTCACTGAGACGGCCGGGGAAGAAACCTCGCCGGCGCTGTCGCCCGACGGCAGCACGGTCGCGTATGCGGCCAGCGTCAAGGGCAATTGGGGCATCTACTCCCAGCGGGTGGGCGGGCGGAATGCCACGGCCCTGGTCGACGAGCCGGATCGCGATGAGAGGGGCCCAGCATTTTCGCCCGACGGCGCGCGAATCGCGTTCCACGAAGCCGACAACGATGGCGGCATCTTCGTGGCCGGCGCCACCGGCGAATCCGTGCGGCGCGTGACCGACATTGGCTTCCATCCTGCGTGGTCGCCTGACGGCACGCACATCGCGTTCACGACTGAAGAGATCTTCCTCCCGGCCTCGCGCCAGGGAACCTCGACGTTGTACGTGGTTGATGCCGCTGGCGGCACGCCCCGGACGATCGTCGAAGGCGACGCGGCACAGCCGTCGTGGTCGCCCTCCGGGGATCGCATTGTGTACTGGAGCAACACCGGTGGACAGCGCGACATCTATACGGTCGCCGCCACCGGAGGCGACCGGGCCCCGGTGACCGAGGACGCAGCCCTGGACTGGTCGCCAGCGTGGTCGCCGGACGGCCGTTTCATCTACTTTTCCAGTGAACGGGGCGGCGCCATGAACCTGTGGCGCACGGCGGTGGATCCGGCAACCGGAGCGCCGCTCGGCGCCCCCGAGACCGTGACCGCCGGCGTTCAGGCCTCGGCGGCGTTGCCCAGCTTCTCGAAGGACGGGACGCGGCTGGCCTTCCGATCGCGTGTCGGCGCGATCAACCCCGTCGCCATTCCGTTCGATCCAGCCACGATGCGCGCGGGCACGCCGCGGCTGCTCGATACGCAGAACAACATCCGGATTCCGAGCGACGTGTCCCGGGACGGGACGCAGATCGCCTACTTCAGCATCGGCGACGCGCAGGAGGATCTGTTTGTCGGGCCGGTGGATGGCTCCATGCGGCGCGTCACCGACGATCCCGCGCGGGATCGGGCGCCGATCTTCGCGCCAGATGGACGCTCGCTCTTCTTCTACTCCAACCGGGATGCCAACTGGGACCTGTGGGTGATTGGCATCGACGGCAGCGGGCTGCGAAAGATCGCGAGCCTCGACGCCGGCATCAACTATCCCGTACTCTCACCGACAGGCGACAGACTGGTGTTTTCTTCCTGTTCCTCCAAATCCGTGTTCGAGTTGCCGCTTGACGGCACAGCCGGGGGCACCCCGGTGCCATTGCCGAACATCGTGATCGGCAACGATTGCTTCCAGCCCACGGATTGGTCGCCCGACGGTGGCCAGCTCGTGGGGGGGGTGGTATCGGATGGCGGCCGGCCCATCGGGATTGCCACGTACGACCTCGGTACGCACACGCGCACGCAGATGACCGATGACGGCGCGTACGCCGCACGATGGCTGAAAGACGGCCACCGCATCGTCTATGTCAAGGACTCGACCCTCACGGTGGTTGATACCGCCACGCGAGCCCGGACGGTCGTCGATGTGCGCCTCCCAGGTCCCGAGTCTGGTGAGGTGTTTGGGATCAGCCCGGACAATCGGATGATCTACTACGGGGCGGCGCGGGCCGAGGCGGATATCTGGATTGTGGAACGGCGGCAGGCGGACAGGTAATGGTCCACCTGGGCGCCCGCCTATAATCATTCAATGATCGTGGTCACCGGCGCGGCCGGCTTCCTGGGTAGTGCTGTCGTCTGGGCCCTGAATCGGCGCGGCGACGAGGACATCCTGTGCGTCGACACTCGTCCGTCTGACGACGGTTGCGCCAATCTGGCGCCCCTTCGCTATGCGGGTTACCAGAGCCACGAGTCGTTCCTCGCCGCCATGGCCGGCGGCGAGTTCACCGGCAGGCTGCGCGGCGTGATTCACCTGGGCGCGTGCAGCAGCACGACAGAAACCGACTGGGATTTCCTCCTGCGCAACAACGTCGAGTACTCGAAAACCCTGTGCACGGCTACGCTTGCGGCAGGTGCCAGATTCATCCAGGCCAGCAGCGCGGCGACCTACGGCGATGGTGCGGAAGGCTATTCGGACGACCATGCCCGGCTCGACTCACTGAAGCCGCTCAACCTGTACGCGCGCTCCAAACACGAGTTCGACCTGTGGGCCAGGAACACCGGTGCGCTCGATCGAATCGCATCGCTGAAGTACTTCAATGTCTTCGGCCCCAACGAATGGCACAAAGGCGACATGCGCTCGATGGTCTGCAAGGGCTACGAACAGATCCGGGACACCGGCCGGGTGCGCCTGTTCAAGAGCGACCGGCCGGATTTCGCCGACGGCGGCCAGCGCCGGGATTTCATCTACGTCCACGATGCCGTGGCGATGACCCTCTGGCTGTTCGATCGCCCCGCGCAGCACGGCGTGTTCAATGTCGGCACGGGCGCCGCGACGACGTGGAACCGGCTGATGCGCGCGATCTTCGCGGCGCTGGATCGGCCGCCGGCGATTGACTACATCGACATGCCGCCTCACATCGCGAAGGCCTACCAGTACGACACGCGCGCGGACATGACAAAATTGAGGGCGGCCGGGTACGACGCCCCAGTGCTCGCCATTGAAGACGCCGTCCGCGACTACGTAGTCCATCACCTGGTCCCTGGCGTGCACTTGGGTGTGAAGACGTAGGGAGGATCGGGTTCGATGGACTGGATGAATGTGTTCGTGATGTCACTGTCGCTCTTGTCGCAGGCCGGTGCGCCTGCCCAGCCCGCCGCGCCGCCGCCCCCGCCGGCATTTGAAGGCAGCGCCGAGTTTTCGTACGTCGGCACCAGCGGCAATTCTGATACGAAGTCGCTGGGCATGGGCACCGAGCTCATTTTCCGCCCCGCTGCCTGGACGATCACCTCAAAGGCCGCGCTGGTTCGCAGCGAAGACAGCGGCGTCACCAAGGCCCAGTCCGCCACGGTCTCCACACAGGCGGAACGAAAGCTCCGGGACGGATTCTCGATATTCGGATCGCACGAGTACATCCGGAATCGCTTCGCCGGCATCAACCATCGCAACAGCGTGGAAGCCGGACTGACCTACGCCGCCCTGCGCACCGATCGCCAGCAACTCGATGTCGAAGCGGGCCTCGGATACGCCAACGAGCACAGGCTTGCGGCGCCGAACCGATCGTCGGCGATCGGCTCTGCCGGGGCCACCTACAAGGTGTCCCTGTCCGAGAATGCCACCTTCGAGAACGAGCTCCAGGCCGTGACCGCATTCGACAAGGGCCGCGACCAGCGCGTGACCAACGCCGCCAGCCTCTCCGCGAAACTCACCACGCTGTTCTCTCTGAAGGTCAAGCACACCACGCGGTGGGTCAGGTCCCCGGTGCCGGGATTCCGGAAGACTGACACGACGACGGCGGTCGCCCTGGTCGCCAAGTTCTGATTCCTGGTCGTCCCTCACTACTTCGAGCGCATTTCGATTGAGTGCGGCAGGACCAGAGATCCTCACCATCGAGCACGTGAAGGTCCATGAAGGCAGGGTTGGGCGCCGCCTTCGGCGGCAGGCCCGATCGGAGGGACACCGAGTACGAACACACCGAAGCAAAGTGCCGGTGCGTTCGTACTCGGTGTCCCTCCGATCGGACTACCCGGCATAGCCGGGCTCCGAACCCTGCTGCACGTCAGACAGCTTCATGGACCATCATGCCCTTCATGGTGTCAAGCTCAGCCGGCGCGAGTTCAGAGTCCGCCTCGCGGTGTGAGCGGCCCACAACAGGGCGACCGTCCCAACGATGGGACCGAGGGCTGAGAGGAGGCGCAGCGCCATCGCCAGCGGATGGTCGCCGAAGCCTGCACGCAACAGATGCCGAATCGACCATGCCGCGTCGCCGGCGGTCGCCAGCGCGAACGCCAGGAGTGTCCCCACACGCGGCCGCCGGGCTGCAGAGAACAAGCCCCACGCCATCAGCGAGTCGAAGACAATCCACGCGGCCAGTCTCCCGCCTGAAAATCCGAGGAGCCCTGACTGCCCGCTCACAAGCAACCCGAGCAGGACACACGTCCATGGCACGAGCGGGACCGCCACGGCCCAGGGTGGGCCGTTGGCGTGGCGCGTCAACGATCGCCAGACAAACGGCACCAGCCGGCCACCTGCAAAGGCGCGATGGACGTCCAGGAGCGCCGCCACCGGCGATCCGCGATCCCAGACCATCCACACGGGTCTCGACTCCACCGGATGCAGCCGGGCGCGGAAGCGCTGGAGTCCGCCAAAGTCATACAGCGCCCGGGCGGCGACACTGGCCGCCCTCAGCCACCACGCGACGGGCCCCGACAGCGGCGTCAATCCGGGCGTGATCCAGTGCCCCTTGCTCTTCGACGAGCGCAGCACGAAATCGATCAGGAGTTCGGTGGTGCCATTGGGCGCCTGCGGGCCGCGCAGCATGTCTTCGAGCAGCCAGCCACGGCGCGCCGGAATCGGCACGGCCGACAGGAACTCCACGGGCTGCCCGTCGCGCTCGGCCACGACATAGAGGTGCTCATCAGGCTGGTGAAACAGCTCGACTGAGACCATGAAGCCCAGCGGCTCCATCGGGCGTGACGCGAGCCATTGACGCTGGAGTTCTTCCACCGCCCCGCGCAGCGGGGTGCCCTCGGCGAGTTCCCCTGGCGAGACCTCGCGGACGGTCACTCCTTTCGCGCGCGCGCGCCGGAGTTGCTCGCGCAGCCTCGGCGTGGCGCGCAAGGTTCCGTCCCAGAGCGGCGGACGAAACACCGATTGCAGTCCGATCAGCAAACGCCGAAAGTCGCCGAGTGATTCGGGGTCCTCGACGCAGAAGAAGACGGCGCGGCGTCCGTGGGTCCTGGCATCGAGACTGAAACGGCTGGCCGCCTTCGACAGATGCTCGTCGGCGACCAACGGTCGGCCAACGGCAATCCACGAATAACCAGCCTCACGATAGGGCAACATCGCCCCGGTGCCGGCCGGCGGCGGATCGTCCCGCCACACCGACAACCCGGACTCGAGCCCCTGGAATGACACGGCGTCGGCGCCGTGCCGCTTGACGGCCTCAATTAAGCCGGAGCGTTCCTTACGGTCGTCGCTTGACCGGCCCACGCGAGGGCCCCCCACCCGGGCGACGCGGTCCGAACGAGCGTGCGCCGCCGGGCCGAGCCGATCGTCCGGACCCGCCGCCGGCGCCCGATCGCGGCGGTGGCGCACTGCCGCCGGTGCGGCGCCGTTGTTTGTCGGCCGCGCGGGCGCGCTCGCCGGCCTTCCGTTCGCGAATGGCCTTGATGCGATCGGCCAGCGGAATCTCCAGCGCCCCCTGAGGCCGGGCCTGGTAGTCGAAGTCCGGGACGGTCACCCGCGGAAGCCGCTTGTGAATCGCCGTTTCGATACTGCGCAGATCGGACTCCTCCTGCGGCGACACGAACGTGAACGCGTCGCCCGTGGCCTCGGCCCTGGCGGTACGGCCCACGCGATGGATGTAGTCGGCAGGCACCAGCGGCACGTCGAAGTTCACGACGTGCCCCAGTTCCTGCACGTCGATGCCCCGCGCGGCGATGTCGGTCGCCACCAGCACCCGAATCGTGCCGTTCTTGAATCCGGCCAGGGCGGCGGTGCGCTGAGGCTGCGATCGGTTGCCATGAATCCGCTCGGCGCTGATCTTGTTGCGGACCAGGAACTCCCACAGCCGGTTCGCGCGATGTTTGGTTCGTGTGAACACCAGCGCATCGTCCATCTCGCCGTTCTGGAGGAGCTTGAGGAGGAGATGCGACTTGAGTTCCTGCGTCACGGGATACACGGCCTGCGTGATGCCAATGGCGGGCGCCGACTTGCGCTCAATCTGCAGCCGAACCGGGTCCTTCAACATTTCATGCGTCAGCGTCACGATCGGCGGCGGCATCGTGGCGCTGAACAACAGCGTCTGGCGTTTGGTCGGGAGCGCCTTGAGAATTCGACGAATCTCCGGCAGGAATCCCATGTCGAGCATCCGATCGGCCTCGTCCAGCACCAGATACTCCAGGTGCTGCAGGTTCGCGTACGACTGGCGCATGTGATCCATCAGTCGGCCCGGCGTGGCGATGATGACATCCAGGCCGGCACGAAACGCATGTTCCTGTGGCCCCATGCCAACACCACCGATGACCGCCGCGCCGGTGATCGGCGTGTGGACGGCGAGGTCCCGGAGATCTTCGAGGATTTGGGCGGCAAGTTCGCGTGTCGGCGTGAGCACCAAGGCTCGCGTGCGTCCGCGCGGCGTCTCGATCATCCGGTGAATGAGAGGCAGCAGAAACGCCGCCGTCTTGCCGCTGCCCGTCATGGCGCAGGCGAGAACATCGCGGCCTTCGAGCGCGGGAGGAATGGCATCCAGCTGGATGGGTGTCGGACGGGCAAAGCCCATCTCTTTCACACTTTTGAGCAGACTGGGGTGGAGCTTGAGCGAACTAAACGGCACGAGAAATGTCCTGGCTTCCCTGAATGTCTTGGGTCCCGAGCGGGATGCTCCCCGGCAAGCCCGGGGTCCAGAGGGGGAAAGGTCCTATCAGTATAGCCAATTGCATTTGTTCATGGCTACTTGTTCATTGCTACACGCCCGGCTGAAAGCAGCCCTCGCCAGAGATCGAGCAGGTATCCGCGCGGGTCGTGATTGTCGGCCAGATCTTGATAGCGGACGACCGCGCCTTGGAACCCTTCCGTGTGCCACACGGCGCCCGCCGGCAACGGCGTGGCCGGGAGCGCTTCCGGCAGCGGATAGGCGGTGGCGTAGAAGTACGGTTCAGGGATGGCCGCGTCACCCAGCGAGAATCCGAACCCCATCTGTTTGTCGGCATAGGCGGCATTGGCCGGATCCTGGCCCGGCACCTTGTCGCCGGGCAGCCATGTCATGGCGAGGTCGAAGTGATGCGGCCAGATCTGGATGGCACCGCTCTCTTCCCGGATACCCGCCTGAAACTCCTCCAGCATGCCCGCGACCGCTCTCCACGCGCCGGCGATGGCGCTGGCGCACTCGGCCGAATACCCGTCGCTGGCAATGGGCCCTTCGGGCTGCCCCGCGTCTTCGGGAACCAATCGCGTGTCGAGACCGCTCCCGGTGAGGAAATCCCGAATGCGCTGCCCAAGCTCGCCGGCCGGCTGCCCGGCCAAGGCCTCGCTCAACTCGGCTCCCTCTGCCGTTCGAGCAATGAGCACGTTGTCCACGAGATTCAGTTCCAGCTCGAAGGCCGGCTCCGCGTACACCACACCGGTCGTGAGGCCCTTCAACGACGGCCTGAGACTCGCCTGCCACCAGTGTTTACGTTCAGCACGGCAGGACGTCAGCCATCCTCCCAGCACGCGCGTATACGCATGCAGCGTGTTGCGGGTGTCAGCGAGCGCGGCCCTATCGAGCCTCGGCAATTCACGATCCATTTCCGTCACTTCCGCCGTTGACGACTGTCCGCCTTTGCCGCCGTTGCCCGGTTCTCACATGATTGAGAACGGAACGATCATCTTCACGGTGTCCCACGTCATGACGATCCGGCCGGATTTTCCGGCGCCGGGCTCGATGGCGATGGTGAACTGCTCGACGGGGGCATCCAGGGTTTCGACCGTCACGTCGATGCGGCCCAGGTCGTTCTCGGCCTTGTAGGCCGTCCCCCACTGCCCAGTCTCCTTGTTGAGGATGAGCTGCCAGGGGCCCTCCTCCGCGGCCTGCGTCCACAGCGTGATCGACCCGGCGCCGACGTGGTTCGAGCCGAACATCAGCATCTTGTCGGTGGTCAGTGTCGTCGCCTCATCGGCGCCCGTCCGCCACACTGAGGTGTAGGGGATGAGCCCGCCGGCGACGCGGCGTCCCTTCATGTAGGGCCGGCCGTAGGTAATGCTGATCTTGGCGCCGCCGACTTCGGCCGTGACGGTCTCGTGCGGACTGGCGCGAGGCTTCTCCTGCACTGCGACGACGTTGGTGGCTGCCACAGACGCAACCACGATTGCCGTGCTCACGCCCACCCGAAGAAGTGTGTCGAACTGTTTCATAATGCCTATTCTACTATCCGCTCCTGAAAAACCCGGCATACGTCCCTGCTCGCCACCCCAGTCCACCATCTGCAGCCGAGCGTCCAGGGCCATCACACGCGAGAGCCGGGGAAGCCGGATCCGGGCGGGACCGGCCCCGGTTGCCGGGTTGGCTAAAGGCTCGGAGATAGAATGGCGTGAATGGTTCAGGATACCCAGGCGCGGCAGAACGCGACCGGCCCGCGCGGCTCGGAATTCGTGTTCGCGCGCGTCCGCTATGACTCGGGCGACTGGGACTACAACCCGAAGGTCGCCGCCAACGTCCTCAACTCCATCGTTGAGTACACGACGATACCGGTGTATCCCGATGAGGTCGTCATCACACTCGACTCGGATGAACTGATGTCCTTCCCGTTCCTCTTCATGACCGGCCACAAACTGGTGCGGCTCAACGAACGGGAACGCACCGGCCTGCGCCAGTTCGCGGAGACCGGCGGCCTGCTGTTTTCCGACGACTGCAATCACGATATCGACGGGCTCTACGCCAGGACGTTCGAGGA
>JAHEFO010000078.1 GCA_024640135.1 Acidobacteriota bacterium
ATCCTCGCCCTTGACCTGCTCCGGTGACATGTAGCCCACCGTGCCCATGACCATGCCCGGGTCCGTGCGAAGCTCCGTTGGGGTGTCAGCGGATTCGACGCCCATGCTCCGGTTGAAGCTCCGGGCGAGGCCGAAATCCAGGATCTTCACGTGGCCATCCGCCGAAATAAAGACGTTCTCGGGCTTCAGGTCGCGATGGACGATGAGCTTGTCGTGGGCGGCAGCCAGCCCGCGAGCGATGGCCGCGGCGATGTGCACCACCTTCTTCGGCGGCAGCGCGCCCGACTCCTCGAGTCGCGCGCGCAGCGTCTCGCCTTCGAGCAATTCGGTGACGGCATACGCCATGCCGTCGTGGGTCCCGAAGTCGTGAATCGCCAGGATGTTCGGATGCGAGAGCGCCGCCACCGCCTTGGCTTCACGCTCGAAGCGGGCGCGTGCGTCGGCATCGGCCGCCAGGTGCGGCGGCAGCACTTTCAGGGCGACGTCGCGATCGAGCCTGGTGTCGCGCGCGCGGTAGACCTCACCCATCCCACCCGCGCCGAGCGGTGACACGATTTCATAGGGGCCGAAACGGGTGCCGGATTCGATGGCCATGGGACGCAGCGATTATACGTCCGGCCCGGATGTCCACGAAGCAGCGTGTTACTCCGGGCCAGGACCCGCGGCTGCGCCTGTGAGGCAACCTTTGGGCCGTCGCCCTCGTCATACTATGTGTCCCTACATATAGGGAGGCATTTAGTATGTTCAGCCCCGAACTGAAGAAGGGCAGCACCGAAATGCTGGTGTTGTCGCTCGTTGAGACACGGCCCCGGCACGGATACGAGATCGGGAAACTGATCGAGTCCCGTTCGGGCGGCCGCATCACGTTTGCCCTGCCGACCCTGTATCCCACGCTGCTGCGGCTCGAAAACCGCGGCCTCATCAAGGGCCGCTGGGTCGAGAAGCCAGGCGCGCGCGATCGCTGCTTCTATCGCCTGACCGCCGAAGGTCGCCGTGTCCTGGCGGAAAAGCGCGCAACCTGGCTCGACTTCATCGCCGCGGTCAGCGACGTGATGAGCGCGACCGATGCGTAACTGGCAGACGTTCGTCCGCGACCGCCTCTCGATGCCGGCGCTGTCCCCCGAACGGCAGGAGCGTATCGTCCGGGAGTTGGCTGCGCAGATGGAAGACTTCTACCGCGACGCGATTGCCCGGGGACTGAGTGAGGCCGAGGCTGACGCGCACGCGCTGGCACAGATCACCGACTGGCGAGGGATCGCCAGGGACGTACAGCGCGCGGATCGCGCGCATGCCCGGCCCCGGCTCGAACGCATGGCCAACATGCTCGACGCCATCCCTGGTCCCACTGGAGGAATCCTGCAGATGACTGCCCATGTGTTGCGAGACATGCGCTTCGCGCTTCGCCAGTTGGTGCGGGCCCCCGGATTCAGCGCCGTCGCGATCGTGACCCTGGCGTTGGGCATCGGCATCACCAGCGCCATCTTCAGCGTGGTGAACGGCGTGTTACTGCGACCCCTGCCCTATCCGGAGCCTGACGCGCTCGTGCGGGTCCACGAAACGATTCCCCAATACGGGCGTTTCTCAGTGGCGCCGGCAACGTTTCTCGACTGGCGCGACCAGAACGCGGCGTTCGAACGGCTCGCCGTGTACGGCGGCGGCAGCGGCACCTTCATCTGGGATGACGGGCCCGAGCGGTTGTCGGGCGCCGTGGTCTCCTGGGACATCTTTGAGCTGCTCAGAACCGCGCCGGCGCTCGGCGGCGGTTTCACCGCGGATCAGGACCGTCCCGGTGCGACCGACGTCATCGTCCTGAGTCACGGGCTGTGGCAGCGCCGATTCGGGGCCGACCCGAACGTGGTCGGCACGTCTGTCAGGATGGACGGCGCGCCGGTCACCATTGTCGGCGTCATGCCGCCGGACTTCTACTTCCCCAGCCGAACGTACGAATTCTGGCGGCCGATCGGGCTCAATCCCGGGAACGAGTCCAGAGGCTCCCACTATCTCGGCGTTGTTGGCCGGCTGAAGGCCGGTGTGAACCTGGAACAAGCCGACACCGAGATGCGGGGAGTGTCCGAACGCCTGGCGCAGCAGTACCCCGACGACAGCGCCGGTGAATCCGCCGAAGTCCTGAGCCTGCACGAGCAAGTGGTCGGCCGGATTCGGCCGGCCCTGATGACCCTGATGGTCGCGGTGGGTGTTGTGGTCCTCATTGCCTGCGCCAACGTGGCCAACCTGTTGCTCGTCCGCGCCTCGGTTCGCGAAAAGGAAGTCGCCATTCGCACTGCGCTGGGAGCAGGCCGGCGTCGTCTGGTCACGCAAATGCTGGCGGAAAGCCTCGTATTGTCTCTGGTCGCCGGGGCGCTGGGGATCCTGCTCGCGTATTTGGCGATCCCGGCCATTCAGACACTGAGCGCCGGCGGCATTCCACGCGTGGACGACGTGACCATTGACGGCAGCGTGCTGGCCTTTACGCTGGGCGCATCCGTCCTGACGGGCATCATCTTCGGCCTCGTGCCAGCCTGGCAGTCATCACGCGACAGCACCGGTGCTGTCCTCAAGGAAGGCGGACGGTCGTCGGTCGGTGCGGGAGGCCGGTGGATGCGTGGAGTCCTGCTGGTGGGCGAGGTGGCGTTGTCGCTGATCCTGCTGGTAGGTGCGGCGCTGTTGCTCAGGAGCTTCGACCGGCTGACCAGTGTCGACCCAGGCTTCCGGGCCGAAGGCGTCCTGGCGTTCCAGGTCGCGCTGCCCGACACCGCGTATCCGGATGAGGAAAGCCAGATTGATTTCTTCGATCGATTCCTGGAGCGCCTTGCCGTCGTGCCATCGGTCAGCGCCGTCAGTTCAGTCCAGACACTGCCCATGCGCGGCGGGTACGTGCTGACGGTTGAAGTGGCCGGGCAGCCACCTGCGGAACCCGGGGAGGAACCCGCAGCCCACCATCGCGCGGTCACGCCAGACTACTTCAAGACCCTGGACATGTCCCTGCGCCAGGGTCGGACGTTCACATCGGAGGACTCCATGACGAGTCAGCCGGTGGCCATCATCGATGAGGCCTTTGCCGCCAGGTTCTTTCCAGGCACCAACCCGATCGGCGAGCGGCTCAATATCGGCAATGGCACGGACAACGCCGAGATCGTGGGCATCGTGACGAACGTCAGCTATGACGGCCTCGACGCCCCACAGACGCCGACGATGTACGTGCCGCAGTCCCAGGACATGGTCGACACGCAGTGGGTGCTCGTTCGCTCCGATGGCGATCCAGTGGCGCTGTCAAACACCGTGAGGCAGTTGCTCCGTGACCTCGACGGCAATGTGCCGACGATGGGGATGAATCCGCTCACGACCACGGTCAACGATTCGGTGGCGCCACAGCGCTTTTCGATGCTGCTCATCGTCATGTTTGGCGGGGTCGCGCTCTTCATGGCTGCGGTGGGGCTCTACGGCGTCGTGGCGTACAGCGTGAGTCTTCGCAGCAGGGAAATCGGCCTGAGAATGGCCATTGGGGCGCAGCCGGGCGATGTGTTGAGGATGATCGTCGGCAGCGGCATGAAACTCGCCGGCATCGGCGTCGCCATCGGAATCGTCGGCGCGCTGGCACTGTCGCGACTGGTAGCAACCATGCTCTTCGAGGTGGCGCCATCCGACCCGGTCAGCTACGCGGCGACGTCGCTCCTCCTGCTCGTCATTGCTGGCCTGGCGTGCTACATCCCGGCTCGTCGCGCCATGCGCATCGACCCGATGGTGATACTGCAGGAGTAAAGGGTGGTGCGCAGGGCGCGATCTGATTGGCCCGCGCCATTTGTCCAGGGCCTTGCTGTCTGGGCATCCCGTCTGGCGGCGCCATGGTTAGGAACGCCACCGTGGAGGTCCCTCTCGACGCCAGAAGCGACAGAGTGTGACGCCAGAACCACCACTCGGCCCGGCGCCGGACGCCGGAGAGCAATGTAGACCGCCGGTCGCGACACTGCACGTTCGGTCCGCGCGGCGATTTCTTCCAGGATGGGAACGCCGTAGCTCTCTCCCCCCAGCCGCAACAACGCAACCAGCACAAAGTGCTCGATCTCGCCCATGCCCTCTCGTGGCATTGGTATCCCTCCGTCAGTGGTGACGACCGTCGCTGGTGGAACCGGTGGAGGCGCGCTGAGCGACCCGCCGGCCCGTCTTCCCCGTGTAGGTCTGCCGAGTGGGCGGTTGCGCTTCCCTGGTTGTTTCGATGTGCAGAACCCCATCGGCGTCGAGCTCGATCGTCTCGGTGAATCCGATGGACACCTCCGACCCCGGCGTCGTGATCGTGTGCGTGCCTTCGGTGACAAGCCGTGGGCCGTTCCAGCGGCTTCGGGCGCGCCGGGTCAGAGTGCCCGCCTCGCTGACACTCTCCGAGCCGTCGAGGCGATAGATGAACGTCTGCACCCGGTTGCCGACCCGTCTCTCCATAGTCATGGTGGCGTCTTTTCGCGAAATCGTGAGTTCGACCTGCGCCGGCCCCAGACTGGTCATCCCGCCGCGGGAAGGCTGCCCATTGACGAGGCCAGGACCCAAGCGCCCGATAGGTCCGCAGGGACCTGAGCCGACAGTGTCGTACCGGCAAGCGCCACAACAACGGCTGACTGAACGAGTCGCTTCATCAGGACCTTCGGGTAAATGTTAGCATAAGATATGAAATCATCTTGAAGCTTGGACGTTCGCGCGGCATGATTGGTGTGGTCGTGACCGGCGCTGCCGGGGAGGTCGTGTAGCTTGTGAGGACACATGCACGAAGCTCAAGCTGGAGGGAAGACTATGACGACATTCGGGGGGGTGATCTTCACGGTAATAACCGCCATCTTCTGGATGGTCATCGGATGGCGGTTCATGAGAGCACACGAGGAGATCGCCATCGAACTACGACGTCTCGGTCCACGACAATCGCCGACTGAGTTCCGCTGAAGCCAGAGCTGACGTGCCCCTGTCGTCTTCGCTGACGGCATGAGCATCACGGCCGCCGCCTTGGAGGGGCGCGGCAAGTGGTATGACCGTCCTTCGGACGGACCGCGAGGTTACCGCGCGTAGGTGGGAATGGACTGGTCGGCCCGCCATGGCTGGCCATTGGCGAACTGCATCTGATGAGCAGCAGCGTGATTGTTGCGGCGAAGAACCGACGTGAGGTCAACGTGCGATGTACTTCGAATCGAAGGTGACGTTCCAATCGGCGCCAGACATCCCTTCGGCGAAGTATCGGATCTCGGTCGCATTCAGCGTCTGCCACGTCCATCGGGTGCTCGGTCTCGTGTACAAGGTCATGCGCGTACCCTCGAACTCACCCGACATAGTGACGCGCTGACCGGTGGTGTCCACGTAGGTCTGGTGCCATTGGTGGTCCACGCGACTGTAGAAGCTGATGCTGCGGCCACGGCCATTGTTGAAGTTCTCGAGGATGATGCATCCGAACGGGTCGCGCGTGATTGAGTTGGTCCCACCGGACGTCACGGGTGCCGTCTGGGCGAAGGTCCATTCGCCCAGCCAGAAATCGAACTGCCGATCTTCAGGCAGCGTGCAGGCACTGGAGGGATCGGGTCGACGAACGGAGTAGGTGCCGGTCGTCGTGATGGTGGCCGCAGCGACGTGTGCGGACGGGTCATTCTCAGGCGACGAGGTATCAAGCGTCCAGGCCTCGGTGGTCAGGCGGTGTACGCGCAGTTCCGACTCGGCCGAGCCCGATGGCCTGAGGTTCTGCAGGTAGGTGATGTGCAACCGTGCCGGGACTTGGAACGTGGTGCCCGCCGGTGTGATTTCGTATGCCGATAGCGTTACGGTCGCCGGATCGAGAGGTGGTGCCGTGGCTGACTTCACGGTGAACGAGACCGTT
Source organism: Acidobacteriota bacterium (assembly GCA_024640135.1). Classification (GTDB taxonomy): domain Bacteria; phylum Acidobacteriota; class Vicinamibacteria; order Vicinamibacterales; family SCN-69-37; genus SYFT01. The sequence continues at coordinate 5,846 of JAHEFO010000078.1, forward strand.
GACGGAAGGGCGGAGGCTGGGATGTCGAGTCGCGCCCGGCCATCGGCGCTCGTCACCGAGCCTCCTGCCGGTCCGATCGGTGTACCGGTCGTTGGTGTGGGCGACTGGGCCGCCGCGGTCGGCGAATTGCTGCAGGCGCAGACGACGGCTAATCCGACCACACAGAGAAGCGAGCGATAATGCATGGCGTTACCCTGATTGAAACCCGACCTGCTCACCAGTCGTCTGAGCATGAGTTCTTCATGAGATACCAGTTCGATCCCTTTGAATTCGTTCCCGACACCCTGGAGTTGTTCAAAAACGGACAACGGCTGCATCTGCAGCGGCAACCTGCGCTCGTTCTTCGAATCTTGCTTGAGCGTCCCGGTGCGTTGATCACCCGGGATCGGCTGCGCGAGTACATCTGGGGCGACGACCGACACGTGGATGTTGATCGCAGTGTGGCCTATTGCCTCCGGCAGATTCGCGTCACCCTCGATGATGACCCGAGTGCGCCTCGCTACGTCGAGACCCTTCGAGGTCTCGGCTATCGTTTCGTGGGATCGGTGCAGGTCGAGGCAACCGAGGCAATCCAAGCCCCGGCTCGGAGCCTTGGGGGCAATTCAACTGTGGCGCTGGGGCCGGCCGTTGACTGGCGGAAGGGTGTTCTGGCTGTCGGCTCTATCGCAGTCGCGGTTGCCGTCGCGATTGGTCTGACGTCCCCTCAACGTCACGACAGCGTTCTGGCACGAGCGGACGCGTTCATCACTCGCGGCGCACGCGGCCAGGTCGAGGACGTCAAGGTGGCTCTGGCGGTGTACAACCGCGTTCTGGCGGATTCCCCCTCATCGTCGCTCACGATGGCACGTGCGTTGGCGGGTGTGGCTACGGCTGAGAGCATGCTGGCCAACCACCATCGCGATCTGCGCGCGGCGCAGGCCGCATTGTTGAAGGCCATTGAGGCGGCCCGCCTGGCGCCGGAGAATCCAGATGTACTCACCGGGTACGCACGCAGCCTGCACGCTGCTGGTCGGCTTGAGGAGGCGGCCCAGGTCTACCGGTCGGTTCTCGAGTCTGACTCGGACCGCACGGTGTTGCTCACAGATTGGGCGGCCGCCGAGTTTCAGCGCGGTCGATTTGACACGGCCGTTCGGCTGCTGACGCAGCAGTGGAATGCGGGTCCTCCGGATGCCGACTCAGCGGACTTGCTAGCCGTCGTGTTGACGCAACTGGGGTTTGACTCGAGTGCCCACGAGTGGAGCCAACTGGCGAGAGACCTGTTTCCCGACAACCGGCGCCCCGGGTTTCTCAAGGCCCTCAATGCCTATCGCGCTGGGCGATTGGCCGAGGCCGAGGGGATTATTGAGCCGTTGCTGGCGGAGCCGGATCCCGGTGCGCGAGTGGTGTCTCTGGGTGCGCTGGTCGGGGCCAGGCGCCGCGGCGTGAATGCGGTCCTGCCTGGTCTGGTCACGGCGGCGGCCACCCTGCCTCACGCGAGTAACGTACGGACGCTGTTGGCCGACGCCTACCGCGCTACTGGTCGTCAAGAGGATGAGCGGCGGGAGCGGGCACAAGTGCTCGAAATCTGCCAGCGCGGTGTCACCCTGGCACCGCAATCGCCGCTATGGGCTCGCTGCCTGGCCTCCCAGCTTGTCCTTGCGGATGACGTCGATGCCGCGGTCTTCTGGTACGACCGGGCCGTCGATCTCGGCTGGAGGCAACTCCAGAGTGACCGTGCTGACGGGTGGCTTACGCTGATCATCGACGACCCCCGTGTGACAGCGATTCAGGGTCGAATGCAACGGGACCTGGACCAGATGCGCGCCGCCGTCATCCGCGCCGGTCTCCCAAAGCCCTTGAGCCCGCCTGCGTCGGAGGGGCGTTAGACAGCCGGCAGCGCGGGATCGATCCAGCCGCGCCGAGCTTCCCGAGGTTCGACTTTGGCGGCGCATCGCGAGGGCAGATAGCTGGCTGCGAAGGCGACCGGCGTCAGCAGCACCACGGCTGAGCCGATCGCGATGGGGTCTGCGGGTCCGACGCCCAGGTCTGATAGCGCACGTTAATGTCGGAAACAGCCCCCCTTAATACGGCCTATCGGCGACCGTGAAAGTCAGGGGAAAAGCGGGACGGCAGTGCAGGTCTGGACGCGACAGGCTCCGAGGCTTGTGCAGGCGGTGGACTTGCCACGTCGGTGTGGGAGAAACAGCTGCTCAGGCCCCTGAACAGGATGACGCAGGTGACAAACCCAAGCCCTACACCGATCCTCAAGAAAGAACGCTTGATGCGCCAAGACACAAAGTCCCCAAAGGCAGTCTTTGCGACTTCGATGCTGTCAGGGATGGAACGAGTGCATCTCGGGCAAACGGTGACGAAATCGGGAACTGACGAATAGCAATGTGGGCATGTCCTGCTCATTTGGCGCTCCAATCGATCAGCACGCTTCCGCTCGCGAGATGCCGGGCGGCTTGCTCATCTGACATGCACGCGAGACCGCCCCCGTCGAGCACCGCCCGCGTCAACAAGCCGATGTCATTCGTGATCAGCGGACCGTTGACGGCAGCAGGTCGTGCGGTGGGGTCGGCTCGGGGTGATCGCCGCCAGCCGCGCACGCGCACAGGATCACGGTCGCGAGCGCGGTCGCGGTCCGGATCAGCACCGCACTCAGTCCTCTTTCCAGGGATTGGTGGCGAAGATGGCCACTTCGGTCCAGAGCACCCGCTGCGGCAGACCGATACCGGCCATGATCGTGGCGGCGATGTCCGCCGCGTACAGCTTGTTCGGGTTGTTCCTGCCACCGCGTCCCCCGAAGTTCGTCTGCACCTCGGACGGGCAGATGCAGGTGACGCGGATGTTGTGCGGGCGCAGTTCGGCCTGCCAGCACTGGGTGATGCCGCGGAGCGCCCACTTGCTGGCGGCGTAAGGTGTGGCCGTGGCGGCGCCCTTCATGCCGGACGTCGACGCGATGTTGACGATGTCGCCCAGGGCCTGCGATTTCATGTGCGGCACGACCCGGTTGGTGAGGTCGACGAGTCCGAAGACGTTGGTCTCGAACATCTCGCGCATGGCCGCGACGTCGAGCGCGCCAATCTCGGCGCGATACGCATAGCCGGCGTTGTTCACCAGCACGTCGATCGAGCCCATCCGCGCCAGGGCGTGGTCCACCGCGCGCGCGTTGTCGTCCGCGCGGGTGATGTCGGCGACGAGGCCATGTGCGCCGGTCCGCTCGGCCACCGCGTCCACGCGGGCCGGATCGCGTCCCGTGAACGTGACCTCGTGCCCCGTGGCGCGCGCCTGTTCGACCAGCGCTTCGCCGATGCCCTGACTCCCACCCGTGACCAGCAGCCGTCTCGTTGCCATGCCGGCATGATATCGCGCCCGGTCCTCCTATCGTCCTGTGAGCAACGGCGGAAGCTCCACCGCCTCTCGTGTCTCCGGATCGAGTGGCAGTTGCGCCCCCGCTCGTTCAAGGGCAACCCGCATCATTCCGGACAGCCGTGCCGCATCGGCTGGATGACTGGACAGGAGATTGACCGTTTCCCCAAGGTCGGTGTCCAGGTCATACAACTCGTAGCGCCGGTCCGTGTAGAAGAACAACAGCTTGAACCGACCCGAACGGAGCGCGCTGAACGGCTCGATGCCGGGGCCTTCGACACCCCAGAAATGCGGATAGTGCCAGAGCAACGGGCGATCAGGCGAGATGTCGTCCGCGCCGCCAAGCAGTCCCTGGAGACTTCGCCCCACCAGATCAGCGGTGAGCGCGTCACGATTCAGGACACCCGCGACTTCAAGCAGGGTCGGAAAGATGTCGTCGGTAATCGTCGGCACATGGCTGACTGAGCCGGCAGGAACGTGACCCGGCCACCTGGCGATCATCGGCACACGGATCCCCCCCTCGTAGCCGGAGCCCTTCCCGCTGCGCAGCGGCGCGTTCTGCACATGGACGGGTGCCGCGCGGGTGTGTGCCGCAAGGCCGCCGTTGTCCGACATATAGATGACCAAGGTGTTGTCGGTCAGGCCACGGTGGTCGAGGTGCGCGAGGACGTCACCGACGCTCTTGTCGACGCCTTCGATCAATGACGCGTATCTGGCTTCCACCGGGGGCAGCCCCATGTCGAGATAGTGCTGCATGAACCGGTCGTCGGCCTCGATCGGCGTGTGCACGGCAAAGTGGGCAAAGTGCAGAAAGACGGGCCGACCCGTCGCCACGGCGTTGTCGATGGCCTGATTGGCCTCCAGCGTCAGGGCTTCGGTCAGGAATGTCCCGGTGTTGTAGTACTTGTCGAGTCCGGGCACATCGCGAAATCTGCCTTGCTCTGTGCCCGAGCTGTAGTGTTGTTCGCTCAGGTAGCTGCCCGGCTGTCCGGCGGCAGTACCACCGATGTTGACGTCGAACCCGAGCGCCAGCGGGTCGGCGCCAGGGGTACCGACCGCGCCCCAATGCGCCTTGCCGACATGGATAGTGTGGTAGCCGGCCTCACGGAGGAGGACCGGAAGCAGTGGGCTGGTGAAGGCGTGGTCCATCGGAGAAGGGCTGACGCCGTTAACATTCCATCCTGGCGGCAGCAGCAGGGGGTAGGGCGCCGAGGTGTCCTGCCCCTCGCGCTGAGTCCAGTTCGTGATGTGTGTGGCGGCGGGTGAATGGCCGGTGATCAGAGTGGTCCGCGTTGGCGTGCACACAGGTGCAGCGGCGTAGTGGTCCGTGAACTTCATGCCCTCAGCCGCGAGCGCGGTGATGTTCGGCGTCCGGTAGCGGAGGTTGAAGGCCGTGGGTACCTCGGTCAAAGGCACAGCGATGTCCTGCCAGCCAAGGTCATCCACAAGGAAAACAATGATGTTCGGTTTGGCCGGATCGGTAGACGTCGCCGGGCCGGACAGGCCGCAGGCGAGGGTCACGAGTGCGGTACCGATAATGGTCAGTTGCCGTTTTACCCGGAGCATCGTTGGACACATGAGCCTCACTCTATCCGAACGCACTTCGGCAAGCCGTGGGACCAGGCCAGGGCGCCCACCGCGGGACTCCTCGTGGCGAGCGCGGCTTACGTGATCACGTATGAACACGGCCTATCGGCGACTCCTGGACCCCAGGACCTCAGGACCCCGACACGTTTCACCCATTCCTCAGGGTTTCCTCACGACTTGGAATGCCCCGGTCGCCGATGCTCATCACTGACGCGGGGCGTTGTGCTCGCGAGGAGGTTCCGATGGGGCTCGCATATCGAACGACTGGCTTACTACTGGCGGCAAGCGCAGCCGTCACCGCTGCGTGTGACCTCGGGCCCCTGGCGCCATCGTCGAGCGGGTCTGCGAAGACGTACTACGCGACCGGGATTGTCCGCGACGACGAGTGCCTGTCATCGGGAGCGCCCTGCAACCCCATTGCGGGCGTGCTCCTGACGGCCGTGCCGAAGGGCCGTGCGGGCGTCTCCGCCGTGACCGAGGCCGACGGCACGTTCCGTCTGGGCCCTCTCCTCGTCGAGGGCCAGACGTGCGTGATCATCGCCGGCTGCACCCAGAAGACGACCACGGTCAGGGTGAGCAAGGACGAGTGGGAGCCGGTCACCGCTGGCATCAGTTCAAACTATCCCTCCCGGACTGTGACGATGGGCCGGGAACCGCACGTTCTCTGGGGTAAGGTGACGGCATTTCCGGCCGGCAATGCCATTGCTGGCGCCCTGGTCGAGATTGCCGGCGGGGCGAATGACGGCAGGACCGCCCTCACGAACGCCAGCGGGATCTATCGCTTCGATGACATGAAGACGTCTTCGAATTTCGAGCTTCATGTCTCCGCTGCCGGATTCATCTCCAGGACGAATCCCCGCACAGACCTAACTCTGAGCGAGGTGATCAGCATGACGCTCTGGCCATTGTCCTGATCGCGCGTTTCCGGCCGATTCATCCGCTCGTAACGTCGCGAACGTCAACAGCGTGTGTCTCTCCTTCAACGCTCGCCTCGCGCCAGGCGGGCGCATGGCCTGGACCGTCGGCGCTCAAGGGCGCATCATGCGAATCTCAGGGTTCCGATGCCATGAACCCGGTGCCACACCTTGAATGTTTAACGTTATGCGTTATATTCTGTCCCGGTGATTCGGAGTTTCCGGTCGGCCGAGACACGCCGGCTCTTTGAGACTGGAAAATCGGGGCGATTCGGGGCGATCGCGACCGTTGCCACCCGCAAGTTGACTCAGCTTGAGGCCGCGGCCACGCTGGACTTCCTCCGATCGCCATCGGGTAACCGTCTTGAGGCGTTGAGGGGCAAGAGGAAGGGACAACACAGCATTCGAGTCAACGACCAGTGGCGCATTTGTTTCCGCTGGACCGCCGACGGCCCGGAGGAAGTCGAAATCGTGGACCATCACTGAACGGAGCATGCCATGACCATCAAGAACGGAATGCGGCCGGTTCACCCGGGGGAAGTGCTGCGGGAAGACTTTCTGAAGCCAACTGGCTTGACGGCGAATGCCCTGGCGCAGCACCTGCATGTCCCAGCGCCGCGGATCAACGACATCGTGCGGGAGCGCCGAGGGGTCTCCGCCGACACGGCGATGCGGCTCGCTCGCTACTTTGGGGGAGACGCTCGCTCCTGGCTCAATCTCCAGGCCATCTTTGATCTGCGCGTGGCAGAGATCGCCAACGCGCGCAAGATTGAGCGGGAAATCGATCCGATCGCCGTATAGGCGCGGGGTGCTGGCGCCTCACCCTCATCGACGATTCTGGAGTGCGTTCCATTCAGATTCTGCGGCATCCCAGCGTACGTGTTCCACCAGAGTGAGCCAGCGGCCCTTCTTGATCAGGTACTGCTCGACGTGGGCAAAGTTGGTCTTGGTCTGGCCTCCCGGTTCGGTTTCCTGTAAACGCCCGATGCCCACTTCGTGTGCGACATGGCCATCATGAATGCGAGCCGAGAACCTCCAATCCAGAGCCAGTGAACGACGCCCAGCCTTCGTCTCACTGTGGAATTGAGCCTCACCGTCAAGTGAGGAGGACTGAAGGCTTACAGTGTATGAATCGCCCTCCCCCTCCCGAACAATGGCGTCGGGATGATACAAGGACTTCAAACCGTCAAGACCTTCCTCAGCCAGGCATCATCTCCTGGCCACCACGGCCACCAATGCAGGCACGCGTGAAGACGCCGCGCGTGCATCAGATTGATGCCTCTCCCTGCCCGGCCAGAAGAAGAACTGATCAGCGTCAGGCGTGTCGTCCCAGCCAGAAGCGCCGCCAGTCGTGGCCGCTGCGGTGCAGCGCGATGAACGCGTAGAGACTCCCGGCGAAGAAGCCGAGCGTCATCATCGCGATTGTCCACAGTCCCGCGACGAGCGGCGATCGCTCACGATAGATGATCCAGCACGAGAACAGCACGAAGCCCGTGTAGAGGTCGACCAGCGACACGATGCCCCACGGCATGGCCGCGAGCTGCCGGCCTTCGCCGAAGAAGTCGCCGGTTGCGAGCCCCTGGAAGAGCGCGACCGACATCACCAGCACGCCGAGCAGGGTAATGGTCTTTGCGAGGATCATGAAATGAGGATAGTTCATCCCGGCGTCTGCGCCATCAGGCTGTGAGCGAGCGGCCTGGACGCAGCTGTGACGCCTCGATCCAGTCCGGCACGCGGCCCGTCAGCACCAACGCCGCAAGTTCGCCGACCGCCGCGCTCGTCATCATTCCGAATCCTCCGAGGCCCGACACGTGGAAGAGGCCAGGCAGATCCGGATCCGCGCCGATCAGGGGCCGCCGATCGGGCGCAAACGTGCGCAGACAGGCCCACGACTTGCGCAGGCTCAGATCGCCAAGCCCCGGCGCGTGCCGCGCGAGCTTGTCGGCGAGGAGCTCAGCCGCCGCCGGATCCGTTGACGGCAGGCACGGCTCAGATGGCGTCTGATCGCACGGCGAAAGCAGTAGGCCGTTGCCCTCGCTCCTGAAGTAGAACTCGGCGCCGTCGACCCAGACGAACGGGAGAGCGCGTGTGACTCCCTCGACCGGAGTCGACACAAAGAGATGTCGCCGCACCGGCTGCAGCGGCAGCGGGCGGCTCGCGCGCCCGAGGCGGCCGGCCCAGGCGCCGGTGGCATCAATGACGACATCGGCGCGAACGATGCCGTCACGGGTCTCGGCGCCGACGACCCGACCGGCCTCGACAATGAGATCGGAGACGGCGGAGTTCGTGCGCAGTGGGAAGCCACCGCCGCGCGCGGTCCTGAGATAGTGGGTGAGCAGCGCGTGCACATCAACGACGCCTTCGGCGGCGCACCACAGCGCGGCATCAAACGCGTCTGGGGACAGGCGGCGCAGGAACGGAAACCGCTGGAGGGCCGCCTCGACCATCAGATGTTCGGCGGGCACACCGTCGCGGCGCAGCGCATCAACGATGTTATCGACTGTGCTGCCATCGCTTGCGGGCGAGAGCGTCAGTCCGCCGGTGGGACGTACGAGATCCGGCTCGCCGGCTCCGATGTCCCCGAAGTGGCCAAGTGTGCGCATCCCCAGCGTTCTGACGATGGGATCGTCCTCGGACAGTTTGAGCAGACCCGCGTTCCGGCCGGAGGCGTGCACGCCGTAGGTAGACTCGCGTTCGAGGATCAGGCCTGGCCCCTCGCCGAGTTGCGCGAGCGCCCAGGCCGTTGACGCACCGGCAAAACCAGCTCCGATGATGAGGAATCTCGTCGCCGGCTGCAAATGAGGGTGCATGCGTCGACGACCTACCAGCCCTGCGTGGCGGGATCACCCTTGACGGGACCGACGATCTCGGAGGTGAGCCAGCCGCCATAAAAACCGCCCGGCTGCGGTTGGACCCGTTCGTCATCGACGAAGCACTCGAGGTGCCCGGGATAGAAGGAGAGGTAGTCTCGGATCGACGCGAAGTCCGGCTGCGGTTCCGGATAGGACCAGGCCGCGCCGTAGTGTTTCCAGCCAAAGCGTTCGGTCATCGACCGCGGACCTCCCGGGGGTAGGCCGCCACGCGGTCGATCTGCAGCTGGAACGGCCCGTTCCGGCCGTCGTAGATCATCAGTCCCATGCCCTGGATTCGTCCAGGGTCGAGGGCTGGGCCATTGAGATCTGAGCCTCGAATCGTCGGGCGGAAGCGCGAGAAGGGAATCGAGACGTCGCGCCACTCACCTTGGACGGTTTCGAAGTCGGCCCAGTAGCTGACGACTTGGCCGCGTGAGCGCGCGTCGGTGGTGATCCGCCAGGTGTAGCGGCGCCCATCCGCTTTGACGTGCACGCGGAGGCCTGCGAAGGCCGAGAGATCGAGCCGCAGGTCCCTCGTGCGGATTGAGCTGAATCCGCCGCCGCTGGTGTTCGTGCTGCCGGCAAAGATGAGGCCGCCGGGCTCGCCCTTGAAGCCGCCTTGGCTGCGCCCGCCCATGACGTTGTCGTTGACGACATACCATCCCAAGTCCTGAGTCGCCGAGGTGAAGTCGGTCAGCACGCGCACCTCCGGTGCGGCTTGCTGCACTGCAGCGGACGCCGCGACCGCGCCGCCCATGGCCACGAGGCCGAGGAAGAGACCAATGCTTTCGGGATGCGACATCTCCAAGCATCTTAGCCCGGGCATCACGCGCGTGCCGGAGCGGGAGGCGAACCCGAGGCGCGCTTGCCTGCGGCGGTTGGGCTTGTTAATCTGCGCCTCTCGCAGGTAACACCGCTTTCCGCTGGGTTTCCTTATGAGTCACTCGAAGGACGACAAGGACAGGACCTCGCTCAACCGCAGGCAGTTCATCCGGGTTGGCGGTCTTGGCGCCGCCGCGTTGGCGTCCGGCGCGGCCGCCCGTGGGCCGGCCGAGATCGACGCCGGTGAGGGCACGCCTGATCAGGACGCCGCGACGCGGGCCGCTCAGGCCGATCAGGGAAGAGGCGGACAGGCGCCCGTCC
>JAHEFO010000304.1 GCA_024640135.1 Acidobacteriota bacterium
GCTCGTCGCCCATCACCCCGACACTCTGCACGGGCAGCAATACCGCGAACGACTGCCACACCCGCCGATACCAGCCTCCCCGCCGGATTTCCTCAGCCAGAATCGAATCGGCGGCACGCAGCAGGTCGAGTCGCGCCGGCGTCGCCGGTCCCAGAAGCCGGACGGCCAGACCCGGCCCGGGAAACGGCTGCCGCCAGACGAATTCATCGTCGATTCCGAGTGTCGTCCCCACGGCACGAACCTCGTCCTTGAACAACTCGCGCAATGGCTCCACCAGCGTGAAGTTCAGCCGTTCGGGAAGCCCGCCCACATTGTGATGGCTCTTGATGACCGCGGAGGGCCCGAGGACGGACACGCTTTCGATCACATCCGGATACAGCGTGCCCTGAGCCAGAAACTCGAAGCCTCCCATCGCCTTGGCCCGCTCCTCGAACACGTCGATGAATGCCGCGCCGATGACCTTGCGCTTCGTCTCCGGGTCACTGATGCCGGCCAGCCGCGACAGAAAGAGGTCCGTCGCGTCGACGAAATCGAGGCGCAAGCCGAAGTCTTCGAATCGAGCGCGGACTTGCGCGGCCTCGTTGAGCCGCAGCAGGCCGTTGTCGACGAAGATGCAGGTCAACCGATCGCCGATCGCCTTATGAATGAGCATGGCGGCGACCGTCGAATCAACGCCCCCCGACAACCCGCACACCACACGGCCCTCGCCCACCGTCGCCCGGATTCTGGCGACGCTCTCCTCGACGAATCCGGCCATCGTCCAGTCTCCACGGCAGCCGCAGACCCCGAACGCGAAGTTGCGGAGAATAGTGGAGCCCTGGTCGGTGTGTACGACTTCAGGATGAAACAGCAGCGCGTACATCTGGCGCGCCTGATCCTGCATCGCCGCCACCGGTGCGTTCGGCGATGTCGCCACCACGTCAAATCCCGCAGGGGCCGCCGCGACACAGTCACCATGGCTCGCCCAGACGCGCAGTGATGCAGGCACCTCGGCGAAGAGTGGACAGGCGGGCCCCGTGCCCTCGATGACCGCCAGCCCGAATTCACGCTGAGGGGCGGGCTCGACCATGCCGCCGAAGGTGTCGGTCATCAACTGCATGCCGTAGCAGATTCCAAGAATGGGGACGCCGAGCAACCAGATTCCCGGATCCGGCCTGGGCGCGCCCTCTTCGGAGACGCTGCGTGGGCCGCCCGACAAGATCACGCCAGTCGGGCCGCGCTGCCGGATCTCTTCGATGGGCGTGGTGTACGGGACGATTTCGGAGTACACGGACAACTCGCGCAGCCGTCGGGCGATCAGTTGCGTGTACTGCGAGCCGAAATCGAGGACGAGAATGGTTTGATGAGTCACTGGAATTGGGGCCGTCGAACGAATGCCGCTATTATAAGCGGGTGAGCACCTCACACGTCGCGATTGGGCTCGTGGCGACCCTGTCGTGCGCGGTGATGGCGTCAATGCCCGTTGCCGAACCCGCCCAGGCGGTGTGGCCCGTGGATGTGGCATGGACTCGCGACTTCCCGCTGGATGAGCAGTTCTCGCTCGTCATCGGGGATTCCCGTCTGCTCGTTGTCGAACCGACCACGGTCATTGCCCTTGCATGGACCGACGGCACAGAGCTCTGGACCAGTGAACTGGGCGCGACCGCGGTTCCGGTGGCCGACGAGGGGCACGTGTTCATTCCCACCGGCGGGCAGGTTCATGCGCTTTCCGAGGTCAGCGGGCACGTCGAGTGGTCTCTGCCGACGGGGCGCGTATCAGCCAGCCCGGCAGCGCGCGGCGGGTGGCTGATCATCGCCGACGATGATGGGATGCTGCATGGCGTGGATGTGTCTCGCGGCCGCGTCCTCTGGCAACGGAAAATCCCCCGGTTTCTTACCGCGGCCCTGGTGATTGACGGCGATCTCGTTGTCGGGGGGTTTGCGGACGGGAGCGTGATCGGCTGGAGCATCACCGACGGCTCAGTCCGGTGGACCACCAGAATCGGAACACGGCCGAATCAACTCCTGGCCTCCAGCCGGCGCGTCTTCGTGGCCGGCGACGAGGGCCGTCTCATCAGTCTCCACCAGCGCAACGGAACGATAGAGTGGGATTACCCATTCCGCATGGCTATTGTCGGCCGGCTGGCCGCCGACGGCCAGAACGTCTACGCGTCCACGATCGACAACGCGGTTCGAGCTCACGCCTTCAACGGGAATCAGCGCTGGCGCATGCCCGTGGCATCCCGAATCGTGGACGGCCTCTTTGTTGATGCGGGTTCGGTCTTCGTGCCGCAGTCCTCCGGCGAGGTGCGGATGTTCCTGGCAGCGGGCGGAAATCGATCCGGCCGCCTGGTCGCGCCTTCCGCAGCTGCGAACGTGACAGGCGCCCTTGCCTCTGCGGGGACGGGGCAGGACCTCCGAATGGCAATCACGACATCGGCAGGATCGAGTCAGACCGTGATCGCCTACCGCCGGACCGGCCTGGGCCTGACTATCGCGACGGCGGCTCCGCAGGGGGAGACGCTGGCGCTGTCCGCTCCGCCCTGGCGTCGCTGATCGCGTCCGCCAGGCGCCGCGCACCCTCGCGAATCCGATCGGGTGACGGGGATGAAAACGACAAGCGGATGTACTGGCGTTCCTGCCCGGACACGAAAAATGCGCTGCCCATCACGTAGATCACCCCGCGGGCGACCGCAAACGGAAGCAGCGAGTCGCCGTCGAGTGGTTCGCGCAACCTCGCCCAGACAAAGAAGCCGCCGCGCGGCAGCTCCCATGTGAGCGCCCCGCCGAGGGTTTCGGTCAACGCACGCACCATGATGTCCCGCTTCTCCTGGTAGTGGGTCCGGAGGCGCGGTAACTGCCGTTCGAGCACGCCGCGCCGGCATGCTTCGTTCACCATTTGCTGGCCCAGGCCGCTGTTGCAGAGGTCCGCGGCCTGCTTCGCGATTTCAAATCGTTCGACGAGCGCTGGAGCAGCGTTCAGCCAGGCCACACGAAATCCCGGCGCCAGGGTCTTTGAGAAGCTGCTGAGATAGATGACGCGGTCATGGCCATCGTCAGCGGCGAGTGGCCGTGTCTCGGCTTCCCGGGTCACATCGCTGAAGTAGAGATCGCGATACGGATCGTCTTCGACGATCAAGAGATCGTGTCGCTCAGCCCATTCCAGCAGACTGAGCCGCTTCGCCAGACTGACCAGCAGGCCGGTCGGGTTCTGGAAATTTGGAACCGTGTAGAAGAACTTGACGCGCCGGCCGTCGCTGCGCAGACGGGCCAATGTTGAGCTCAGCGCGTCGAGGTCGTACCCGTCGGCGTCCTGCCGCACACCGACCAATTCGGCGCCAACCGCGCGAAACGCCGCGATCGCTCCCGTGTACGACGGAAGCTCGACCAAGACCACGTCGCCGGGATTGAGCAGCACCCTGCCGACGATGTCCAGGCCCTGCTGAGATCCGCTGGTGACGACCAGCCTTTCGTGCGAGGTCTCGATGGCGCGCTTGGACATCAGGTCCACGATGACCTCCAGCAGCGGGCGGTATCCACGTGTCGCGCCGTACTGCAGCACTGACTCCCGCCGTCCCGAGAGCAGGTCGTCCGCAATCGTCCTGAACTCGTCCCAGGCGAACGCGGCCTCCGAAGGATACCCGGGCGCGAACGACACCACATCCCGCGAGGCGGCGAGCACGGAGCCCATCTTGCGGATCGCGGACTCGCGCATCGATTCGGCAGCAGCGGACAGGAATTGGTCGAAGTTAGTCATACGTAATACATCCGCGCCGCCGCCGGCTTTGCGTAGCGACGATACTCGCTCTGGTAGGCCGACCAGGCCGACAGGTCCACGTAGTGAAAGACGATGCCGCGCAGAAGCCATGCGGCCAGTTGCAGCGGGATGACGGCCAGTCCCACCAGGGGTACCCAGGCCACCAGGGCGAGACCGGCCGTCGCCAGGACCGACGCAGCGGTGGCCAGCACCAGGAGTACCAGCACCACTCCGAAAATCCCCAGGATCTGCCGCGCGTCGTGCACGAGGAAGGGCCTGAGTCGTGCCACGGCCGTGCTCAATCGACAGTCATCAGTGAGCATGATTGACTGCAGGAGGGCGTACACCAGCTGCAGGACTGCCACCACGACGAGTGCGCCGGCCGTTGCCCCGATCACTGTCAGAGGCAGGACGACCGACCATCCCGCGCGCTCGGCGACTCTCGTCGCCAGCGCCAAGGAGGCAATCACGCTGCCCGTGATCACCGCATAACCTGCGTAGAGCCAAGTGCCCGCCATGACAAACCTGCGACCGAATCGGGACACCGCCGTCATGAACCCCCCGAAGCTGGAAACCCCGGCCGTCCCCACGATGTCTTCCCGCAGGGGAGGCCGCTGGAGGTCGGCTGCGGCTCGCCCGCCGCGCACCAGCGTAT
>JAHEFO010000305.1 GCA_024640135.1 Acidobacteriota bacterium
CACCGGCGTCGAATGTCCGAATGGTGACCGGACGCGGCGCCATGGCTTCAAGCAGGCGCCGGTACGTTTCAGACTGCGCGTCTTCGTCCAGGCCTGCGGATGTCGGCAGGCGGTCGAGCAGGAATTCAGACCGGTACAGCCCAATCCCCTCAGCGCCCACATCCAGGACGCGGGCCACTTCCTCGGCGATCTCGAGATTTGCGTCCAGCCGCACCCGGAGGCCGTCCGCTGTTGCCGCGGGCACCCCACGCCACTCATCGAGCTTTCGCAACGCGGCGGTCGCCAGTTGCGCTCGGAGCGTCCAGCGCTCCAGCGCTTCCTGATCCGGTTCAACAACCAGCTCGCCAGTCGCGCCATCGATGGCAATCCGCTGGCCCGGCAGGATTACCTGTGTGGCGCTGCCAAGTCCCACGACGGCAGGGATCCCCAGCGACCGAACGAGAATGACGGTATGGTGCGTCGGGCTGCCGATGTCACACACCAAGCCGCGGACCTTCGACCAATCGAGCTGCGCCGCGATTGAAGGTGACAATTCGTCGGCGACGACGATGAGGGGGCCGTCGAGTTCCTGAACCAGGGAAACGAGGGGGTCCAGACCGGGCCGGAGGTTGCGCTGCAGCCGGCCCCCAACGTCTGCGAGGTCGCCCATGCGCTCACGCAGCCAGGCGTCACCCTCTCGGGCGAACACTTCGTGAAGCTCCCCGATCGCCCGCTCCAGGGCCCAGTCGGCATTGATCCGTTCGGTACGAATCAACTCGTCCACGCGCGACGCCAGCATCGGGTCGTCGAGCATCAGCAATTGCGCGGCGAAGATGGCCGCCTGCGCCTGCCCCACCGTCCTGGAGACCCGTGTCGAAATATCCTCAAGTTGAGTGCGTGTGATCGCACGGGCAGCCCTGAGGCGCTGCCGTTCGCGATCCACACGGCCGGCGGCGAGACGATAGCGCACCTGCCGGGCCTCGCGGACCGCGACGACCGCCCGTCCGATAGCGGTCCCCTCGGCAACGCCGCGACCGTTGAGGCGGATGTTCTTCCGGGTCATTGATCGTCGAAGCCTCGAGTCACGAGGGCCGACAAGTCGTCCATGGCGGACGTGGCATCCGATCCTGAGGCCGTCAGCTGCAGTGTGGCTCCGCGCGGAGCCGCAAGCAGGAGCAGACCGAGGATGCTCTTGCCATCGACGGTGCGAGACCCGAACGTCACGGTGATCTGGCTCCTGAATTGTCCCGCGTGGTGAACGAATCGTGCTGCAGCCCGCGCGTGGAGGCCCAACGGGTTCACAATCGTTGCGGCGCGCGCTTCCATACCCGCGATCAGGTGGCCGTGCCCCGGAGGAGATCGGACGCGACACGAATCGCCTCACGCCCATCTTCAGCGATGGCTCTGGCTGCCGCGAGCACCTCGTTGTCTTCAGTCGCCCTGGCCAACTTGATGAGCATCGGCAGGTTGACGCCCGTCACCACCTCTATCCGCCCCGCCTCCAGGAACGTCATGGCCAGGTTCGCCGGAGTTCCGCCGAACATATCGGTCAGCAACAGCACGCCGGCGCCTGTGTCCACGCGTGCGATGGCGCGAGCCATGGCACTGGTCGCCACCGAGACATCGTCATGCCAGCCGATCGACACAGCAGTGAAGCGGGAGAGGTCCCCGACGATCGTCTCCGCGGCATTGAGCAGTTCCGTCGCGAGCAGCCCGTGGGTGACAATCACGACTCCGACCAGTGGTTCAGACATCGGCCAACTCCCTGTGCTTCACTTCTACCCGCATACCGCGCGTCCGGCGCAGCGTCCGCCCGAGCGCCTCCGCGATCGCGACGCTCCGGTGCTGGCCTCCGGTGCAGCCAATCGCGATGGTCAGGTAGGACTTCCCTTCCTCAAGGTACTGCGGCAGCAGGAAGCGCAGGAGCGCGGTCGTCAGCGTCATGAACTGTTTCGTCGCAGGCAGGTTGAGGACGTACCTGGCCACCTTCCGGTCGACTCCGGTCAGCGGCCGCAGGGCAGGAACGAAATACGGGTTCTTCAGGAATCGGACATCAAAGATCAGGTCTGACTCCGAGGGGACGCCCCGTTTGAACGCGAAGCTGAGGATGGTGACGGAGAGCGACGTGGAGTGGCGTGTGTCGCCTCCAAGCGCACGGATCTGGCGACGGAGATCGTGCACGGTGAGCCGCGTGGTGTCGAGCACGTGGTCCGCCAGTCGTCGGATTGGCGCCATGCGCCGCTTTTCCTCAGCGACACTCTCGGCCGGGGACCTCCCCTGGCCCAGGGGGTGAGGCCGCCGTGTCTCGCTGAACCGCTGGACAAGGGCGCCGACGGCGGCCTCGAGGAAGATCAACTTGACCTGCACCCCGGTCCGTCGCTTGAGCGCCCGGTAGACGGCCGGGAACTCCGAGAGTTTGGCGCCCTCGCGGACGTCGACGACCACCGCCACCCGATGACGGGCATCGTCCTCGCGGACCGTCAGGTCCATGAACGTAGGGATCAGCACTACGGGCAGATTCTCGATGCAGAAGAAGCCCACGTCCTCGAGCGCTCGGATGGCCTGAGACTTCCCGGCGCCCGAAAGGCCGGTGACCACCACCAGTTCGTGCCTCCGCGCCATCAGTCGGTCTCCTCGATCTCAGGAAGTTCGTCGGCGTGATCGCGCCGTTCGGCCGCGCGCGCCAGGCGATGCTCAAGCTGTCCGGCCAGAAGCTGGGCCGCATGACGGCCGCCTGACCGGAGCAGGGAGTTACGCGCCGCCACCTCCACCAGCATGGCCACATTCCGGCCCGGCGCCACAGGCATGCGGATGAGCGGCACCGAGACCCCAAGGACTTCGTGCCGGTCCACGGTCAGCCCCAGCCGGTCGTACTCCCGGCCCATTTCCCAACGCTCCAATTGCACCGTGAGTTCGATACGTTTGGAAGAGCGCGTCGCCGCCACCCCGAATAGATCGGTGACGTTGACCAGTCCAAGTCCGCGAATCTCAACGTAGTGACGTGTTGGTTCCGGACAGCGTCCAATTAGCACGGATTCCCCACGTACTTTCACCTCCACCGTATCGTCAGCGACGAGCCGATGGCCCCGACAGACGAGATCGAGGGCACACTCGCTCTTGCCGATTCCGCTCTCGCCGGTGATCAGGACGCCAAGCCCGAAGATGTCCAGCAAACCACCGTGCAGGATCTTGCGCGGGGCCATGCGATCCTCGAGCAGGGTGGTCAGCCTGGCCATCGCCGTGGGCGTGGAGGCCTTGGTGCGCAAGATGGGAGTGCCGGACCGGTCGGCCTCGGCCAGCAGTTCGGGGGGAGGCTCCAGTCCCAGTGTCAGCAGCACGCACGGGAAATCGCGTGCGAAGAGCCGTGCCGCGGCCTTATGTCGATCGGACGCCTTCATTTGCTCGAGATAGCGCACTTCGCTTTCGCCCAAAATGAGTATCCGGCCCGGGCGCAGGTACTCGTCAAACCCGGCCAGCGCCAGACCCGTCTTCTGAACGTACGGCAGGGTGATACACCGCTCCAAGCCTGCCGAACCGGCCAGAAGGTCGAACTCCAGGCCGGCGTCTGCCCCTCGGGCTCCCAGGAGGGATGCCACCGGCACTGACATCAAAAAAACACCTTGCGCTGATTGGAGGTGGGAATCCTCAGCTCCTCCCGGTACTTCGCGATGGTGCGTCTGGCGAGCACCAATCCCTCTCGCTGGAGGATGTTCATGATCTTTGAGTCGCTCATCGGGTGCTTCGGGTCTTCGGCCTCGATGATCTTCCTGATCCGCTGCTTGATCGTCACCGACGAGACATTCTCGCCGTACGAGGTGCTGATCCCGCTGTGAAAGAAGTACTTCATCTCATACACACCCTGCGGCGTGTGCATGTACTTGTTGTTGACCACACGAGACACGGTGGACTCGTGCATGCCGATATCGTTGGCCACGTCGCGGAGCACGAGCGGCCGCAGGAATTCGATACCCTTGTCCAGAAACTCGCCTTGAAAGGTGATGATGCTCGTGGCGACCTTGATGATGGTCTTCTGCCGCTGGTCCACCGATTTGAGCAGCCACAGCGCCGATCGGAACTTGTCCTTCACGTAGGCCTTCGTTTCGTCGGACGCGTTACCGCCCTTGTCGAGCAGGCGACGGTAGACGGGGCTGATCCGAAGCTGCGGCAACCCTTCTTCATTCAGAACGGCGCGATATCCTTCCTCGGTCTTGATGATGTAGACGTCCGGAATGACGTACTGAGAATCCGCGGGGGTATAACGGGCGCCTGGCTTGGGATCAAGGTGGCGCACCACTTCCAGATGGGTCTTGATCTCCTCCGGGGGCAGCCCCAGCGCCTTGGCCAATTCCGGCACCCGGTGGTTCTGTAACAGCGGAAAGTGGTCGCGCACCAGGG
>JAHEFO010000079.1:0-9493 GCA_024640135.1 Acidobacteriota bacterium
TGCCTCCGACAGGCGTGGACACCGATCCATGGACGCCCGTCGCACCACGCGCTGGGTGGACCTCGCACGCGGTGCTAGCTGGACGGCCCTGTCGCCCGTGCCGTTCCTTCAGGTGACGTACGATGGCCCGAGGCACTGACATCCAGGGACGACCGCTACAGGTCGTACGTGAGAAAGGCGCCCGGCAGTTCGGCGTTCGTGGCGGGTTTGGTCATCGTGGGAAAGTGGCCGAATGCCTCAACGAAATACGGGTTGGCCACGAAACACGCGGCGCGCCAGCCCCTGAATCGCGCCAGGGCGCGGCCCATGTCTGCATAGAGGTCGAAGAGCTGCTCTGGCCCTTCTTCTCCACCGATGCGGACGCCGTAGGGCGGATTGAAGCAAAAGACGCCCGGCTTCATCTCGGCCACTCGCGGCAGCAGCTCGGCAATGTACTCGGGCGTCAGATCACGAATGTCCATCTGCCCGATGACGATCGAGTCCTCATGCGACCGCCCGGTCAGACCCGCCGCGCGGAGATTCCCCACCATCGCCAGTATTCGCTCCTGCTCGATATCGAGCGAGACAATACGGGGCACAGTGCCGGGAAACAGATCCGGCGTCTCTGTCGGCAATCCGTCGAACGCCGCGAGATGCCTGAACGGCAGTTGCGCCGGTCGCCTGATGGCCGCGCCGACCGCCAGGCCGGCCGCTTCGATCGCAATCGTTCCGCTGCCGGCCATCGGATCCACGAGCGGCTCGGATCGCGCATCCCATCGAGACAGTATGATCAACTGCGCCGCCATGGTCTCGCGAAGCGGCGCGGGGCCGGCGGCCACGCGGGCGCCACGACGGTGTCGCGCGCCCAGGCCGATGTCGATCCCGACGACGGTGCGGCGGTTCTCTGGAGTTCCGGCTCGCCGCGCGACAAACACCACCTCCGGCGTGTCGACGTCGATCTCCGCCGTTACGCCGCGGGTCTGGAGGGCTTCGACCAGGGCGTTCTTGACCACGCCACGCAACTGGAGCGGCGAGGCCTCGAAGTCGTGTGCGGCACCGAGGTCAACCGAAAACCGCAGGGTCTTTGCCTTCGGCAATCGATCGTCGGACTGCAGAGCCGGCAGGAGCTCCTCGAACAGCGGCTCGAGCCGTACGGCGGTCGTTGAAAACAAATCCCACGAAATCCGAGACGACGTCCGGTGATGACACGCGGCCACCCAACTGATGCGCGCGTCGAATGGGCACAGGAGCGTCGACTCCCCTTCGCGCTTCAGTTTCGGAAGGCGAACGTCGAAGGGCGACCGCATCACCAGGCGCTTCAACTCCGCCTCCATGACGCGATTGGCGCCGCCCGATCCGGTCAGTCGAAGCTCATCGCATCGCATGTGACGAGAGTATAGCGGCCTCGGCAGCAGGCGACTTCTGCGATCCGCAGAGTCCGTGGCCACGCGGCTCCAACGAACACACGAACGGGCTCCTGCGCATGACGCGACCCTGCCCGCGGGTTGTCTGCGCTGGCGGGTCGCCATTGGCAGGGAATCTGCTGTAGGATGTTTTTGATGGGCCGTTTCTCGTCTCGCTCGCTGGTGGCTGCATGCACGCTGTTCGCGCTGATCGCGACGGCCGTGTCGCCCGCGGTGGTGGAGGCCTTTGGCCCACCCATGAGCCAGGTCGACGCTCACGCGTGTTGCCCTGACGCGATTGGCGCTCCTGCTCCCATGGGACAGAGCGGCCACGCGCCCATGCCCTGCTGCGAGATCGGCAGCCGGAACCTGCCGGAGCCGGTCCGGAGCCAGACGGTGCGAACCGAAGTCGCGTCCTCGACGCCGGCGCCAGAGATGCGCTGGCAACAGCCAGTCGGGCTGACCGTTGAGCCCCGCGGGCGGTCCAGCGTTCCACCGGTGCAGATCCCGCTGCTCCTGCGTACCACCATCCTCCTCGTCTGATCCCACTGCCCTGAACCCGCCCGGCCGATGTCCGGCCGGCGCGGTGAAACCCGCGGTCCGTTCCAGGACTGCGTTTGGAGGCAGGTGGAGTCATGGTTAATCGGCTGATCGATTTGTCGTTGCGGTATCGCGGTGTGGTCCTGACCGCGTACGTCCTGCTGGGCGCGTGGGGGTACTGGGCCATGCGTTCGAGTGCGGTGGACGCGATCCCCGACCTGTCCGATCACCAGGTCATCGTGTTCACCGACTGGACGGGGCACAGTGCGCAGGAAGTGGAAGATCAGATCACGTACCCGGTGGTGACCAACCTCCAGGGCCTGCCGGGCATTCGCGTCGTGCGATCGCAGTCGGCGTTCGGCTTCTCGATGGTCTACGCCATCTTCGAAGACGGCATCGACTTGTACTTCGCGCGCACGCGGGTGCTCGAACGCCTCAGCCTGGTGACCACGCTTCTGCCTGAGGGCGTCGTCCCTGCGCTCGGCCCGGATGCCACCGGTGTCGGTCACGTGTTCTGGTACACGGTGGAGAGCGACCGGCACTCCCTGAGCGAGTTGCGGAGCCTGCAGGACTGGTTCGTCCGGTATCAGCTCAACGCCGTGCCTGGCGTGGCCGAGGTGGCGTCGGTTGGCGGAACCGTGCGGCAGTACCAGGTCAACCTCGACCCGGATCGCCTCCGTGGATACGGGGTGTCGGTCGGGGACGTGGTCCGGGCCGTCTCGGCCAGCAATGCGAACGTCGGGGGCAACGTACTGGAGGCGAACGGCGCCTGGTCCATCGTGCGGGGCGTCGGACTCATCGAGTCGCTGCAGGATGTCAAGGACATCGTCGTCAAGTCACACGACGGCGTTCCTGTCTTTGTGGGCGAAGTGGCCGATGTCACCATTGGCGAAGCCTTCCGGAATGCCGCGTTGATCAAAGGCACCGAGGAGGCCGTCGGTGGCGTCATCGTGATGCGGGCCGAGGCAAACGCGCGTGACGTGATTGACGGCGTGAAGGCCCGGATAGCCGAAATCCAGCCGGGGCTTCCGGAAGGCGTTCGGCTGGTGCCGTTCTACGATCGTTCGGACCTGATCGACCGTTCGATTGGCACACTGCGAATTGCGCTGCTCGAAGAAGTGGCCCTGGTGACGCTGGCCCATGTGCTCTTCCTGGCGCACGTCCGTTCAATTCTCATCGTGACGCTGCCGCTGCCACTGGCGGTCCTGATGTCGTTCCTGGCCATGCGATTCACGGGCGTGTCGTCGAATCTGATGAGCCTGGCCGGCATTGCCATTGCCATCGGCGTGCTGGTGGACGCCGGCATCGTCGTCACGGAAAACGCCTTTCGCTCGCTGGAGGAACGAGGCATCGATCCCAGGCATCGGGTGGCGGTTCTGACGGCGGTCCGAGAGTCCACACGGCTCGTCGGCCGGCCGGTGTTCTTCTCGATGGCGATCATCGTGCTGGCGTTTGTGCCGGTGTTCGCGCTGACCGGCCAGGAAGGGAAACTGTTCCATCCCCTGGCATTCACCAAGACGTTCGCCATGGTCGCCGCCAGCGTCATGGCCGTGACCCTGGTTCCGGTGTTGTGCACGCTGTTGCTGGGCGGCCGGGTGCATGCCGAAGACCGGAACCCGGTGATGCGGGGTTTGAGGCGGGTGTACGAGCCGGTGCTCCGCGGCGCCCTGACCCATCGGGCACTCACGCTCACGGTCGCCGCTGTGCTGTTCGCGACGGCGCTGGCGATGTCGACGCGGATTGGCAGCGAGTTCATGCCGGCGCTCGATGAAGGCGATCTCATGTTCATGCCGATTAGCGACCCGAGCATTTCGCTGGAGGAAGCCACGCGCATCGCCACCCGCCAGAACGCCGCCATCGCCACACTGCCCGAGGTGCGCAACGTGGTGGCGAAAATCGGCCGGGCGGACACCTCCACCGATCCGGCGCCGGTCAACATGACCGAGACCATCGTGCAACTGAAGCCGCACGATCAATGGCGGCCCGGTGTCACCACCGAATCCCTGCGCGCCGAGATGAGCCGCGCCGTCCAGCTTCCTGGCGTCACGAGCATCTGGACGATGCCGATCATCAATCGCATCGACATGTTGTCGACCGGGATTCGATCTGAAATTGGCGTAAAGATCTTCGGTGCTGATCTCCAGATACTCGATCGCCTGGCGCGCGAAATCGCCGACGTGCTCCGCACGATTCCCGGCGCGGCCAACGTGTACCCCGAGCCGGTGGCCAGCGGCCAGTACCTGAACATCCGGGTGGATCGCGCCGCGGCCGCCCGATACGGCCTTGCTGTCGCTGACGTGCAGCACATCGTCGAGTACGCCGTCGGCGAGACGCGCGTGGGCATGACAATCGAGGGCCGGGAGCGGTACCCGATCCGGGTCAGGCTGGCCGACCCGTTCCGGGCGGACGTCGCCGGCGTCGGCCAGACGCCGATCATGACGGCAACCGGGCAGCAGGTGCCTCTGGCGGCCGTCGCGACCATCGAGTCGGTGCGCGGGCCGTCGATGATTGCCGCCGAGAACGGCCTGGTGCTGGCGACCGTCTTGCTCAACGTCCAAGGACGCGATGTCGGCGGGTTCGTGGCGGAGGCGCGGCAACTGGTGAGCGAGCGCGTGGTGATGCCGACGGGGTACTTCGTCGGCTGGAGCGGCCGCTTCGAGAACCAGGCCCGGGCGCGCGCGCGACTGCTGGTCGTGGTGCCGATCGTGGTGATCGTCATCTTCGTCCTGCTGTTTTTTACCTACAACTCGTTCCTCGAGGCGGCGCATGTGCTGCTGGCTGTGCCGTTTGCCTTGACCGGAGGCGTCTTCCTCGTCTGGATGCTTGACTACAACTTCTCCGTGGCGGTCTGGGTGGGATTCATTGCCTTGTTCGGGACCGCCGTCCAGACGGGCATGGTAATGGTGATCTATCTCGAGGATGCGGTCGCCCGGGCGACGTCGGCCGGGCACGGCGTCCTGACACACACCACCCTTCGAGCGGCGGTGATGGAGGGCGCGCTGCTGCGCCTGCGGCCAAAGCTCATGACGGTCACGACCGTGGTCGCCGGCCTGATGCCCATTATGTGGAGCACCCGGACAGGCGCCGAGGTGATGAAGCCCCTGGCGGCGCCGGTCCTGGGCGGCATGGTGTCATCCCTCATCCACGTCCTCATCGTCACGCCGGTCATCTTCTATTGGCTGCGCGCCCGCACGCTGCCCAGACGGGAGGACGAACCCGTCGCTGATGTGCCGTCCATCGGCAACGAGACGGTCGGGCGGCGCCGCCGGCGGATCGCCGGCGTCGCGGGGATTCTGGTCCTGCTCGCCGCCGGCTGGTTCTGGGTTCGCAGCCCCGGCCGCGAGGCGCCACCAGCGCTGTCAGTCATTCATACGCTGACCGTTGCGGACACTCAGGTCCGGTTGCTGGCTGACGAGGGGTACGCCGGCCTGGCCCAGGGGCACAGTCGATTCTGGCTCGAGTTCCGCTCGGTCGAGACCGGTGAACTGATGCCCGTCAGTGATGTGCAAGTGTCTTCGTCCATGGCCATGCCAGGCATGGTCATGGCCGCTGCCGTGGCCGTGGAGCCAGCCGGCCCCGGCCGGTTCCACGGCTCGGCCGAGTTCGACATGGCGGGCACCTGGAGGTGGTCCTTGCAGTGGCAGGGACCTGACGGGCCGAAGTCGGCCACATTTGATGGAGAAGTACGATGAAACCAGCAATATCCGCACGGGCTGCCAGTCGCCTGCTCGTGTGCGCCGCGGTGTGGAGCATGGTGCCGGTTGTGGTGGATGCGCAGGCACCGGCACCCAGGATTCAGGCCGACCGGTACTTTGACGCCTCGGCAGGTTTGACCATCGAAGGCCTGGTGAGCCTGGCGATCGAGCGGGCGCCGTCGCTGGCGGCGGCCCGCGCTCGCGTCGATGCAGCCACAGGCGAGCGGACGCAGGCGTCTCTTCGCCCGAATCCGAAGGCACTCTTCGAACGTCGCGAACGATCCGGCGGGATCGACAACCAGACAATGATCGGGTTGGCTTGGCCGCTGGATCTGTTCCGCCGTGGCGCCCGTGTTGAGGTTGCCGATCACGCTGTCCGCACTGCGGCGTTGGTGAAGGACGATGAGGTGCGCGAACAGGCCGCGATCGTCCGCGAGCGGGCGGCCGCGGTCCTGGCGGCCTTACGTCAACTGGATGTGGCGTCGAGTTGGGCGCGATTCGCCAGAACCCGTCTCGAACTCCTGACTGCCCGTGTGGATTCAGGAGCCTCCCGGCCGCTTGACCGCGACATGGCTGACGTCGAATGGCGGCGCGCCGAGGCAGACGTGCTGATGTGGCAGGCCAGGGTCGATGGCGACCTGGCAGCGCTCAAGGCCGCGGTTGGCCTGGGTGCCGCTGCCTCGTTGCCCCTGGCCGAGCCCCTCGAAAGCGTGGCGGTTACGCTGCCTGCCCTGACGATTCCGACGGTGGGTGAAGCGGCCCTGGCGAGAACAGACGTACTGGCGCTGGAGTCCGTCGCTCGCGAAGCCGCGGCGGAAGGGGTTCTCGCGTCTCGGGACGCGCGCCTGGATCTGAGCATCTCGGCGGCCTATGTCAATCGGCGGATAGGGCTGCCGGCCGGCAGCGATCGAATGCACGAGTTCATGGTCGGGGTCACGGTCGACCTGCCCTGGCGCAATCGCCAGCAGGGTCGAATCGCGGCCGCTGACGGGCGGCGTCGCGCTGCGGAGGAGAGCATGGCGGCACGGCGCCTGGACGCCGAGGCCGAAATCGACGCCGCCAGAATCCGCGAGCGTGCCGCGCAGGCGACACTGGGGCTGTACCGCGACGGCCTCATCGAAACAGCCGATCGCAACCTGAGCGTGGTGCGCGAATCGTTCGAGCTGGGACGCGGTACGTTGCTTGACGTAATCACCGAGGAACGCCGGTATCTCGACCTGCAAACGGCCTTCACGGCCGCCTTGCGAGAGGTCATTGACGCGCGCACGGCGCTCCTGCGCGCATTGGGGGTGGCATCATGATGGCGCGAATGACGCTGGCGATAGGGTTGGTGTTGGCCGGGGCAGGCGGCATGTATCTCTACATGGCGCCATCGACTGGTCGACCGGACAGTCCGGCAAGCCCGCCTGCCGTGGCCGAAATGCCGGCCGAAGGCCAGTCGCTGGTCCTGACCACGGAGTCCATGGACCGCACGGGTATTGTCGTGGCGCCGGCCGTGGCCTCGACGGCTGCCATCCCTCTGCGCGTGCCCGGCATCGTCGAGCCCGACGGGTATCGCACCGTCGAGGTCACCCCAATCGTCAGCGGCACGGTGGTCAGCATGTCGGCGATGTTGGGCGACGTGGTGGAGCCTGGGGCGCCCGTGGCGCGGTTGCGGAGTCCGGAAATGACCGACGAGGCACGGCGGTGGCTGACCGGCCGCGCGGCGCTGGACGCCGTCGTCAGCCGGTTCGAGCGAACCACCCAACTGGCGAAGATTGGCGCGGCAAGCCGCGAAGAAGTTGAAGCGGTGGAGGCGGAGCGGGTCAGGCTGTCCACCGAGGTTGATACGGCCCGGGCGCGCCTCGTCCGGCTCGGACTGACTGATGCCGACCTGATCGCCTTGACGGCAGGACGGGCAGCGCCTGAACTAATCGCGGTTCCGGCGCCGGTCGGCGGCGTCGTGCTTCGGCGCACGGCCAATCCGGGCCAGAACGTGGGCGAGACAGATTCACTCATCACGCTGGCGGATGTCCGTCACGTCTGGGTGATGGCCGATGTGTTCGAACGCGACCTCGCCCGGATGCGGATTGGCCAGCGGGTGAGCGTGACCAGTGAGGCATACGCCGGTCGCGCCTGGACAGGCCGGGTCGCCTACATCGATCCCGAACTGGCGCGAGACACCCGCACGGCCCGGGTGCGCGTGGAAGTCGACAACCCCGATGCGGCGCTGCGGTTCGGGATGTTCGTCATCGTGACCGTCCTGACGCCATCCGAACCCCACGTGCGGGTACCCAAGGTGGCGGTCCAGACATTGGGAGCTGCCTCGGTGGTGTACGTGGAAGCTCCCGATTCACGATACACATTCAGCGAACGGTCCGTGCTGACAGGCGACATCATCGGCGACGAGATTGAGATTCGCGCCGGCGTTGCCGAGGGCGACCGGGTCGTTGGCGAGGGGAGTTTCTTCCTGCGAGCCGAGCGCGATCGACTGGGGTGGCCGCAGCCGGCGGCTCTTGACTCGGTGCCGGTTGGACAGCAGGCCGGCCGGGGCGAAGCCGCAACCGCTGCCGTCGCCGAGCGCGTCGTCGAGATCACCGCGACGGGGATGAATCCTGAGCGTGTGACGGTGCCGGCCTATCAGCCGGTGGATCTCGTCTTCATCCGGCGGGTTGAGGAGACGTGCGGCACAGAAGTGCTGATTCCCGCGCTCTCGATCCGGCGGCCGTTGCCGCTCAACGAACGAGTGACCGTGCGTCTGCCGGCCCGCGCGCCGGGTGAACTGACCTTCAGCTGCGGCATGGAGATGCTGCAAGGTGTGATCGTGGTCACCCCTCGGCTGGACTAACCGTCCGCTGAAGGAACCGGCCTCGTCGTGATCGAGGCCCACCGCCTGGCCGCCCGGGGACTGATGGCTGCCGCACCGATGCACTCAACAAAGTCGCGACCATCGGTCAAAAGCCGCCGATGGTCTGCGACAGCGCCCGCTGGCTTCACCCAGGCACTTGCGCGGGTCTATACTCAACTCCTGCGAAACCAGCAGTACGTGCTGTCGGTAAGGCCAACGCCACGATGAAACACGTAGAAACGGGCTCGCGCGTCTCGCACTATCGCATCGAACGCCAACTGGGTGTTGGCGGCATGGGCGCGGTGTATCTGGCGACCGACCTCACCCTCAACCGCCCGGTCGCCATCAAGTTCCTGACGGCGGCAGAAGATGCCCGTTCGCGCAAACGGCTGCTGCGCGAGGCGCAGGCCGTGGCCGCGCTCGACCACGACGGCATTGCCGCGGTCTACGAAGTGGCCGAAGACCCCACGGGCGGCGACTTCATCGTCATGCAATACGTCGAGGGCGAAACGCTGGCGTCACGCCTCCGGCGCGGCCGGCTGCCGCCGGCTGAGGGCCTGGCGATCATCGGCCGGATCGCCGAGGCGCTTGTGGCGGCGCACCGTGCCGGCATCGTTCACCGGGATCTCAAGCCGCAGAACGTCATCATCACGCCGGCCGGTCTGCCGAAGCTCCTGGATTTCGGCCTGGCGCACCGGATCGAGACGCCCGACCCGGCGGGAGAAGCCGAGACCGCATCGGGATCAACCACGCGGCGTACGGTCGTCGGCACGCCGGGATACATGGCGCCCGAGCAGGTCCGCAACAAGCCGGTAGACGTGCGCAGCGATGTCTTCGCGCTCGGGTGCGTGCTGTACGAGTGTCTGACCGGACGCCGCGCGTTCAGGGGCGAGACGTTGTCCGACGTGCTCGCCGCGGTGCTCGAGAGGGAAGCGGATCTCTCGAAGCTGCCCGTCGACACGCCGGCGTCGGTGCGCGCGTTGGTCGCCCGCTGCCTGGTGAAGGACCCGCGGCGGCGCCTACGCGACGTCGGCGAGGCGCGGCTGCTG
>JAHEFO010000079.1:9503-15631 GCA_024640135.1 Acidobacteriota bacterium
GAGCGATCGCTTCCAGTCTGTCGAGGAAGTCCTGGGCGCCATCCATGCCCTGGAAGACACGGCGAAGCTGACCTCGGAACACGAGGGCGTCGACACCACCAGCAGGTCGCAGCTGCTCTCCGGCTGGAAGGCGCTCGGCCTCAGGGCCCGCCTGACGGTGATCGGGATGGCGGCCGTGACGATGGTCGTCGCCGGGCTGGCGTGGCAGTGGTCGCGCGGCAATCCGCTTCCCCCCGCTCCGGCGAACGCGGCCAATTACTACGCCCTCGGCATCGAGGCCCTCCGGGACGGCACGTTCGCCCTGGCGCGGAACAACTTCGAGGAAGCAATCGCGCTCTTCCCCGACTACGTGCAGGCGTACTCAGGCCTGGCCCAGGCACACATGGAACTCGACGATCAGGACGCCGCGCAGCGGGCGCTGCTGAAGGTCACCAACCTGGTGCCGGACCGGACCAGGTTGTCGACCGACGACCGGCTGAGGCTTGAAGGCGTGCTTGCGTCCGTACAGCGAGCCCATGACGTGGCCATCGACAACTACGGCACGCTTGTGGAACGTCACCCGCGGGATGCGGGAGCGTGGCTGGATCTGGGACGCGCCAAGGAAGCCGCTGAACGGCACCAGGCTGCGCGTGGCGACTACGAGCAGGCGTTGGCGCTCGATCCGCAGTCGCCGGCCGTTCACGTGCACCTCGGTGTGCTCCTGGTCAATGGCGGCAGGAAGGACCAAGCCCTGCCGTTCTTCGACGAAGCCGTGCGCCTGTATCGGGTGCGGGGCAACGTGGAAGGCGAGGCCGAAGCCCTGCTGAGAAAAGGCACGGCACTCAACAACACGGGCCAGTTGGCGGAGGCGAGTGACACGCTCGACCAGGTTGTGGGCCTGGCCGGCGATCGGTACCTGTCGCAACGGGCCCGGGCGCAGTTCGAACTCGCACGAGTGGCCGCTCAGCTGGGCCGGCCCGAAGAAGCCCTCAAGCCGACTGAAGACGCGATCCAGGACGCCGCCAGCGCTGGGTTGTTCGGTATCGCGGCCAACGGCCGCATCGACTACGCGATGCTCTTCCTCGTGGACGACTTGAAGCGGGCGGACACCGAACTGGAGCGAACGATTGAGTTTGCCGCTGAACATGGCGCCAGGCGGACCGAGATGCGCGCTCAACTCCAGCGGGCGTTCCTGCGGGCGTCGGATGGCAACGCCGAGGAAGCTGTGACGCTGGCCGAATCGCCGCTGGCCTTCTATGGCGACGGCCGCTATCCGCTGCAGGAGGCCGTGGCAAGGAACATCGTCTCCAGAGCCAGGGAGGCGCTGGGGGAACTCGACGAGGCGAGCCGGCTGGCCAGCGGGGCCCTCGCCTTTGCCGATTCGATCGGCGACCCGGCGCTGGCCAACGATTCGCTGCAGAACCTGGGATCACAATTCGCCAAGCTCGGCCGGCTGCCCGAGGCACTCTCGGCACTCGAGCGCAGCGCCGCCTTCTACCGCGAGCAGGCCCAGGTGCCGTCACTGGCGTATACCCTCCTCAAACAGGCCGAGATACTGATCCTTCTCGGCCGAGGGCAGGAGTCCGAGGCGCCGCTCACCGAAGTCGAGCGTGGCATTGCCACAAACGCAGACACGAATCCCAGACAACCTCGGCGCGTTGCGCGGCTTCGAACTCTGCGCGCGGTCACCGAGGGCCGATACGCGGACGCCGAGGCGCAGGCAGACCTGGCTCGCGCACCCGGGACGGCCACACCTGACGGCATCGACCGATCAGCCAGGGTGCTGGCCGAATACGCCGCGGCGCGGCTTGGTCACAGCCGCACGTCGACCGAGGCACTCCTGGCCTGGCCAGGCGAGGCCACGTCACCCGGAGACCAGTCCGAGTTGAGCTTCTGGGTTGCCCAAACGCTGCGGGTCCGTCATGAAGATGCCCGTGCCAGGGAGGTTGCGGCCACAGCCTGGCCGGTGCCGGCCGCCCAGGCCAATGCGGAACTTCGGTGGCGGCTGGCCGCCCTGGCAGCCGACGGCAGTGACCCGGCATCGGGCGGGAACGGTGCTATCATCCCCGCGTCTGCGGCGACAACAGCACTGGAGAAGCTGAAAACCCTGTGGGGCCAGTACGACGCTGCCGCGTACTTCGCCCGTGCAGATCTCAAGCCGCTGCTTGAGAGCAGGATTCCATGAGTGCCGGCCGGTGTTCCTTTATCAGTTTTTCGAGACAGGAGTGAGCCCATGTCTTCACAGGAAATTCCCGCGCAAGTCCTCCAGGACGCCCCTCCCAGCCGCCTTCGCCTGGTCCTGACCATCAGCATTATTGCCGCGCTGGCGTTCGTGGCCGGGTATGCCCTGCTGGCCATGTCGAACGACGAGGACGAGGATCGGCCTCCAATCTTTGTACGAAACAGCTCCGTGGATATCCGGGAGATCTCCACTGGTGTGCCCGGAATATTCACGAAGGCGACGACGGGCGCCACCTGGTTCCACAGCCACATGAATCGGGGACCGAAACAATTGGATGTCTGGGTATCCGGCGTCGCTTCGACGTCGTGCGTGACCACCGGCATCTACTTCGGTACGAAGGTGCGCGACCTGGACGTGGAATACCGCCTTCCGGACGGCCCGACCCGGAAGGTCAGCTTTGCGGTCGCGAAGAGCGGGGTCTTCTTCCCGGACCGATACATCGAGATCACAGCTGATTCCAGCGCCGTGACGTCGCAGCCAGGCAACACGGAGCTGGTTCTCGAAGGTGCCGGAACCGTGATGACGCAGGTCACGATGAACGGTCCAGGGGCCAAGCAGGTCGTCTGTGCGTTCGCCCCGAATGCGACCTCGGAAGTCCACATCATGCAGCGCCAGTAGGGGACCAGGCCGCGGCACCTCTCAGCAGATCCGGCCGCTAGAACCTGATTCCCAGACCCGCGCCGATGCTCCCGTGACTCAAGTCGACGCGCATCGAGGGGACGCTGGCCGATGAATTGCCGTCTCTGGCCGTAAACGGCCCCGCCGTCACCGGTGCGATCCACTGGTAGGAGGCATTGAGGGCGAGAAACACGCGACGGCTGGGGCCGGACTCCACGGTCGCGGTCACGAGAGCGCCGCCCGTCGTGGACGTGTATGTCAAGGGGGCATTCCCCGGCGCGGCGCCCAGACGGCTATGGCTGTCAGAACTGCTGACCTTCGTCCACGCGGCAATCGGGCCGGCGCCAATCCGCGCGCGCTGACCAAGCCGCAGGTAGGCGACCGGAGCGACCAACCTGACTCTGGACTTCACAAAGAGAAGCCCCTCCGGCATTCGATTGCCTGTTGTCATTCCGAGGTCCGTGTCACTGGTCACGAATCCAAGGGCCAGCCAGTCGCTCCGTCGGTAGGTCACATCGTAGGTCGTGTGGAGCCCCCCTGAGCTGGAAGACGGTTGAGGGTTGGTGTCATAGGTAACTGCCGACAAATCGCAGAAGAGGCAGAAGAGAAGGGATAGGAAGCTGCCGAGGGTAGGCGACGGCTCGTCGAAGTGGGCGCTCCGCATGGCGCCTTCCATCTGTTCTTCGGGTCCCGAGGTTGCCCCGGCCAACCCCACTGAGATGCTCCATCGCTTCACGGCTGGCGTGGGGTGAGATTGCGCGGTTTGCGCGGCTGCCTCGATTGGCGGACACGCGACCAGCATGACGGTCACGATTGCGGCACGAATGGCGTGTCCTGCACTGATATTCACGGCTTCTCTCCTTCTTGAACTGCGCGTCCGTCGCATGGGTCGAGGATGGCCCACGGTGACGGCTGAAGTCGTGAGGGAAGGCTGAAGCTAGCGTGAGGAAACCGTGAGAAAGGAGTCGCCCAGTAGAGACAGCCCAAGCACTCGCTCGAGCAGTTCCCCGGTTCATTCGAGCCTGAGCAGGCCAGAGGGTCTGTCCTGTTGTGTGTACACGTCCCGGCCGCACAGACACGAGCTGACCCAGGCACAAGGCGCCAGGCAACAAACGAGCGTGGCATGCGACTTGCCTCTTAGCAGCCCATGATGCAGATTCCCCTGCACACGCCGAGCGCTGTATCCCGCCTGAGCCGGCCTGACCTCAATCTCATCGGACGCTTCACAGGAGGCACCATGCGTCACGTTTGCCGTTTCGTCACCGCCGCGTCGCTTCTCGCAATCGCCACGCCCGTGGCAGCGCAAGTCAGTCTCGTGTCCGCCAAGCCGCTGCCGCTCGTCGTCCAGCCGATGCCCCCACCGTCGACGATGCTGGGAAGCTTCCGCCCAAAGCCAGGGTCACTCGTCACGATTGGATACGACGAGCTCAACCTGCGCGAGACGGGTATCTGGGGCGATGTCCGTGAAGTGCGGGACGCTACGGGAGCCCTGGGACGGGGAGTTCAACTGCGGATCTCGGAATCCCAGAATCTTGTGCCATCGTTTGTGGACGCCGATGAGATCCCTGCCTTGTTGCAGGGCCTTGATGCACTGATCGCCGTGACGGAGAATCCGACGCAGTTCAGGAGTTTCGAACTCCGCTACACGACCAAAGACAGCCTGGCGTTTGTCGCCTACGACACGTCGACCGGATCGATCGGCTACCTGATTCAGGCCGGGAATCCGGCACGTGCCACCATGCGGAATCTCGGGACGGCCCAGATGCTCAAGATCCGTACGATGTTCGAAACGGCGCTCCAGAAGCTGAATCAAGTCAGCGGCAGGTAGGTGCCCGCTCTATGCTCTGCCCCATCGAGGCGGCCCGCAGGCCACCTCCAAGCGATCCTGATCAACGCACCGGTCGGAGTTGTTCGTTCCGATAGGGCAACTTGGCAATCACCGTCCATCCCTTGCCCTTCGGACTCGTGATGCTCTGGATCGTCCACAGGTCCTCGAGGTTGTCGCCGTCGACGGCACTGCCACTGTAGTCGCCCCAGGATGTCCCGTCCGTCAGCCCCTGGCCTTCTCCGAGCCTGACGATCTCCCGGACGGTGCCGGGAGGATCGTCGGCGAACCGGTAGGCCATGCGAGGGCTGATGAACATGTCCGCGTTCGTTTCCTGGAATCCGATCAGCGCGTCGTTACTCTTGTTCACGGCGATCGAGGTCTGGATGAAGTTCGTGGTCTCGCCTCGGATGAGCCCTGTCTGGACGATGGTCCCGTCGAGCCTGACCTGGTGCCACTGGACCGCTGCCCGGCCCCCGTCGTTGATGGTTTGGGAGAACCAGAGGAAGCCGCTTTGGAGAACCACGTTCTTCGGGTTCCGATCTCCAGACGCCGTCTTCTGAGCCATTCCCTTCTGCGGGGACTGGGGCGGGGACACAATATTTGTCAAATGGTGCGCCTTCCGGGTGGCCGGCATGATGACCGGCGTTCCGTCCTGGTCTTCCGCGATCCGGTTGATCACGAAGTCGCCTCTTTCGATTCTGAAGAAGTAGAGGTCGTCCACCGGGTCCTGCGAGAAGACGGGCTGGCCGAGACTCCCTGTGAAGTGGTAGATGGTGGCCGGCTGTCCCGCCTTGGCCTCGGCCATCCGGACGACCAGGGTGTTCTCCTCGCCTCCCGGAAACGTGTAGCCGATCCACTTCCTGCTGAATCCAATCCCGCCGCCGTCACCTTCATCGGGTGACGGGATGGGATAGGTGTTCCAGGCGCCGCGGGGATCGCTGGTTTCCGAAACGGACAGGTTGATGGGCTTGATCTGCGGCTTGTCCCAGTAGTACCAGAAGTCGAAGCCAAACACCTCGTTGTGGGGATCGTAGAACATCTTGGGATCGATCCCTCCGTTGAAACACGCCTGCGACGCGCCTTGAACAAATGCTCCCTGCTTCGTGTAGATGATGAGCCCTGTGTTCGTCGCCGACAGCACGTAGCCGCCGCCGACAGCGATCTGCGGATCGGTCTGGCGGTTGCCGTCCGTCGCGCCGTCGAAGACCAGGTAGCCCGAGACCAGCCGGGCATTCCCGCCCTGCTTCTTGTCGGGGCACGCCCCCCGATCGTTAAATGATTCCTTGTGCAGCGGCGCGATCACTTCCACCCGGGAGGGCCGCTGGATGCCGGAGGCCGGCTGTTGCCAAGCCTGAGTCGTCAGGCCGGCACCCGCGGCCACGAAACATGCGCAGCTCAGCGCGATGCGCATCAGTTGTGTCGGCTTCATTCGTTCACCTTCACTCACAGGAGCGGCCAGGC
>JAHEFO010000306.1 GCA_024640135.1 Acidobacteriota bacterium
TCGCCGGCCAGTGCGAACACGATTTCCTCCACGCTTGGAGAGTTCAGGCCCGGCATCGCGAAGTTGAAAATGCATCCGGACGACGCGCGGCCTCGCGGAATCGAGGAAGCCGATTCCATTCGTGTGTTCAACGCGCTGGGCGAAGTGTGGTGTGAGGTGAAGATTACGCCCGAGGTTCGTCCCGGCGTGGTGTCCATGCCGAAGGGCCTGTGGGCGCGGAGCACGGAGAACGGTGCCACGTCGAATGCCCTGGTGCCTGACACCCTCACCGACATCGCCGGCGGCGCGTGTTTCAACGATGCGCGGGTTGAGGTCGCCGTGCGGGCCAGGCACTAGAACCCCTGGAGCACTCCAAGCTGCCATTTGATCGGGCGGCCGGCACGATCGATGGCGCGTGACGCAGCCAGTTCCAGCGTGATGAACCCGAAGACATTCGCGCGAACGGCCGCGCCATAGCTGCGCACCAGATCGCGAGTGCCGCCCAGCAGGGCAGGCTTCGTGCCCGCCGACCAGCCGACCCCGGCATCGAAAAACGCCGCGATCTCGATCGGCAGATGCGTCCCGTATTCGATCTCCCCACGGAACAGTCCGAGCAGCGGCGCCCGTACTTCAGCATTGAACACAAAGACCCGGCTGCCGGCCAGGCGCTCGAACACGGCGCAGGTCGCCCGCAGGAACGCCCCGCACTCGCCTGGTTCATACGACCCAAAGCCATACCCGTGCACCAACTGCTGATGGCCGGCGTAGTACGACGCCAGTTGCGGATGGGTGCTGTCAGGGCCATAGCGGCCCACGTGAAGCGCCCGCACGGCGATGGTGACCGGGCGCACCGGCATGAGGTACTGCCGCCAGTCTGCAACCGCAGTCGTGAACTGGAGGGACCCGCGCGTGGTCCGCATTTCGAACCGCGACCGGCCACCCAGGATGGGGCTCGTCGCGCCAAAGAACGAGGAGTCATGGACGATGGCCGCACCCACTTCAGCCAGGTTCAGCGAATCCGCTACCCGTTCGTCATAGTCCCGGCGACTGATTTGCCCCTGGGACGCGATGTCGAAGACCCGCTCGCGCACGTTGCGAACGAATGACACGTTGTTGCCCGATGCCGCCAGTTCAAGCCGGGTCGTCCGGTTGAATGGGAATGCCGTAACCAGCGAGCCCCCGCGGTAGATCTGGTAATCGAAGACTTCCGACACCGTCGTCGTCTTCCCGTCGTCGCTGTCCGCAAACTCCAGATGGCCGTAGCGATACGGATCGATGCGGACCGACGCGGCCCAATTCCACCGATGGCGACGATTGATGTACGTCAGGCCCGCGCCGAGATCGCGCACGCCACTGTCCATCGAGATGTCGGCTGCCAGGATTCGATCGCCGAGCATGTCGCTGAACAAGGCCGCCATCGACCCCCCGACGAATCCGCCGAACGAATTCACGCCCGCATACACCATGGGCTGGCTCAGCACGTCGAGTGTCAGCTTGCGGCCGTACGGCGCGCTCTCGCCTTGCGGCCCCTCTGGCGGCATACCTCGCGTGGGATCGGCGAGCAGGCCCGCGACATCCCCCGTGGCCCGCCGCTGCAGGGACGGCGACGGCGCCGCCGGGGTAATTCTGGCCGCGAGCCGGGTGACGTCGGGCGGAACCATCGCCACGACCTCGGCCTCTTCCAGGACATATACGGCGTGTCCGTCGCGCTCGAACACGCTGAAGGCCCATCGATCCACGCCGGGCGCGTAGGACAACGCGGGGCTGGTGGAGGTAATCCCTGCGACGCCCGTGGCGAACGCTGTCAGCCGGGAGACGGGGCCGCCGTCGATCGAAATCCGGTAGAGGTTGCTGACGCCATCCGGGTCGGCGATGAACGTAATCGTCCTGCCGTCAGCGCTGATTTGGGGACTCAGGTGCTTGCCCCCGAGAAACGCCTGAACGGGCTCCACCGCCCGGGTCGCCAGATTCAGGCGCGCCAGTCTGAGTGGCCCGGGCTGGAGCCACTCCAGATCCGTGCTGAAGCGCTCGGTCACAAACACGATGGTCTTGCCGTCAGGCGCAAAGACCGGCTCGAGATCGGCGAAGGGATCCGACGTGAGCGCAGTGGTGGCGCCCGTGGGCAGGTCCACCAGATACAAATCGGTCAAGCCGCCGCGATTGCCGCTGATCACCAGCGACCGGCCGTCCGGCGCCCATGCCGGATTCAAGGCATCGTCGAGGTCCGCCAGGACGACTTCCTTGATCATTCGTCCGCTGCCGGGATCGACAAACGCCAGAACCGGGCGCCCGCCGCGGGAGGCGGTGATTACGAACTGCCGGCCATCAGGCCGCCATGCGCCCGCGGAGTTGAGGAACTGGAGGCTGTCGAAGTGCGGGTCGGTGGCGGACTCCACGAGCTTGCGCTCGATGCGCCCGGTCGTGACGTCGGCCAGATACAGGTCAATTGAAAAACGATCCCGTTCGGAGAAAAACGCCAGGTGCTGCCCATCGGGACTGATGCGGGGACCAATGTTGATCCGGCCACCGCCGCTGTCCTCGCTGATCACCAGGCGAGGTTCACTGGACAATGAGGGCATGTCCTCCTGCATCGCGTGAATCGTGGTTCGAATCGACGCATGCCAGGCCTCTGTCAGCGCGTCGGGATCGGCGCCCAACTGCATCGCGAACCCCGTCATGTCAAACCGGGGGTTGGCTGCCGACCGAAGCAGTGACGCGACCGCGCGGTCGCCGTACGTGGAGCCGATGTACGCCCAGAACGCGTGTCCCCAGCGATATGGGAACAACCTGGGGTCATCCAGGTCTTTGACGTGCGGCAGACGCTCGGTGATGGCGGCATCGCGCAGCCACATGG
Organism: Acidobacteriota bacterium; assembly: GCA_024640135.1. Classification (GTDB taxonomy): domain Bacteria; phylum Acidobacteriota; class Vicinamibacteria; order Vicinamibacterales; family SCN-69-37; genus SYFT01. The sequence continues at coordinate 2,834 of JAHEFO010000306.1, forward strand.
CCGTCTGGCCGTCCACGGGGCCAATGGAGAGGTATTCCGCCATTCCCTCTGAGAACCAGAGCGGGTATTGAAGAATCCCAGGCAGGTTGAACTCGGTGTCGCGCGGGTCTTCGCCCGTCATGTCGAACTGAAAGGCGTGCACCAGTTCGTGCCCCAGCACATGGTCCGTGTCAGCCAGGGACCCGCCCATCGGCAACACGATCCGGCGTTTGAGGGCTTCAGTGGCGCCGCCGGTGCCTTCGCCCACCAGTCCCTCGATCGCATTGGTCTGCCTGAAGTGCGCCGGCGCGGCGTACAGGATGAGCGCCTGGCGACCGCGCAACTCGTGCGTGAAGAACCGCGCCAGGCGCCACCGCCAGCGCTCGGCCATGCGCGCGACGATCGAAGCGCTTTCCGCCTCTTCCGGATAGTAGTAGACGTCGAAGTGTTCCGTCGTCAGGACTTGAAACGTGAATGACCGGTATTGGACCTTGTTGCGCCCGAAATATTGCGCCTGCGCGAGGCCCGGCAGGGCAAACAGGAGCAGAAGAGCCGCCAATGCCCCCCTGATCGCTCCGGATCGCCGGGATCCCGTTCCAGGCGACTGCCGGTTGCAGTAAGATGCGGACGTCCTATGACCGTCGACGAAACGCCGCCACGCACGGTACATTGCGTGAAACTCCTTCGTGATCTTCCAGGCCTCCCCACTCCGCCCTGGCCCGGAGAACTGGGCCGCCGCATCTATGACCAGGTCTCTGCCGAGGCGTGGGCGATGTGGGAGGAGCAGATGAAAATGATCCTCAATGAGTATCGCCTGTTGCCGTTCCAGAAGGAAGCGCAGCAGTTGGTGGCCAAACACATGGAAGAATTCTTTTTCGGCACCGGTGGCGCGCCCCCGCCCGACTTTGTGCCTGAATCAAAGTAACATCCCCAGACTCACCGTACAGGAGGACTGACACTTGGCAGCACCGACCGCAACCGCAAGCATGGGCCCCGCCAGCTCTGACACGTCATTCTTTGGCCATCCGCGCGGCCTGTCGACGCTTTTCTTCTCGGAAATGTGGGAGCGGTTCAGCTACTACGGAATGCGCGGATTCCTGGTGTTGTACATGGTCGCCACAGTCGAGAACGGCGGCCTGGGCCTGGAAGTCCCGATCGCAACGGCCATCTACGGCATGTACACGTCGCTCGTGTATCTGCTGAGTCTGCCCGGGGGCTGGCTCGCGGACCGGCTGCTCGGCCAGCGCAGAGCCGTCCTGTACGGGGGCATCCTGATTGCCTCTGGTCATTTCTCGCTGGCCTTCCCGGCCCAGTCCACGTTCTATCTCGGGCTGCTGCTGGTCGTCCTCGGCACCGGGTTCCTCAAGCCGAACATCAGCGTCATCGTCGGCCAGCTCTATTCCCAGAAGGACATCCGGCGCGATTCCGGATTCACCATCTTCTACATGGGCATCAACATGGGGGCGTTCCTGGGACCGCTCCTGACCGGCTACCTCGTTCAGGACGCGGGCTTCCGCACGTGGCTCAGCGGCATGGGAATGGATCCGAATTCGGCCTGGC
>JAHEFO010000080.1 GCA_024640135.1 Acidobacteriota bacterium
CGACTGAGTGGCCGCACGGCGGCCCTGATTGCGGCGGTGTTGTTCTGCCTGATCTACCAGGGATACGGCCCCTGGAATACCGCGCAGAGAGAGGGGTTCGGCCTGCTGTTCGTGCTGGCCGGCTTCTGGATGTACCTGACGGCCGAGCGGCGTCCACCGGTCCTGACAGCCTCGGCGATCGGCCTGGGCATGGGGGTCGCAGTCGTCATCAAGCCGACGTTGCTGGCGATGGCCCTCTTCTACGCCCCCCTGATGGCCCTGATTGGCTGTGCCGGGGCGATGCGCGTGGCCGCCGCGGCGGCAGCCGGCCTGCTGGTTCCCGCGGCAGCGCTGGTCGGCGGCTACTGGGCCGCAGGCGGCCTTCGCGACCTGTACGAGGCCTGCATCGCGTATCAGGCGGTGTACACGGCTCGGCTGAGAGGATCGGAGCCGCTCCTGACGTACTGGGCTCAGAAGTTCGGGCGGCTCGGCTGGAATGCCATCGCGCTACCCGTCGTGTATGCCCCGTTCCTGGTCACCGGGCGGGCGCGGAGAGAGCGGCTGATGGTGTGGCTGGCGATGGTTGGTTCGGTCTATGCCGTCTTCGTGCAGGGAACGTTTGCCGGGTATCACTACCTGCCTGGCCTGGCCATGGGGTCGATTCTGGTGGGAAGTCTTGTGTCAATTGTGAGTGACAAGCTGATGGGTGACGGGAGTCTGGCCTTGGGTGGCAGGCGCGTTCCGACCGGGCGGGTTGTGGCGTACGGGTTTCTTGCGGTGGCGGCCGTGTTCTATATGAGGAACGCGCCTGTCGGGGATCTGGTCAGCCTCCATGTGCTGGGTCCACCGAGGGCCGGTGAATTCAGGAACGGCACGGTGTTCGATTTCACCGAGTCGTACGACCTTGCCGCCTACCTGCGCGAACACACGTCGCCCGATGAACCCGTGCAGGTCTGGGGCTACGAGTCGCTCGTGTACTACCTGGCGGATCGGCCGGCCGCGAGCCGCTTTCAGATGACGCATCCGCTCGTGATGCGGGTGCCGGGCGAGGACCTGACACCGATGCAGCAACGGTGGCGCGCCGAGTTCGTCGGCGACATGGACCTCCGCCGGCCAGCGTACGTCGCCGTCGTCCGTCAGGACCACTGGTGGTGGGCGCCGGACGAACGCTCGTCCGAGGAGCTGCTGGACGATTTCCCCGAATGGAAGAGTCGAATCGGGAGAGACTACTCGCTGGAGACGACAATCGGGCGGTTCCTGGTCTACCGCCGGTCGGCGAATTGATGGACGCGCTCATTCCTTTCAACAAGCCATGCGCCACCGGACACGAGTTGGCTTACGTGACGGACGCCATCGCGTCTGGCCACCTGTCCGGCGACGGCACCTACACCGCCAGATGTCACGCGTGGTTGGAGCGTGCCCTTGGCGTGCGGCGGGCGCTGCTGACCACGTCGTGCACCCATGCCCTCGAGATGGCCGCCCTGCTGCTCCGGCTGCAGGCCGGCGACGAAGTCATCGTTCCCGCGTACACGTTCGTTTCCGTCGTGAACGCCGTAGTGCTGCGCGGCGCGCGGCCCGTGTTTGCGGATGTGCGGGCCGACACGCTGAACCTTGACGAGACGCGCCTGGAGTCGCTCATCACCCCGAGGACCCGGGCGATCATCGTCGTGCACTATGCCGGCGTGGCGTGCGAAATGGACTCGATTCTGGGGATTGCCGTCATCGAGGACAATGCGCACGGACTGTTTGGCAGGTACAAAGGCCGCCTGCTGGGCACGATCGGCGCGCTTGCGACGCTGAGCTTCCACGAAACCAAGAACGTGACGTGCGGCGAGGGTGGCGCGCTTCTGATCAACGATCCGTCCCTCGTGGAGCGCGCCGAGATCATCCGGGAGAAGGGCACGAACCGCGCCAGTTTCTTCAGGGGACAGGTCAACAAGTACACCTGGGTTGACGAGGGGTCGAGCTACCTGCCCTCCGACATGCTGGCGGCGTTCCTGCTGGCCCAGTTGGAGTCGAGCGATCGAATCCAGGCAGACCGGCAACGCGCCTGGGACCACTATGCGGATCATCTGAGTGAGTGGGCGCGACGACAGAACGTTCGACTTCCTGGTGTTCCCGCCGGCTGCGAGCAGCCGTGCCATACCTTCTACATGGTCATGCCTGCATTGGCCGATCGAGAAGCCCTCATCGAGCACTTGAGGGCGCGAGGCATCGCCAGCGCGTTTCATTATCTCCCGCTGCACCTGTCGGATATGGGGCGGCGGTTCGGCGGCACGGAAGGCGATTGCCCGGTGACCGAGGATCTCAGTGACCGGCTGGTCCGGCTGCCGTTGTACCGGGAGTTGACCGGCGCGGACCTGGCCCGGATCGTGACGGCAGTCACCGCGTGGCCGGCCCCCTAGTTCGCGAGGTCAGGATAGAAGCGTCCTGCCGGATACGTCGCGCCCGTGAGCGATAGCCGGCAGTAGTCCAGAATGCCCTCGCGCAGGGCCGGCGGCACGTCTTCGTGCCGCCGAGCCGCCCCGCTCGCCAGGAACTTCCCGCCCCCAACGGAGAACATCGTCGGCGGGGCCATCTCGAACACTTCTTCGTGTTCTTTCATGTAGGCAAAGCTGCATCGATCGACGATGCGGACCCGATCGTCGGCCGAGAGGCTCACGCTCAGGAAGCCCGCCACGCGATCGATGATGTCGCCGAGTCCGTTCGTCATTTCCTCGAAGTGGACAAACAGCACATTGTCCCGGCTTGTTGACCACTGCCACCATCCGTCCACGTGTTCGGGCCACGGCCGCCAGTACATTTGCTTGCTCGTGAACCACGCGGCCATGGTTTCGAGCGGCGGAAGCAAGGGACCGAGCATCGATCTGTTGAAGTCTACGATGCTGGCGAAGCAGGTGACCGGGTGCCTCGCCACATAGATGTACTTCGCCTCGCGCCCGTAGGGGCAGTGGCTGGCCGGCAGATGAGTCTTGATGATCCGGGTGGGCGGCTCGCCCACGAGCGGGGCATCCTGCAGGGCGACGCTGTTGGCCGCCTCGATCCACGGACTGACCGCGTACAGGTGCGTGTGGCCGGCGCCCTGAAAGTCGCCGCGGCCCCGAGTGACGACTTGATACACGATCTGCTGCATCCACGTCGTGCCGCAGCGCATCTGGGTCGCGACGAAGACGTCAGCGGCCTTCGGTTGGTATTGGCGCGCTCTGGCAAAGGCCTCCGGGGAACTGACCTTCGGCGGGCCACTCACGCCCTCGTAGTCGAAGACCGGCATCGTCAGGCGTGACCGTCCGATCCGGGCAAGGATGCTCAGAATCGGAATGACTGGAAGCGAGAGGATCCGGATGCGGCGTTTCAGGCCGCGACGGGCTGCCGGAGGGCGTCCGTAGTAGGCCATCCCGGCAGTGTTCCGGGCGTCCCAGCGAAAATACCAGACGAGATATCCTGCCCAGAACGACAGCAGGCCCAGGAACAGGACGACGAATTTACCCACGCGGCGTCTTCTGCCGGACGAACAACACTCGCCAGGCTGACCGCACGAGTTTGAGGACCTTGTTCCAGAACAGCAGGATGGCGCCCGCGATCGCGGCGAGGGCCGAGGTCAGTGGAAGAATCAGGTCGGGGCCGACGTACAGCAGGACGCCGGGCAGCAGGTGGTCGTGAAGCGACGAGAGAATGTAAACCGTCTTCATACCGCGGTAGTCCGTAGTATGCCCGAATCATCCGGCCCCGCGGCGCTCCCGGGCGTCATCGGTTCTCCTGCGCGTCCGAGATCATGTCAAGAAAACGGCCAATCACCACGTCTTCCGACCACCGGGTCCTGCACGCGTCGTAGGCCCTGGCCGCCAGGAGATCGCGATGTTGGGCGTCCTGCTGGAGCCGCGTCATGGCCGCGAGGAGTTCCTGGTTGTCCGAAAACAAGACTCCGCCTCCGGATTGCTCCACGATCTCCGGAAACGGGCCCAGCCTGCGGGCAATCACCGGCGTATGGCGCCTGAACGCCTCGATGAGCACGATGCCAAATGTCTCGTAGCCCGTCGACGGCACGATGGCCGCGATCGCATGTTCGTAGTAGCGCCAGAGGTCCTCATTCTCGACGCGTCCAAGAAATGTCACATTCGGCACGTCTGCCGCCAGTTCCCGCAGCGCCGCCCCTTCTTCCCCATCCCCAACGATCAGCCAGTCGGCATCAGGGTAGCGGCGGAAGACAGGAATCACGGAGTCGAATCCTTTCATGCGCGTCAGACGGCCGACGGACAAGAAGTACGGTCTCTCGTGCGGCCGGGCGGCTCTGGATGATTCCGGTTTCTCGGGAATCGTGCCTGGAAGAAAGTACGGCAGCACCTGCATCGGCTCGCGAAAGCCGAACTCGCGGTGTTTGGCCCGGCTGAAGTCACTGCGCGCGATAAACAAGTCCACGCCAGACGACCGTCGCTCGAGCAGGCCGGTGTACCTCCAGAGCTGCGGCGGCCTCCGGTGAGTCAACACGCAGCGGGTGCAGGCGCGCGTGTCACACGGCGCGCGATTGAACCGCCACAGCACATGTGTCGGGCACACGAGCCAATGCTCGTGGGCGACGTAGACCTTCAGTGCATCGCCTCCGTGTGTCAGCAGTCCCGGACCGCCCAGCAGCGAGACGTTGCCAAAGACGATGACGTCTGGCGATCGCTGGCGGATCAGCGCGTCGAGGGATCGGCCGTGCACCACGGGATGACCGAGCTGATGCGTCAAGAAAGGCGAGATGACGCCAAGCCGGCTGCGCAGCCCGATCACTTCAACGCCATCCTGGTCCACGGGCTGGGCTGGCAATCGCCTTCCCGCAAGCCACTGGTAGGCGTCGACGTCATGCACGACCGTCACCTGATGGCCGCGGTTGACCAGCGCACGCGCTGTGCGTTGCACGTCGATCCCGTCCCCGCCGAAGTTGAACGGAGGATAGAACGTCGTCAAGAGGCAGAAACGAAGGCTGGCCATTTCAGTCGTACGGGTCACTGGAAGGCGGCCTCAGCCACGCGCACGGCGTTGGCCATGAGCGTAAAGGTAATGTTCTTCGCCGGGAGAAATGGAAAAGTGGCGCCGTCCACCAGGAAGAGATTGTCGAATTCCCGACTTTGACAGTATTCGGTTGTCGTGAACGGCGCCGCCGCGCGGCTCATGGGCAGCGTGCCCGCGTAGTGCACACTGGCGCCCATCGGCCGGATGTGGGCCATACCCGGAGGCACGACGCAGTTCAGGCTCAGCAGGCTTCGTTTGACACGGCTGATCGCGGACGTGACGCGGGCCGGCTCGTCCGCGTCGGGACTGTAGTGGATGTGCAGGCGAGGGGCAGCGTGCTCGGCAGAAAGCTCGACGTAGTTGTCGTCCCGGCGCGTGTCCCTGAAGTTGACATTCACCAATCCGAGGGCCGCGTGGAGAGCGCGAAAGATGCTGGTGGACGTCGAGAGATCCAGCGGCAGTTTCTGGATCAACGGATGCACGAGTGCGGTCTTGAGCGTCGTAATCTGTCCGTGGACGTAATCACGGGGCGAGGAGGCGTCGAGGCCCAGGCCCAGCAGATGATACTGATACGAATCAGGCGAGAATTGCTGCCCCAGCATTGTCAGGTTGACGAACGGCATCAGCACCTGGCGATTGTCCATCAGGCCACGAAGCCGGATGCGCTGGCCGGCTTCGCGGAGCATCGACGCCAGGAAGATCCTGGTGGACTGCAGCGCGCCCGCGGCCAGCGCCACGCGGTCCACCGGAAATTCCCGCTCCGCTCCGGTGTCCAGTGTTCTTCCAACGATGGTCCGGACGCGTGTCCCCGCCCCAACGTGCAGATGAGTCACGTCGATACCGGAGATGTACTCGAACCCCTGGTATTCCTGACATTCAAGCAGTGTCTGTGAGGGGGTGTAGAGCGCGCCGCGAGGACAGCCCCAGAGACATCGTCCGAGGTGGTCGCAGGCCTGTCTCGTTCCCAGCGGCTGGCTGAGGGTGGCGACTCGTGTCCGCCCGAGGTAGGCGCCACGGCGATTGAGTCGCTCACGCACGCGCGCGTAGGAACTCATCAGGGTGTCTGAATGTCTGTCGAGCCGGATCGGCGGCAGGAGGGGACCATGAGTCGGCATGAACCTCGACAAATCGTCTTCCTCACCCGTCACCCCAATCCGTCGCGCCACCTCGGCATAGTGTGTTGCCAAGTCAGCATGCGGAAACGGAAAATCCTCCAGCTCGTCCGCGTTCAACGGATAGCAGCCCCCGGTCCACACCTCTGCCAGGCCGCCTCTGGCAAAAGAGAACAACGGCGCGAATCCCGAACTGGAATGGCCGAAGCCACCGGGAGGATCGAAGACGTAGTCCTTGCTTGGCGGAATGCCGTAGTACTCATCGTCAACACCAGGGAGCAAGGCCGCACCGTACCGTGGGCCCAGGAAATATCCAGCCGGGTCCTCGAGCTGGGTCTTGAGGTCATCCAGGCTCGCGTCCGGGAGCACAGGGACCCGTCCGCGCCTTCCGACGTCCAGCATGCGGACGGTGCCGCCCTTGCGCAGCACGCTCAGGGCGAAGTGCACGCCGCTGGCTCCGGACCCGACAACGGTGACGGCTGGGATCACCGCGCGCCCCTCGCCAGGAGCGCGAGAACCACGCGAGTCGGCACGAAGATCAGCATCCCGGCCAACAGACTCAGAAGCGCCCCTGCCGTGCTGACAGTGAGACGAGCGACCACAAGCGGCACCGCCCCAGAGAGGGACTTGTCAATCGTCTGGTGAAACGGCGGGTGAGTTTCCAGAATCGCCAGAAGGAGCACAAGCTTCTGGCGCAGGGCCGCACTCCGCATGAAGAGACTGGCGTATGAGTCCGCGATCTTCGTGCACAGCGGACTCACGCGCGCGAAGGTGAGCAGTGATCGGTCGAAGCGGCTGGCCGGCGACAGGGCTGGCTGGACCGTGTGCGCGTTTCTGTAATGGCCGGCGACGTAGCGGTCAGGGTCGCAACCCAACAGGTGCCGCGTGAACACCTGGCACTCGGCGTCGAGTGGATGCGTGCCGACTGGAGTGTCGTCCGCTGCACCCGGCAGCATGTGCGCCATGGTCCGCAGGCCCGGCCCCAGACGTTCCTGGAGCTGATGGCCTTCAGCCACGCCATCACACTGAAATGACGAAAGCTGACCGGCGCTGATGGGGAGTACTCGACCAAGTCCGACTGCTTCGGCCACGCGCAAAGGGAGGCGCAATAATCCGAGGGGCAGGTGCAGCAGGCGTCCCTCCCGGCCGGTACGGGCCACCCGGAGGCGCTGAAGCAACGTGTCCATCGTGAGAATCTCTGGTCCGCCAATCTCGACCGTCTCATTCAGGAACGTGCCGAGTCGGACGGTCTCGCTGATGTACCGGACGACATCTTCGACATGGACCGGCTGGACTCTGACCCGCCCGCGTCCTGGCACGACGATGACGGGCCCGCGTGCCAGCTTTTCGAGCGCGGCCAGGACCGGAGCGCCTGGGCCCAGGATGATCGTGGGTCGAATGATGGCAAACCGAAGGCCCGATTGGGACACCGTGTCCTCGGCGCGCCGTTTTGCTTCGGCATAGTGATACCCGGACGTGTCCGGGAAGGTGGTTGCGATCGAGCTGGTGAAGAGGAGGTTCGAAACGCCCGCAACGCGACACTCCTCAACCAGGACTTCCGTGCCGCGCGCGTTCACGCGCCTGTGCTCCTCTTCCGACGCGCGACCGGTGGCCGCAGCCAGGTGGAGCACCGTCTCGCAGGAGCGGAGGGCGTCTCGATACGTATGGGGTTCCAGGAGATCTCCCCTCACGACGGTCGCTCCGGCCGGAGTCTTCCCCTGCAGACCGCTCCGGGTCAGAACGGTCACCGGTCGGCCTTCCGCGGACAGAGCCGCCAGCAAAGGTCTTCCGACGAATCCGCTTCCGCCGGTGACAAAAACCCCGGGTCGCGTCATTGCGTTGTCTGTGAAGTGCCGGAACCGGAAGACAGGTCCTCTTCGATGATGTACATGGGGCGGGGTTTGACCTCGTTGAACAACCGCCCGATGTACTCGCCCAGGATGCCCAGGCAGATCAACTGCACGCTGCCCAGGAACAACATCGCGACCATAATCGTCGCCCAGCCATCGACCGTGTGGCCGAGGAGCTTCTGCACGAGGACGCTGACCAGGTAGAGCACGGCAAGAATCGCAGAGGCGTAGCCGGTCCAGGTCGCAAGCTTCAGGGGCATGGTGGAGAACGACGTAATGCCGTCGAAGGAGAGTTTGAGCATCTTGCGGAACGAGTACTTCGTCGTTCCGGCGTACCGCGGATCGCGTTTGTAGGTAATGCTCGTCTGTTTGAATCCCACCCAGCTGACCAGGCCGCGCACGAACCGGTCCTTTTCGCGGAGCAGTTTCAGCTGGTCAGCCACGCGCCGGCTCAGGAGCCGGAAGTCGCCGACGTTGGCGGGAATGTAGATGTTCGTCAGCCGGCCCAGCAATCGGTAGAACAAGGTCGCCGTGACGAGTTTGACCGGGGTTTCGCCCGCCCGGTCGGATCGCACGCCATAGACGACGTCGAAGCCCTGACGCCACTGCTCGACCATCGCGGCAACCGTTTCCGGCGGGTCCTGGAGGTCGGCGTCCAGGATCACGACACAATCACCCTTCGCGTAGTCGATACCCGCGCTGATGGCGATCTGATGACCGAAATTCCGGGACAGTTTCAGCACGCGAATACGCGGGTTGCCGGCCGCAAACGCCGCCAGTTGCGCATAGGAGTCGTCACTGCTGCCGTCATCAATGAACACGATCTCGTAGGTCATGCCGTCGAGCGCGGCGAGTGCCCGCGTGGCGCGATCGTAGAACGCGCCAAGCACCTCGGACTCGTTGAAGACCGGCACCACTAAGGACACAAGGCGGTCAGCCACGGTGTGACTCCATGACACCATTGTTGATCTCCTGCCTGGCGCCGTACCGCCAGATACCTGCGACGAGCGCGAGGGTTGCCACAATCAGGCTGGTTGGAATCCACCAGGTTCCCAGGAGCGGATTGGCCGGGTTGCCGGTCAGGGTCAGGACCCGATACCAGGTAAGTTGAGGGCCCTCCTCGAAGAAAAGTTGCCAGGCGCGTCCCGCCGGCTCCCGGAACACCGCCAGCACCCAGGCCTGCAGCAGCCCCACGGCGCCAATGAGCACGCGAAACCGGGCGGGGATGCGGACCCAGTGATCCGACAGCGCCAGAAACAGGAACGGCACCAGCGGCAGCAGGTAGCGGAGGCCGCTGTTCCATTGCAGGCGGGCGTACTGGTTCGCCGAACAGAACAGCATCAATGCGATGACGGCAATGGCGACGAAGCGGCGCTCGGCGGCCGGCAGAATCCGTGTGTCCTTCCGATACCGCCAGGCCGGCAACAGGGCGAGGAGGGTGATCGGCGCCCAGACATACAGTCCGAAGCCAGGGTGAAAGAGGTTTTGCAGGAAGAGCTCCGGATCGAACAGCGTGAACCCGCGGACACCCTCGGTGACGTATTCGTTCTGCACCGGCATCCAGTACTGCCCGGGCAGGAACGGATTGCCGTACATGGCCCACTGACTGTACAGCAGGAATGCGACCGGCGGCAGGCTTCCCGCCACCATCGAGAGCGATTCCCGGAAGGACACCCGCCATGAAGCGGTTCGCAGCCGCGACAGCAGCAGGTAGCCGTACAGGATTGGCATGATCACCACGCCGATATAGTCGGTGGCCAGTGTCAGTCCCGCGAAGAATCCCGCGAGCAATCGCCGCCGCAATGGAACCGGGAAAGGTTTGCCTGGACGCACCCACAGCAGCGCGAACGAGGCGAACATGAAGTACATCACGAACATGTTGTGACCAAGGACCGTGGCCCGGTAGAGCAACGGCGACCCGAAGCCCAGCAGGAAGGTCAGCTCCAGGGATCGGCGCCGATCCACCCCGCGTCCCCGCAGGATTCCGTAGAAATAGACCAGGAACCATGCAGCCAGCGGAGCCATGAAGAACACCGTTGTCACGACAGCTGCGCCGCCAAAGCGCAGGTCCAGGCCCCGTTCCTTGACGAGCCGGAAGAAGTTTCTGTACGTCGGCTTGTCGATACGGTATTCCGAGTCCGTCACTCCGTGCGCCTGGAGCTGGCGTTGGCTGTACGCCTCCAAGGCATCGAGTGCGGGATCGAACAGAAACAGCGGCACGGCCGCGAGTGTCGAGACCAGCACCTGGTTGCCAATGACCGAGTGTCCGTCGCGGTGGACGAAGATGTCAGGGTGGAACCCCTGATACTCATCAACGCGGAACGTGCCGTGCTCGGCCAGACTGAACGCGGGATAGTGTTCCCGAACGATGTTGGTCGCGAAGTTCAGGGAGTACAGGATCCAGGCGATAAGGAAGAGACGTCGGCGAACCGGCGCAAAGAAGCCTCCTGACCCTGCATCCTGATGTTGGTGATTCACGTTGGTGGACCCGGCGGTTATGATAAACCGCTATGACCGCTGATGACAGATAACGAGCCGCACGCAGGTCCACGGTCCCATGGGGTGGCCCGCGACCCCGGTGTGGTCCCGTGGACCATATGCGACGAGAGAGCAGCGCCGTTCCCCTGGGGCTGGATCACTGCGCTGACCCTGCTGGCCGCCGTCTTGCGCGTCATCGGCCTGAATGGCGGGCTGTGGTACGACGAAGTCATCACGCTGACACAGAGTGTGCGCTTGCCGCTCTACGACATCGTCACCGCGTTTCCGGGCAACAACCAGCACACCCTGTTTTCGGTCCTGTCACATCTGTCCATTCAGATGCTGGGCGAACACGCCTGGAGTCTCCGGTTGCCGGCTCTGGTTCTGGGAGTTGCCACGGTGCCGGCGTTGTTCTGGTTCGGCCGGCAGTTCTGCGGGCGCACTGAGGCGCTGCTGGCCTGTGTGCTGCTCTCTGTGTCGTATCACCATGTCTGGTTCTCGCAGAACGCGCGAGGCTATTCGGCGCTCGCGTTCCTGACATTGCTCAGCAGTTGGCTGCTGCTCCGCCTGTTGCGGGGGGGCAGAACCATCGATGCGGTGTGGTACGGACTGTCGGCGGCCCTCGGCGTGTACGCGCACCTCACCATGGTGTTTCTGGTGATCAGTCACGCCCTCCTTGGTGCAGCAGCCGGATTTCTTGGGGGGCGTGACGAAACGATGATGCGCCGATGGCGGCTGGCCGCACTCGGGTTCGCCCTGGCGGGCGTCTTCACGCTGGTGCTGTATTCACCCGTGATGCTTGATGTGAAACAGTTCTTCGTCGACCGCGCCACTCCGGCGACCGTCGCCACGCCGGTGTGGGCGGCTTCTGAATTGGTGCGCGGGCTGCGGATCGGATTGGGCGCCGGCCTCGGCGCGCTGGCGGCCGGGGTGTTGCTCCTGGCGGGCTTGCGGAGCTACCTCAGGCAAAGCGCCTTCATCGTCGGCATGTTTCTGCTGCCAGGCGCCATGACGGTTGCGGCGGCGGTCGGCTTGCAGCGGCCGATCTTTCCCAGATTCCTGTTCTTCTCGATTGGATTCGGCTTGCTGATCGTGGTACGTGGCGCGCTCGAAGTCGGGCGATGGCTCGGCCGGCGACAGGCGCGCATCGCGGGCCCGGCGATCGTCGCGGTGATGGCGGCGGTCTCGATGGTCTCCCTGATTCCCAACTATCGCTACCCCAAGCAGGATTTTGAAGGCGCGATGCGGTTCGCGGACTCGGCCCGCTCCGAAGCGGAACCGGTCGTGACGGTCGGATTGGCGACAGATGTCTACCGTGACTACTACCAGCGATCCTGGCGCGGCGTCACGTCGCTTGATGAGCTCGAGGATGTCCGGTCGATCGGACAGCGTGTGTGGGTGCTCTATACGCTGGAGCGCTACATCGAGAGCCGCACGCCGGACTTGATGCAGACGCTCCGGGATGAGTGCACAGAAGCTGGAGTGTTCCGGGGCACATTGGGTAACGGGGACATTACGGTGTGCGTCATTCCGCCGGCGGGCGAACCGAGGCCGTGAGGTTGTGGTGACCATCTTCTGGCTCATTCCCGTCGCCGTCCTGCTGGTGACGTTTGCCGGACTCTGTGTGATGACCGGGACGGCCTGGCCATGGAGCCAGGTTGTTCACGAGGACGGAACACGCACGCTGCTGGCCACGGTCTTCTACGCCGAGCACGCGACACGCGAACTGGTGCCGGACGTCCTGCTGGCGCTGGCCGTGGCCGGGGCCGTGCGGTACTACTTCCCGCCAGTCCGGGTGGCTGCCGACGTTGAGATCGCGCGCTGGCGAGGCCGTCTGGGCCTGGTGGCGGCCATTACGCTGACAGGAATCGTCGGCGGAACGCTGTGGGCCGGCGGCGCCCGCGCACTCATCGACAATCTGTCGCAGCTGCATACACGCGCGGGTGCCCCGCTCGTCTGGGGTGCGCACTGGCGCTACCATCTGATTGAGCGATTCGCGCAGATGATGCTGGCGTTCAGTGCAGTCGGGGCGGTCTGGATCCTCCGGGGAAGGCCCGATCGACGTCAGGAACAGGGGCGGCTCAGAGTCTACGGTGTCGCCCTGCTGTTGTTCGTGGCGGTCACGCTGGTCTTCGGGCTGACGCGCGAGCCTTTTCGCGATCCGGCATTCCTCGGTCACCAGCTCAGGGAGTTGTTCACTCATTCGCTTGTCACACTTCCGCTGGCGTTGGGAGTGTGCCTGGCATTGGCGCGGAAATCCTCGGCACAAGACACAGGTCGGTCGGACGAGGGGACCTGGCCGATCCTCCTCACCGGCAGTGCGGCCGTGCTGAGTGGCGCATTTCTGCTTGTGGCCGCGGTGCTGGCTGATGCTCAGTCACACGGACAGGCCGCGGGCCTGGCGGCACTGATCTTTCCGCACTTCGCGGAACACAGCCTGGGCTACGTCCTTGTGCCGGCTCTGGCGGGCCTGATCTATCTCGACTAGTCTTCCACCACGTGGTGTTCGAACGACTTCCTGGCGCGCGCCCACGACTGGTGGTCGAACGAGCCGTCGGTGCCAAGACAGTCCACCAGCGCGTAGGCCATCGCCATGGTGTGGTGGGTGTTGTCATGAGCAAACAGGCCCTGGCGACCAAAGGTCACGAGCCCGCTGATGTTGCCAACCCAGTGGTCGATGGCGTCAAAGGCTTCGCGATACCCCTTGGTGTAGAGCGGATAGGCGTGGGGTAACCGGCGTGTGTCGACACGGGTCACGTGAGGCACCGGTCCCAGGCCTGCGGTCTCCAGGTCGCGAACGACGAGCGCGCCAAGCTCCTCCTCGGTCATCGACCACTCCGGGTCGTCCTGCGCGCACGGCAGTTCGGCACACAGTACCGTGCGGCCTGGCGCGACCGTCAGCGAATAGTTCTTGGGCTCGGAGAGCCGGCTGATTCGGATGGCAGTCTCCGGAAAGTAGTGCGCGTCGAATTCAGTGAATTGATCGATGTCGAGCGTGAGATAGACCAATACCATCGACCGTTGCTGGAGTTGCCGCACCGCATCAAGCGGCGCCACCGGCCCTGCCGTCCTCACCAGCCTGGCCAGCACACTGACTGGAATCGTCGACAGGACGTAGGTGCACGGGAACACCCGTGTCTGTCCGTCAACACTTGCCTCCACAGAGCGCACGCGGCCATCTTCCACCGTGACACCCGTGACGTTGGTGTTGAGATGCAGGCGCGCGCCAGATGAGGCCGCCGCCGCGGACAGCGCGTCACTGATCTGACCGTAGCCATGACGCGGGTAGAAGAACCTGCCCGCCCCCGGCCGCTTCATGCCGGGCAAGGCGCCCAGGACTTTACGCACCATCTTGCCCAGCGAGCTGTTTGAGACCCGGCGCTTCGCCTGTTCCGGGTCGAGCGCCTCGGGTGCCAGACCCCAGATCTTCTGGGCGTACGGAAAGTAGAAGTCACGGCAGATTGTCCGGCCCAGGCCGCGCTCCAGGATGGACGCAAAGCTGGGCGGACCCGGGTCGTGCGTGAACGGCTTGCGTACGGCGTCCCAGGCGACGCCGCCGATGAACGACGCCGGCAACCGTGTGAGGAGGTCGAACGGCTTGAGCGGAAAGTGCACCCACCGGCCACGAAGACGGATACGCCCGTGCCGAGGGCGATTCAGCAGGTCGTCGCCCAGCAGCCGGCGAATATCCGCCATGACCGGCGGCGGACACACCGGATGCAGGCGATGACTGCCAAAATCAACGGGAATGCCATCGAGGACGAAGCTGCCGGCGTTGCCGCCCACCCGGCTTCCGCGCTCGAGAACCGCCACGTCCTTCCAGCCACATTGCGACAGTTTGTAGGCTGCAGCCAGACCTGCGGGGCCACCCCCGAGGACCACGAACGCTGGTTGAGTCGTGTCCGCCACGAGACCCTACGCCGATGGCGTAGCGGCCGTGGCCGCCGTTCGCGGCAACAACTGCGTCACCACCAGGCCCACCAGGCCTGTGACAATGAGCACTCCTTGCCAGAGGATTCCTGAAGCCAGAACGGCTTCGCGGGGCGCGCCGTAGGGCGCCAGGAGCGAGACGAGGGCGGCCTCGCGCACGCCAATCCCGCCGAGACTGATTGGCAGCACGGCGACCAGTTTCGACAGTGGCCATGCGACAAACCAGGCCGGCAGGTCCGTCGTCACACCGACCTGCCGGGCAAGCCAGACATTCGTCATCACGAACGCGGACTGTACCACGAGCGAAATGGCCAGGGCGCCCAGCAGTGCCGGTCGCCGCGTCTTCAGCGCATCCCAGGCCTGCCTGATGTGCCCCCCAATCCCAGCGAATCGGCGCAACCGCAGCAAGATCATGCCGCCGATCAGGAGAAGTGCTGCGCCGGCGGTCAGCCACAGGCTGGCGCGCTGCACGACGTCCCTGATGCCGGAGGGCACACCCGCGAGGGGCAAGGCCACCGCGATGAGCGCCACGACAGTGCCCGTGTCAATCAGGCGGTCGGTGATGCTGGCGACAGCCACGCGTTTCACGCCGCACAGCGGCGTCAAGTACGCGGCCCTGACGAGGTCTCCGCCGGCAAGCCCCGGCAGCCCAAGATTCGCCACCAGGCCCGCGTACTGGGCCCTCACGCACGCCGAGGTCAGGCCGGGCGTCGGTCCCAGCAGCAATCGCAGCTTCATCGCGTTCAAGTAGTGTCCGGCAAAGAAGATGGCGATGCTGGCGGACCAGACCCAGGCACTCGTGCGGCGCAGGGCCCCGAACACGGTGTCGACCGGAATGACGGAAAGCAGGACCGCGACAACGATTCCCGACACCGCGGCGCGAACCACCCAGCGGATCATTGGCAGTTCAGTCCTTGGGCCGCCACGGCGGTTGCATCTGCAGCCTCGCGATCATGTCGGCCACCAATCCCACTGACCAGATCGTGATGGCCGACAGGAACGCCATCACAGCCGTCTCCGAGAGGTTCCACAAGTAGATGTCCTCGATCAGCTTGCCGACACCAACAAGAAATACGAGGGCGCCAAGCGGAAGAAAGACCTTCAGCGGATTGAAGAGCACGATTGCGCGCACGACCAGCAGGATGAAGCTGAAGAAATGGCCGGCGTGGATCTTCGAGTGCCCGGCCCGTGTCGCGTAGTCAACCGGCTCGTAGAGCACGTTGTGACCGTTGGCCATCATCGCAAGCGTGATTGTGCTCGTAAACGAA
>JAHEFO010000081.1 GCA_024640135.1 Acidobacteriota bacterium
TGGCCGCGTCTTCCCCGTTACCCTGAAGTGAGCCCCCGGCTCAGTTCGTCCAGAACCTGCCGCACTCGCTCGAACAACCCGCCAGGTGCCTGCGGATCCGCCGGCACCTCCGCCAGGATCTCTCCCCGCGTGAAACCACCGGATACGTCGCCAGATGTGGCCCGGGTCGTCCACCAGGATTCACGACCAGGTGGCGCATCCGGCGCCTTGACGCGCAAGGTCGTCTTTGGATTCAGACGCCCGGGTGGCGGAACGGTCGGCCTGTCTGGAGTGTCCTGCTTTGGCGGAGGAGCACCTGCCGGCCGGGTCATGTCCAACTTGAGGATAGCGGGGGGCAAGAGCGTCAAGTCGCCCCTGGATTGGACCATTCGAAGCAACCAGACCGGGTCAAGCTTCGCGGTCTGTCTGAACTTGAAGACCACCGAAGTCCCTTCACGATCCAGGGCCTCAAGCCCAAGCCGGTCAGCAGACGCCCGAATCCTTGCGTATTCAGCTAGATTGAGCATGTTTTCTGTCATACGCCCATAACGATCGTCGAATTCGGCAAATAGCGCATCCACTTCGGGAATGCTCCGCGTGCTGGCAACGCGACGATACGCCGCAAGCCGCTGGTTCATGTCCGGGATGTACGCGTCGTCAATTCTCAGGTTCAACTTCAAATTGACCGCGGTCCGCTGATCGTCCTCAAGCTCTTCGCCTTTGAGTTCGCGGATGGTCTCCTCCAGAAGCTTCGTGTACATGTCGAAGCCCACAGCTTCGATGTGCCCGCTCTGCTGACCACCCAGCAGGTTGCCGGCGCCTCGGATTTCGAGGTCCAGGGCGGCGATTCTGAATCCAGACCCGAGATCGCTGAACTCTCGAATTGCCGCCAGACGCTTGCGTGCCACCGGAGACAACGACTGCTCCGGCGGAATGAGCAGGTACGCATAAGCGCGGCGGTCCGAACGCCCCACCCGTCCGCGCAGTTGATAAAGCTGCGACAAGCCATACCGGTCCGCTCTGTTGATGACGATGGTGTTCGCGTTGGAGATGTCGAGACCGTTTTCGACAATGGTTGTCGAGACCAGCACGTCGTACTTGTGGGCGACAAAGTCGACCATGACCTTCTCCAACTGACCGTCCGCCATCTGACCGTGGCCGATACCGATGCGAATCTCCGGCACCAGCCGTTGAATCAGATTGGCAATGGAGAAGATTGACTCCACCCGGTTGTGCACAAGGTAGACCTGACCGCCGCGTTCGACCTCTGTCCTGATTGCGCGAGTGATCACGTCCTGGTCGAACTTGACGACATGGGTCTGGATCGACAGGCGGTCCCGGGGCGGCGTCTCGATGACCGACATGTCCCTGATGCCCACCAGCGACATGTTCAGTGTTCGCGGAATTGGCGTCGCGGTCATTGTCAGGACATCGACCTTCTTGCGAATCTGTTTCAGGCGCTCCTTGTGCACGACACCAAACCGCTGCTCCTCATCGACCACCAACAAGCCAATGTCGCGAAACGTCACGTCCTTGGATAGCAGCCGGTGAGTGCCGACAATGATGTCGAGCTGGCCCGAGGCCAGCTTCTCCAGGGAATCCTGCTGTTCGGTCTTCGTGCGAAACCGGCTGATCATGTCAATGCGGACAGGAAATCCGGCGAACCGCTCCTTCAGCGTGCGCTCGTGCTGAAACGCGAGCACGGTGGTGGGAGCCAGGAACGCCACTTGCTTCCCGTCCATGACCGCCTTGAAGGCCGCGCGCATCGCCACTTCGGTCTTGCCATAGCCAACGTCGCCACACAGCAGGCGGTCCATCGGCATGGTGGACTCCATGTCCTTCGAGATGTCCGCAATGGCTGCCTGCTGATCGGTCGTCAGTACATGGTCGAAGGCGTCGTCGAACTCCTGCTGCCAGTGCGTGTCGGGTGTGAAGGCGTGACCGACGACCGCCTTGCGCGCCGCATAGAGCTTCAGGAGCTCCTCGGCCATGTCGCGCATCGCCTTCTTGACCCGCGACTTGGCCTTTTCCCAGGTCACGCCGCCGAGCTTGTCGAGCGCCGCACTGGCGCCCCCGGTGTACTTCTGGACAAGGTCGAGCCGATCCAGGGGAACGAAGAGCTTGTCTTCGCCGGCATAGCGGAGTTCCATGAACTCCTGGGCATCGCCGCCGACGCCGATCGCCATCTTCTTCAGTCCAACGAAGCGTCCAATGCCATTGTCGACGTGCACGACCAGGTCGTCGACCTTCAGGTCACGAAAATCCGAGACGAAGGAACTGGCCGCGGACTTGCGTCGCTCATGGCTGCGGCGTTCTTCGTCGAAGAGATCGGTTTCGGCGAAGAGCGCCAGGTTGCCTGTGGGAAGGTGGAACCCGCGCGACAGGTGACCAGTCGTGACCAGGACGGTCGCCCTGGCCAGGTCTTCGTTATCTCCGATCGCCCGCGCCCGGACGTCGTAGTCGGCCAGCAGCTCAATCGTGCGTTCGGCCCGGCCCGGCGTTGCCGCCACGAAGACCACGGTGTCGCCACGGTCCCTGGCTCGCCGGACTTCGTCAACCCACTCGCTAATCCGGCCGCGGTATTCGAGCACCGGCTGGCAGGGCACGTGGACTTCGCCCGTGGTGCTCTCAACCGACAATTGCGTCACCCGTCTGCCGTGTTCGAGCCACGCCGCCAGGTGGTCCCACGGCAGCGCGAAGTGCTCGTACGGCGGCGCAACGGCATGCCGTGCCATGGCCGTCTCCGCGCTGGCGCGCCACTGTTCCTCCAGGCCTCGCCCTCGGGACGTCACGTCGTCGAGTTCGTAGACGAGGAGGGTGGCGCCTGCGCGGCGGGCATAGTCAATGAATGTGGCCGCACGGTCGTTTCCATCGGCGTCTTGCGCCGCTCTTCCATCGGCCGCTGGCACGGCTTCGTCGTGCCCCGCGATGGGCAGCAGTTCCCGCTGGGGCGTGAGGGTCACCGTGTCGAGCGCCTGGAGTGAGCGTTGGGTGGCGGCGTCGTATCGGCGGACGGATTCAATGACGTCACCGATGAACTCGAGGCGAACCGGCTGCGCTTCGGACGATGGGTACAGGTCGACGACACCGCCGCGGATGCAGAATTCGCCGTGTTCATCCACAGGATCTTCGCGGGTGAATCCGGCATCGACCAGTCGATCGCCCAATTCGTGGAGTGAGATCTCGGCGCCGGGTTTGAGTCTAATCGTCGCGGCCGCCAGCCGGCCGGGATCACTCAGGCGGGGCGGAAGTGCGCGAGCCGATGCAATGACCAACTGCGCGGTCCCCGTGGCCAATGCGGCCAGTGCCCTGGCCCGCGCCGAGGCGATCTGGAGATGTGGTGAGAGTCCCCGGTACGGGTCGACTTCCTGAGACGGGAAGGGCAGCACGGCCTGCTCCGCCTGGGCGTCGGAGTACCCCTTCATCGCGCTCAGAAAGAAGCGTGCGTCCCCAGTGACGTGCTCGACATCGGAGTCCGTCGGCACGACCAACACTACCGGCCCGTCCTGAGCCAACGCGGCCGCGTGGAACGCCACGGCACCTGGCCCGAGGCCGGCCAGGCGCTGGAGCGGTCGCGTGAGGCCGGCGCGAGTCGCAGCCGACTTCAGCAGCGATCGGAATGCAAGAGAGGCTGACGGATGAAGCACGGCTCAATCGGTAATCTGCAGTTTGGAATCTGTGCTCTGCAACGTGCAACTCATAGCGGCTGTTTTGGGGAACTGGAGATTCTCTCCACAATCGAGGTCGTTGACCAGCCGTGTTCCAGCGGCATCAGGATGACCCGGCCGCCGCGGGCCTCAACAGTGTCCCGACCGACGATCCGGTCGGGTGCCCAGTCCGCGCCTTTGACGAGTATCTCGGGCTGAACCGCCTTGATGATCTCGGCCGGCGTCTCTTCGTCGAACACCACCACGGCGTCGATACACGCGAGCGCGTCGAGGATCTCGGCTCGTTCCTCCTCTGGCGTGATTGGGCGGGACGGCCCTTTGATCGCTCGCACCGATCGGTCGGAATTGATGGCCACGATCAACGCATCACCCTCGGCTCGAGCCGCCTGCAGGTACCGGAGGTGCCCGGGATGGAGGAGGTCGAACACGCCATTGGTCAGGACCACGGAGTGCTTCTCGTCACGAAGTTTGGCGGACCAGGCCGCAGCCTGGTCTCTGGTCAGCACAGACACTGCCGTCAGCTTACTTCAAGGCGGGGGCGTCTTCCCGGCAAGTCGGTGTTCCCGGGCCGGAGAGCGTGTTAGGGTTCGATATCATCGGGCACGGGCAGTGCCCTGACGGCAGAAGGAGGATGGCATGGCGGACAACGTGGACAACAAGGTTCCAACACTCAGTTTCTGGATCATCGGCGCGCTCGCCCTGGCGTGGAATCTTATTGGAGTCGCCACCTATCTGATGAGTGTCACGATGAGTCCGGAAGGGCTGGCGGCAATGCCAGAGGCGGAACGCGCGCTGCACACCTCCGTGCCAGCCTGGGTGACGTCGGCCTACGCGATTGCCGTCTTCAGTGGAACACTCGCGTGCGTGGCGCTCCTGATGCGTAAGGCCTGGGCTGTGCCGGTATTCCTCCTTTCGCTCGTCGCCATCATTGTGCAAATGGGCTACGGCCTGTTCGGGACCGAGATGCTGGCGGTGCAGGGCGGCACGGCGGCCATTCTTCCAGTCCTGCTCATCTCCGTCGCCATCTACCTTGTCTCGTTCTCCCGCTCAGCGAAGGACCGGGGCTGGATCGGCTGAAGACGAAGTCTACTTGGGCGGCTTGAACCGTATGTCGGAGGAAAACTCCCACCGGTGCTTCGGCCGGTAGATTCCCCCATCCTTGATACGGGACTTCACACGGAAGGTGTGGAGCAGTCGATGGTAGTCGTACGGAGATCCATCACGGCGGTGCACGGCCACATCCAGCTTATAGGTGCCTTCGACCAGGTCGAGCGAATCGACCGACAGCGTCACCTGGCCTTCGCCTTCGAAGCGATCGGACTCGAGTTCCTCGATGAACGTGTTCGTTCCGTACACGGAGACTCCATCGGTCGTGAACAACCCGATCCCGAACACGAAGTCGCGCACCGGGGCGGAGGCCTTCACGTCGAGCACCACTCGCATGGTCTCTCCGGTATGAAACACCTGGGTGGCGTGACCCGTTTCGTCCTGAAACTCGACACCGGAGATTTCCACGCCGCCTGATCCCCAGCGGCCCTCGCCCGCCTGGTTCATGTCGTGGAAGTGTTCCTCGGCCGCGACCGGGCCAACGGGCCCTTCCTGCCCGGCCTCGCCCGCCTCCACCTTTGCCTTTTCGTCCGACGTCGCGAGAAAGCGCTCTTCCTGACGAGCCACATCCGTCACGTAGGTGCCGACCACCCTCGTGGGGTCGCCCTCTGCCTTCTTCCGTCCGGCGTCGAGCCAGACGGCCTCGTCGCAGAATCGCTCCACCAGTCCGAGCGAGTGGGTGACCAGAAGAATGGTCTTGCCTCTACGCTTGAAGTCGCCGAATTTGTCCAGGCACTTGTGCGTGAAGCCCTCATCGCCAACGGCCAGCACTTCGTCCACCAGCAACACATCAGGATCCACGTGGATGGCCACGGCAAAACCCAGCCGCATGTACATGCCTGATGAATAGGTCTTCACAGGCGCGTCGATGAACTCGGTCAGTTCGGCGAACTCGACGATTTCGTCGAAACGTTTCGTGATTTCCTTCTTCGTCAGGCCCAGCATGATGCCGTTGATGAACACGTTTTCACGCCCGGAGATCTCGGGATGGAATCCTGCGCCCAGTTCAATGAGAGCGGAGATGCGCCCGTCAACCTGCACGGTGCCCATTGTCGGTTTCGTGATGCCGGCCACGAGCTTCAGCGTTGTGCTCTTGCCGGAGCCGTTCCGCCCGACCACGCCGAACGTCGAGCCCCTGGGCACTGAAAACGACACGTCGTTGAGCGCCTGAAATGTCTCGTCAGGCCTGAGCCGGCGCACGAGGTCACCCGAGAGCAGCGCGCTTTTGAGCGTGGAGAACTGCTTGCCGCCATAGCGCCGATAGATCTTGCTGACGTTGGTGAGCGCAATCGCCGTTTGACTCACACGGCCTCCGCAAACGAATCACGCAGACGGTCAAAGACCCAATAGGCCGCCACAAACAACACAACGGACGCAGCCCCCATCGCCAGTAACCACTTCCAATGACCGAAATCTCCGGGGAAGAAGAGGACCTCCTGATATGAAATCGCCAGATGTGTGAAGGGGTTCCAGTCGAAGTACTTCTTGTAGTCTGGGAAGTCCTTGTAGGAGTAGATGATCGGCGTGGCAAAGAACCAGAACGTCAGCAGGTTCGACACCAGGTCTCGCACGTCGCGGAAGTGCACGGCCAGCGCCGACAGGATGAGCGAGAGTCCGGCGGTGAACAACAACTGCACCGCCACAATCACGACGAACCAGGGCACCTGCGCCCAGTCCGGCGTGACTTTGTACCAAAGCATGAAGCAGATCAGAATCGGCAGCCCCAACAGAAAGTGCACCATGTTCGACAGGATCGTGACAAACGGCAGGATCTCGGCGGGGAACAGCACCTTCTTGATCAGGTTGCCGCCGGAAATCAACGACCCGGTCGCCTCGGTCAGCGAAGACGAGAACCAGGTCCAGGGCAGCAAAGCCGTGAACATGAAGACGGCGTACGGTTGGATGTCCTTTGCGCGACTGACCAGCAGGTAGGTAAAGACGAAGTTGTAGATCAGCAGCAGCAGCAGCGGGTTCACGAACGACCAGAAGAACCCCAGAACCGAGCCCCGATAGCGTGCTTTGAGTTCCCGGGCGACCAGGCTCTGGATCAGTCCGCGATATCGAAGAAGCTGGCCGAGGTTATGCCACATCTTCCGCGCCGTCGACCTCGACGAGTATCACGGTGATGTTGTCGGGCCCGCCGGCGTCATTGGCCGCGGCAATCAGCGCTTCTGCGCATGACGAGATATCGCCTGGCGCATTCATCAACTCGCTGAGGCGTTCTGGCTGCACGGCCGACGACAGGCCATCCGAACACACCAACATCCGGTCGCCTGGCTGCAGGAGCACTTCGGAAATATCCACTTCCGGATCGGCGCCGCCGGAGATCGCGCGCGTCACCACGTTCCGCCAGGGGTGCCGCTGTGCATCATCGTCCGACAACACCCCGGCGCGCACCTGTTCGCCGACCCATGAGTGGTCGTCGGTCAGCTGACGCAACTCGTTGTCTCTGCGCAGATACATCCGGCTGTCACCGACGTGCGCCACCTGCGCCACCCCCGTGGGTTCGAGGAGGATGGCGACTGCGGTGGTTGCCATTCCCTTGAGCTTCGGGTCTTCGGCGATGGCCGCGGCCACTCGATGGTTGGCGAGCCGAACTGCGGCAATCAGACGATTGGCCGCAATGGAACGCGAGGTGTCGAACGGAAAAGGCCACGTCGAATCGATGTCCGCATTGCGGGTGTCCTCAATGAACGACTCGATGACCTGGACCGTGATGCGGGACGCCACTTCGCCGGCCTCGTGCCCACCCATGCCATCAGCCACGACGTAGAGGCCGAGGTCGGGACGCTCACGGAACGCATCCTCATTGCTCTCTCGTCGAAGGCCCGTGTGGGTGACGGCTACCGAGGAAATCTTCGACATTCAGGTCAGCTGCGAGTCCGAGCGTGCCGTGACACCTGGAGACGGGTAATCGCCCGCAACAGCGCGATCCGGGCTCGCTCATAGTCCATTTCAGAGACGCGGCCCCTGGCGACCTCCGCCAGCCGTTCCTCCGCGCGTCGCTTGGCCGCTTCGGCACGATCGTGATCGATGTCGTCGGCATTTTCGGCGATGCGCGCAAGAATGGTGACGCGGTCCGGCAGCACCTCGGCGAAGCCAAAGCCGACGAAACCATGAAACTTCTCGGCGCCTTTGCGGTACCACATGGCGCCAACCTTGAGGCCCACGAGCATGGGCGTGTGGCCCGGAAGGATGCCGAGGAAACCTTCCTCGCCAGGCAACTGCAGCTCATCCACGTCGTCGTGGACAATCTCCCGCTCGGGAGTCACGAACTCGAGGCGCAGGGTTGAGGGAATGGCCATGTATCGTCTTACTGCTTCTTCGCCCGCTCCACGACCTCGTCGATCGTGCCGGCAAGATAGAACACCTGCTCCGGGATGTCGTCGTGTTTGCCCTCGACGATCTCCTTGAAGCCGCGCACAGTTTCAGACACCGTAACATAGGCGCCCTTGGCGCCGGTGAACTGTTCGGCGACGAAGAACGGCTGTGACAGGAACTTCTGAATCTTGCGCGCCCTGGTCACGGTCAGTTTATCGTCCTCGGACAGTTCGTCGATACCGAGAATCGCAATAATGTCCTGCAAATCCTTGTACCGCTGGAGGATCTGCTTGACCGACCTGGCGACGTTGTAGTGCTCGTCTCCCAGGACACGCGGGTCGAGAATGCGCGACGTGGAGGCCAGCGGATCGACAGCCGGGTAAATCCCGAGTTCGGCGATCGCGCGCGACAGGTTCGTTGTGGCGTCAAGATGGGCGAAGGTCGTGGCCGGCGCGGGGTCCGTGTAGTCGTCGGCCGGCACGTAAATCGCCTGCACCGACGTGATCGACCCCTTGCGGGTCGAGGTAATGCGCTCCTGGAGTTCGCCCATTTCCGTGAGCAGCGTCGGCTGGTAGCCGACGGCCGATGGCATACGTCCCAACAGCGCCGACACCTCGGAACCCGCCTGCGTGAACCGGAAGATGTTGTCGATGAAGAGCAACACGTCCTTGTTCTCCGCATCGCGGAAGTACTCGGCCACGGTCAGGGCCGACAGCGCCACGCGCAGACGCGCTCCCGGCGGCTCGGTCATCTGTCCGTAGACCAGCGCCGCACGCGACTTCGCAGGATCGTTCGGGTCAATGACGCCGCTCTCCTGGAATTCCAGCCAGAGGTCGTTCCCCTCTCGTGTGCGTTCGCCGACGCCGCCGAACACCGACACGCCACCGTGCTTGAGGGCAATGTTGTGAATGAGTTCCATGATGATGACGGTCTTGCCGACGCCGGCGCCGCCAAACAACCCGATCTTTCCACCCTGCAGATACGGTTCGAGCAGGTCGATGACCTTGATCCCCGTTTCGAACATCTTCAGTTCGGTGGACTGCTCCTCAAGCGTTGGGGCCTCGCGATGAATCGGCCAGCGGTCCTTCGATTCGACAGGACGGTCCGGAAAGTCCACGGGCTCGCCGAGCACGTTCATCACGCGCCCCAGCGTCTGGGGTCCGACCGGCATCGAAATCGGCCCGCCCTGGTCCGTGGCTTCCATGCCTCGCTGCAAGCCATCAGTCGGCTTCATGGCGACGGTGCGCACGCGGTTTTCGCCAAGGTGCTGTTCCACCTCCACGATGACATCGACCGTATCCTCGCCAGACTTCCCCGTGATGCGCACGGCGTTGTAGATCGCCGGGAGATCCCCTCCGGCAAACTCGATGTCGACCACCGGACCGATGATCTGAACAACCTTGCCGACCTTCACCGCTTCTGCAACTGCCATGTGCTCCTCGTCTGTTCCCGAAAATAGCTGCTACGCCTGTGCGCCAGATACGACTTCAATAATTTCGCGCGTAATGGCCGCCTGCCGCACTTTGTTCATCGTCAGGGTCAGGCCTTCGATCATCTCCGCGGAATTGCGGGTCGCAGCATCCATCGCCGTCATTCGCGCGGCATGTTCGGCTGCTGATGATTCGAGTAACGCGCGCAGAACCTGCGCTTCCACCAACCGCGGCAACAGTTCGTCAAAAATGCGCTGCGGCGACGGCTCGTACAAGTAGTCGATGCCGTCCTCTTTCTTCTCCACTTCAATCGGCGCCATCGGCAACAACTGTTCAAAGATCAGGTTCTGCTGCATCACCGACTTGAACTCGTTGTAGACCAGGTGCACGCTGTCCACCTTGGCGCTGGTGAAATCCGCAATGGCCGCCTCAGCCACAGATTCCGCTTCCGCGAATCCGATCACCTTCGGCAGTCCGGTGTATTCGAACCGGATGGGGAAGCCGCGGCGGCCCAGAGCGGCCCGTCCCTTCTTGCCTACGAGACCGAGGGAAACCTCGCGCTCCTTGTTGTCGCGCAGGAACTTGCCGACGGCCTTGACGATATTGGTGTTGAAGCCGCCGCAGAGTCCGCGATCGCTTGTCATCACAATCAACATCGTGGTGCCGCTCGTGACGCCGGGACGCTTCGCGAGCAAAGGGTGATGTGACTGATCGACGCGGGCGGAAATGCTGGCCAGTACGTGCCGCGCCTGAATCGCGAACGGGCGCGTGCCGATCACGCGATCCTGTGCGCGGCGCAACTTCGACGCCGCGACCATTTTCATCGCCTTCGTGATCTGCTGCGTATTCTTGACGGAGCGGATGCGCCGCCGCATGTCGATAAGAGAAGGCATCCTTTACACCATCGTCACAAACTGTTTGCCGAACTCCTCGAGCGCCGCCTCGAGCGCCCCCTTGGCCTCGTCATCAAGAATCTTCTTGTCGCGAATCTGCGTCAGCACGTCAGGGCGCTGTGTTTCGAGGAAACGAAACAGCTCGTCCTCATACGCGCGGAGTCTTTCGACATCCACGGAATCGAGATACCCCTTGGTCGCCGCGAACACGATCGCCACCTGCTTCTCAACTGCCAGCGGACGATACTGCGGCTGTTTCAGAATTTCCGTCAGCCGGCGCCCGCGATTGAGCTGTTTCTGCGTCGCGGGATCGAGGTCGCTGCCGAACTGCGCAAAGGCCGCCAACTCCCGATACTGGGCCAGATCGAGACGGAGGCTTCCGGCCACCTGCCGCATCGCCTTGATCTGGGCGGAGCCGCCGACGCGGGACACCGAGTTGCCGACGTTGATCGCGGGGCGGAAACCCTGGTTGAAGAGGTCCGCCTCGAGGAAGATCTGGCCGTCGGTGATTGAAATGACGTTTGTCGGAATGTATGCCGACAGGTCGCCGGCCTGCGTCTCGATGATGGGCAGGGCAGTGAGTGACCCGCCGCCAAGATCGTCGTTGAGCTTGGCCGCCCGCTCGAGCAACCGGGAGTGCAGGTAGAACACGTCGCCCGGATACGCCTCGCGGCCCGGTGGACGACGAAGCAGCAACGAAATCTCACGATACGCCTGCGCATGCTTGGACAGGTCGTCATACACCAGCAACGCGTGACGACCGCTGTCGCGGAAGTACTCGCCAATCGTGCAGGCCGAATACGGGGCGATGTACAGCATCGGCGCCGGATCGGACGCGCCGGCCGCAACAACGATGGTGTACTCCATCGCGCCGGCCTCTTCCAGAATTCGGACCACCTGCGCAACGGTCGACTGCTTCTGGCCGATCGCGTTGTAGATGCAGATGACGCCGAGACCCTTCTGGTTGATGATCGCGTCCACCGCCACAGCGGTCTTGCCGGTCTGGCGGTCGCCAATGATCAACTCTCGCTGGCCGCGGCCGATGGGCACCATGCCATCGATGGCCTTGAGCCCCGTCTGCAGCGGTTCCTTCACGGGCTGACGATCAACGACGCCAGGGGCGAGACGCTCGATCGGCATCTGCTTCTTTGCCGTAATCGGCCCCTTGCCGTCAATCGGCTGGCCCAGAGAGTTGACCACCCGGCCCAGCATCTCCTCGCCAACCGGCACCGAAATGATGCGGCCCGTGCGCTTGACGATGTCGCCTTCCTTGATGAGCGTGGAGCGGCCCAGGAGCACGGCGCCGACGCTTTCCTCTTCGAGGTTCAGCGCGATCCCGAACAGGCCGTTGGGAAACTCCAGCATTTCGCCGGCCATCGCCCGTTCGACGCCGTGAATGCGCGCGATGCCGTCGCCGACCGACACCACCGTCCCCACTTCCGCAACGTCCACATCAACGGCATAGTCGCCAATCTGGTCGCGGATGATCTTAGAAATTTCTTCGGCCTTGATCTGCATCGTGTCCTCGTGGCGGCGCGGACGGCCCCGCCGGTCGTGATGTTACCTGCTTGCTCGTGACTGGTTAGACGGGCGCCAACAACTGTCGCCGCATTTTCTCAAGCTGCCGCGTCAGGCTCGCGTCATAAACCACACTGCCGACCCGCGCGACGATCCCACCCATGATAGACGGGTCCACTGACTCCTGAAGACGCACGTCGGCCCCAACCGCCTGGCTGAGAGCTTTGGTGAGCGCTTCACGCTGACTGCCGGGTAACGCGCGGGCCGTCACAATCTCGGCATCCATCACCTTGCGATGGGCCATCAACCGGGCGGTGAACGCGCGGGCAACTTCGCCGATGCTGCCGAGCCGATCGCGCTCCGCCAGCATCAGCAACAGCCGGCGCACTTCGCCAGAAAGATCGCCGGAGGTGTCCAAAATCTTCCCGACCAGATCGCGCTTCTTCAACGCGGAAATCGCGGGATGAGCCAGGACGGTCTGGAGTTCTTGATGCCCTTCGACCAGCGCCACAAAGGCGTTCAGTTCCTGCTCGGCCCTTGCAAGATCACCCTGCTTCTGGACGACGTCGAAGAGGACGCCGGCATAGCGACGGGCGGCTGACCGGACGCTCATGGACGCGCTCCCGCGGTGGGACAGACGAGGGGGTAGTTGCCGATTTCAGCTAGCAAGTGGGGCCTCCGCCAGAGCAGGTTCTGCCCCAGCCAAACGACCATTTATACCATTCGGGCGCGAGGCCCGGCAAGGTCGGGCCGGAAAGGAACCCTGGCCCCTAGACCAGGCTGACGAAGGATGTGCCTGAACCCCGGGCCTCGACGTGACCCACGGCAGCCGCCGGAACACCAGCGGCAACTAGCCGATCCACGAGGCGCGCGGCGGACTCGGGCGCGACGCTGAACAGCAACCCGCCTGAGGTTTGGGGATCCATACAGAGAAGGGACAGCTCGGGAGTGACGTCTGGCCCCACACTCAGCTGGTCGAAGTGGCGGATGTTGGAGCGGCCCCCGCACGGCAGGTTCAGTGCGGCCAGCTCCGCAGAGCCGGGTAAAAGGGGAAGTTGGGAAGAGTTGAAGACGAGAGTGGTTCGGCTCGCAACGGCAACTTCGGTCGCATGCCCAATAAGGCCAAAGCCGGTGATATCCGTGCAGGCCCGAATTGTCCCGGCGGTTTCGGACGCAGCAATGGCGGCGGCGGCGCTATTCAGCGTCACCATCGAGGTAATTGCTGACGCGAGTTGGGTGTCGGTGGACCGGCCAAATTTTGTGGCCCTCACGACGATGCCCGTTCCCAACGGTTTGGTCAGGATGAGGACGTCGCCGGGACGGGCGCCGGCGTTGGTCCAGACTCGCGCGGGATGCACTTGGCCTGTCACGGCATAGCCGAATTTGACCTCCGGGTCAGTAACGGTATGGCCGCCGAGGAGGGCGACGCCCGCCTCGCGCAGCTTGTCAGAACCTCCGCGGAAGATCTCGCGGACGGTTTCCGGCGCCGGGCCATCTTTGGGCAGGGCGACGATGGCCAGCGCGGTCCGGGGCTCTCCGCCCATGGCGTAGACGTCGCTCAGGGCGTTGGCGGCCGCAATCTGGCCGTAGATGTACGGGTCGTCGACGATGGGAGTGAAGAAGTCCACGGTGTGCACGAGCGCCGAGTCCGCCGACCAGCGGTAGACGCCGGCGTCATCGGACGTGCGGAAGTCCACGAGGATCCTGTCGTCCACATGGGCAGGCTGCAGGCCTTCCATGATGAGGTCCAAATCGGCAGCCTGGAATTTGCTGGCGCACCCGGCGCAGTCGGCGTAGTCGGTAAGTTTCTTCACGTCAGGACTCCGCTAGTCTCTCGTACAGGCGCTGGAGTTCTTCTTCGCTCGTAAAGTCCACCTCGATGCGTCCTCGTCTGCCCCTGCGGACAATTCGGACGCGCGTGCCGAGGGCCAGCTTCAGTTGTTCTTCGGCGGCGCGAGTGTTCGCGTCGACCTTCGGCGGTTCCGTCGCAGCGGCTTTGGGTGTGGTTTCGTGACGGACCAGCGCTTCGGTATCGCGGACCGACAGGCCCCGGGCGATCACGACTCTGCCCACGCGACGCTGGTCGGCTTCGTCGGGCAGCGCCAGCAAGGCGCGCGCGTGGCCCATGCTGAGTGCGCCGTCGGACAGCGCGGTACGGACCTCGGCGGGAAGGCGGAGCAGGCGAATGTAGTTGGCAACCGTCGCGCGGTCTTTCCCCACCTGAGCGGCGATGGATTCCTGCGACAGGTGAAGGTCTTCGGACAAACGGCGATACGCCTGGGCTTCCTCAATGGGATTCAGGTCCTCGCGCTGGATGTTCTCGATGAGCGCCACCTCGAGCAACTTGTCATCGGGCACATCGCGAACGGCGACTGGCACCTTCAGCAGCCCGGCGCGTTGCGCCGCGCGCCATCGGCGTTCCCCGGCAACAATCTCGTGCGAACCGCGCGCGCCGTCGGCGCCTGTGTCGTCTTTCACCCGTCGGACAACAATCGGTTGGATGACGCCGTTGGCGCGAATCGATCGGGCCAACTCCTCCAGGCGATCCTCGTCAAGATTGAGACGAGGCTGATGCGGATTTGGTGACAGTAGATCGATGTCGATCTCGGTCGGTGTCCCGCGATCCACGGGTGGTGTGTGACGGGGCGGTGGCGGCGCCGTATCGCGAATCAGGGCGCTGAGGCCGCGGCCAAGAGCTGGGCGTTTGGTTGACATGTTCGTGGAACTCCCTCACTGACTGACCGGGTCGTGCGCGGCATAGTCGCGGGCCAGGAACTCCCGGGCCAGCGCCACATAGGCCGCCGCGCCCCGTGACCGCGCGTCATAGAGGATGGCAGGCACGCCGTGGCTGGGCGCCTCTCCCAGACGGATATTGCGCGGGATGACCGTGCGGAAGACCTGGTCGCCGAAAAACTCGCGGATGCTGCTTCCCACCTGCTGACCAAGATTGGTGCGGTCGTCATGCATCGTGAGCAGGACGCCTTCGATGGCGAGCTTGGGATTGAGGGACGCGCGCACACCATCCAGGGTGGACATCAGGTCCGCAATGCCTTCGAGCGCAAAGTACTCGCAGTTGAGCGGAATCAACACCGTGTCGGCAGCAACCAACGCGTTCAATGTCAGCAAGCCAAGGGACGGCGGGGTGTCGATGAAGATGTAGTCGTAGCTGGTGCGCAGCGTATCGACGAACGCTCGTAAACGCTGATCGCGATCGGGAAGTGTCACCAATTCAATCTCGGCGCCCGTCAGGTGCCGATCGGCGGGAACCAGAGACAGGTGATCAACGCCGGTTGGGAGAACAAAGTCCTGTGGGGGATCACCCGGCGCGGTCAAGGCGTCGTAGATCGTCCCCGCGGTCCCGGCCTGTGCTTTGAGGCCGACCCCCGACGTCAGATTGGCCTGAGGGTCCAGGTCGATGAGCAGGACGCGCTGGTCAGCCATGGCCAAAGACGCTCCCAGGTTGATGGCGGTGGTCGTCTTGCCGACCCCGCCCTTCTGGTTGGACACAGCGATAACCCGTGATTTATTGGTCATATAACAGATAACTATGGCCTGTTCCAGTGGATCAAGCGCTCTATTGTCTTGCGGAAAGGCCTGGTGGGTCAAGCGAAGAAGGGTGCTGAAGTGCTGAAGTGCTGAAGTG
>JAHEFO010000307.1 GCA_024640135.1 Acidobacteriota bacterium
CTGCTCATCGCCTGCGCGAACATCGCCAACCTGATGCTCAGCCGCAGTGCCACTCGCGCGCGCGAGATGGCCGTCCGGACGGCCCTGGGGGCAGGCCGCGGGCGACTGGTGC
This sequence comes from Acidobacteriota bacterium, assembly GCA_024640135.1. Classification (GTDB taxonomy): domain Bacteria; phylum Acidobacteriota; class Vicinamibacteria; order Vicinamibacterales; family SCN-69-37; genus SYFT01. The sequence goes on from JAHEFO010000307.1 coordinate 113, forward strand.
GGCAACTGTTGACCGAGAGTCTGCTGTTGTCGTTGTGTGGCGCGGCGGTGGGGCTGGTGCTCGCCTGGTGGGGCACGGCCGCGCTGACGGCCGGCATCCCGCCCGCGGCCGCACCGCGACTGGAGAACGTCTCGATCGACGCGACGGTTCTGATCTTCACGCTGGGCCTGTCACTCGTCGCCGGCGTGCTCTTCGGTCTTGCGCCAGTCGCGCAGTCCTACCGGCACGACGTCGCCCGCGCGCTCAAGTACGGCGGCCGGGAGTCCCAGGACGCCGGCACAGGCGGACGGCTGCGCGGCATGCTGGCTGCCGGCCAAATCGCGCTGGCGCTCTGCCTGCTGATCGCGGCGGGCCTGACCACACGCAGTTTCGTGGCGCTGATGGACGTTGATCCGGGCTTCGCGCCCGACGGGCTCACGACGGCCTTCGTCTCGATGCCGCCGGACAATTTCGCCGGCGGGCCAGAGCTCATCGACTTCCTCGATCGCCTGATGGTCCGCATCGAGAATCATCCCGGCGTCGAGTCGGTCGCTGCGGTCTCCGTCCTGCCGCTGTCGGGCAGCGATTCGGACGCCAGCTTCGAGATTGAAGGCCGGCCGGACCTCAACGTGCCCGGCCGTGAACCCGTGGTCTGGTTCCGGCGTGTCACATCCTCGTATTTCCGGACGATGGGTGTTCCGGTACTTCGGGGGCGGGAGTTCACCAATGCAGACCGGACGAATTCGCCGCGGGTGGTGCTCATCAGCGACGTGGCTGCCGATCGGTTCTGGCCGGGCGATGATGCGCTCGGCAAGCGCATCCGGTTCGGCGATGGCGAGTGGCACACCATCGTCGGCATCACGCGCGGGGTGCGAGCCACGGGACTCAGCCAGCCGCCGCGGCCCGAACTCTATTTCCCGTACACGCAGCGGCCGGGACGCGCGATGACCATGGTCGTCAAGTCGGCGGCCGCCGACTCTGCGGTCGCCGCGATGCTGCGGGCCGATCTGCAGGAACTGGCACCCGACGTGCCCCTGTCAAACGTCACCACCATGTCTGCGTTGATGGCGTCGTCGGCGGCGCAGCCGCGATTCCTGATGAGCCTGACCACGGCCTTCGGCGCGCTTGCACTCCTCCTGGCGGCGGTCGGCATCTACGGGGTGATGGCCTATAGCGTCAGCCTGAGGACAGCTGAGATGGGGCTGCGGATGGCACTGGGCGCCGGCCGGAGCCGGGTGCTGCTCATGATCGTGTCGAACGGGTTGCGTCTGTCGGCTGCCGGCATCGCGGCCGGCCTGCTGGTGTCATGGTGGGCGACCGGCGCGATGGCGTCAGTGCTCTTCGACGTGAACGTCCGCGACCTCGTCACGTTCGCCGGCGCGCCTCTCGTACTGGCGCTGGTGGCCCTGGCGGCCTGCCTGGTGCCGGCACTCAAGGCCACGCGTATCGATCCCATGCGGGCGCTGCGCGAAGACTAGAACGGTTTGGCGATGCGCTCGCATCGTTCCTTCACCCTCCCGCTCGCCGCTTGACGCACACCAGCCTGGTCGGACCTGGTCCGCGTCGCTCGCAAAGGTCGGGCTGCCGGAACAACGCAAGCGCATCGCCAAACCGCAGTCTGAAGATAGATTTCTAGCGTCCCACCTGCTCCAGCCAGTTGACGATGACAGTCAAGGGAGACTGGCGGCGCACGGGCCCATCGTCCACGGGTCGTGGAATCAGGAAACGCTGGCCGTCGCCTGTCGCGGCGTAGTAGTTGCGTCGCGGCCGGGGACCGGCGATCTCGGTGTCGAACAGCATCACGGCGGCGCCCGCGCGGGGAACGCCGTTCTCGTAGCTGATGGGCACGGCCATGATCTGGTCGTCCGGGCCCAGGTAGTAGATCTCCCGGCCGTCGTCTCTCCAGAGGGGCCAGGTGCCTTCTCCGGCCGAGATCGGAATGACCTGTCCGGTAGGCGGAAACGGGCTGACGTAGATGCGGTTCGCGCCCGACGTGTCCGAGTTGTACGCGACCCAATGGCCGTCCGGCGAGAAATGGCCGCCGAATTCACCGGCATCCGGCGTCGCGGCAACGGGAACAGGCTGTCGGTCACCAGACATTGGCAAGGCGACCACGTCAAAGCCGTCCTGGAAGAGGATGAACGCACCGTCTCGCGACCAGTCGGTTGGCGTCTTGAAGCCAGGGCTCTTGAACAGAAGTTCCCCCGTGTTGGGTGAGGTGGACGAAATACTGAAAAGGTCGCGCGTCCCGCTTCCGCCCCCGACCGTCGACCCAAAGACCAGGCGGTCACCCTCCGGCGACCACACCGGCACCGACCCGCCCTCCTCGCTCGTCGTCAATCGTGTCGACAACCGCTGATCGAGGTCGAACACCCAGATGTCAGAACCGTTCCCATCTTCCTTTGCCCGGTGCACGGCGAGTCGATCGCCGGCTCGTGACAGTGCGGGAGCCTCGAAGCCACCGGCGGGCAGACCGACGTCGGTCTCGCGACCGTCGCGGCCAAACCACGTCAGCACCGTTCCGCGGGACCCACCTACGCCGGTGCGGAAGACAAGAACGCCACTCCGAGCGGCGTCGAAGTAGACCGAGCGTGTCGTGGCATCTCCAGCGATGTCGCTCTGCACGACGAAGGGTTCGCCGGTGAGCTGGGCGGTACCGGCATCGAACGTCTGACCAAGCAGCGTCCCATCCCGTACGAACAACAGATACCCGGGATCGACGTACCTCCCGCCGTCCGCCTCGACCAGCGGACGCGGCGTCGGATCGTCCAGCGATGCCACCGCGATGCCACTCTGGCCACCATCGTCACGATAGAAGATGAACCGGCGTCCGCCCGGAAGAAACTGCGGCCAGCGATGCCCCCTCAGCAGCGCCCCCGTGTCGGCAGTCGTCACCTCGACCGGGATGCCACCAGCCGCCGGCACGCGAAAGAGCGGAGATGGGCTGAATGGCTTCGATACGCCGAACAGGATGTCGCCTGCCTCATTCCACGTACCTCCCCGTCCCTCGCCCTCCAGGGTGGCGATGCGTCGCGGCGGAGCCCCCGTCGTGTCAACCGTCCAGAGGGTGGAGCCGGAGAAGTACCCGATGTAGCGACCGTCTGGAGCCCAGAAGGGCGCGCTGGCTCCGGTGGTACCTTCGACAGGCCGAGGGGCGACGTCGCCGAGCCGGCGTACCCACAACTGGTCGACCCGGTCGACGCTCGAGACCACGAACGCGATCTGCGTGCCATCGGGAGAAATCGCCGGCGGGCTATCCGCCAGGCTGAAGCCCTCTGGGGGCGCCAGCGAAAAACTGATCGGCTGCGAACCAAGCGGGGATCCCGCGTTGCTCATGGCGGCCCACATCCATGCAGCGCCGGCCACCAGCGTCGCGGCGGCCGCCAGTCCCCACGCGAGGCGCTCGCGGCCGGTGCGAGCGGCAGGGCCAGGTCCGGCCTGATCGGTCGTCGAACCTCCCTCGGCCGTCCACCGCAATTGCAGCAACAGGTCGTGCGCGGTCTGGAACCGATCGTCCGGGTCCTTGGCCAGGCACGTCCGGATGATGCGATCGAGCGCAACTGGCGCCTGCGCCTGCACGGTGGACACCGGCGCGGGATCGTCCTTGAGGATTGAACCGATGAGCCCCGCGTGGGTCTTGCCCGTGAACGTGCGTCGCGCCGTCACCATTTCGGACAACACACACCCGAACGCCCAGATGTCGGATCGCGCGTCAGCCTCCGCGCCTTCGATCTGTTCGGGCGCCATGTATTGGAACGTGCCGAGAATGGTGCCCTGTGCTGTGAGCGGCGTGGTCCGCGTTGGCGCGCTCGTCAGGTCCGTGGGCACCGTGGGACCGGTCCCGGCGGCCTTCGCGAGGCCAAAGTCGAGGAGCTTGGCCTGCTGCGCGCCCGAGCGTGAAGAACCAGCCCGGGTCAGCATGACGTTTCCGGGCTTGAGGTCCCGATGGACGATGCCCTGGCGGTGGGCCTTGTCGAGCGCGCCGGCAATCTGGATGGCCAGCCGCATCGCGTCATCGAACGGCAGCGGACCGGCCTGCAGGCGTTCGGCCAGCGTCTCGCCGTCGAGATACTCGAGGACCAGGAACTCGGTGTCGCCCTCGCGGCCGACATCATAGAGCGCGCAGATGTGCGGGTGGCTGAGCTGCGAGATGGCGCGGGCTTCACGCTCGAACCGCGCACGGGCGTCGGCGTCGCCGGCCACGTGCGCTGGCAGCACCTTGATGGCGACGTCGCGGTCGAGCCGGGTGTCGCGGGCCTTG
>JAHEFO010000082.1 GCA_024640135.1 Acidobacteriota bacterium
ACAGGCCGAACTGCAGGAACACGAGGATCCCGCTGAGTGACAGGCCGACCTGCGCCTGCCGCTGTGATCGGGCGGTGAGCAGCCGCTGGACGAGGAACTGGTCGGTGCCGTGGGTGGCCAGCGTGAGGGCCACGCCGCCGATCAGGCCCGCCCAGAAGGTATACGAGTGGATGAAGTCGAACCGCAGGTCGATCATCGTGAAACGCCCGGTGGCTGCGCCAAAGTCGAGCACTTCGCCCAGGCCGCCGGGCACGCCGGCAAAGGCAAACCAGAACACAATCAGCGCGCCGGCGAGGTACACGAACATCTGCACGACGTCGGTCCAGATGACGGCCGACGCGCCGCCGTAGAACGTGTAGACGATCATCGCGATCCCCAGCACGAGAATCGCACTCCAAACAGGGACCCCGACCAGCGTCGCGACCACGGCCGAGGTGGCGAACAGCCGGATGCCGTCGGCGGCGCACCGTGTGACCATGAACATCGCGGAACCGAGGTTTCGGACCGGCGCCCCGAACCGCTGGTGCAGCACTTCATACGAGGTCAGCAACTCACGGGCGAAATACTTCGGGATGAAGATGCCGCTGACCACGAAGCGCCCGGCGATATAGCCCAGCGCCAGTTGCAGGAACGTGAGGTTGCCCCCGGCGGCATAGGTCTGGGCCGGAATGCCGATGAACGTGAGCGTGCTCGTTTCCGTAGCCACGATAGTGAAGCAGACCGCCCACCAGGGCACCGTGCGGCTGATGAGGAAGTACTCCGACGCCGTGGTCTGGCGCTCGGCGAAGCTCGCCCCGAGCCAGATGATGAGGCAGAGATAGATGCCTATGATTGCGTAGTCGAGGCCAGCCATGACTTCCGTCGAAGTGTAACCGGGACACACGCCGTGCTGAAACTTTCCTCGTCTTGCCGTGTTTGTCAGGTAATGACCGCTCGCACGCCGGGCCAGGCATGACCGACACCCGAGCGTTCGAGGCATTTCTCCTGGAGTACCAGGACATGGTCTATGGCACGGCCGTGCGGCTGCTGGGGAACAGGATGGAGGCTGAAGACGTGGCGCAAACGGTGTTCTTGAAGGCGTTCGAGCACTTCGATCAGATCGGCGCCAGCCCTGCGGCCCCCGGCTGGTTGAAGACCGTGACCACGAACCTGTGCCTCAATCACCTGTCGAGATACCGCAACCGATGGCGTTTCTTCAGTGAACTGAACCGCGCTGATGCGCACACGGTGGACTCCCGGACCGGGGACCGGTTATCCGGACTCACGGCCGAGGAGCGGGCACTCGATGAAGCGCTCATGAAGCTGCCGCCACATCAGCGCGTGCCCATCGTGTTGTTTCATTTTGACGACCTGAGCTACCAGGAGATTGCCGATCGCCTGAAGATCTCGGTGGGCAAGGTCAAGACGGACATTCATCGTGGCCGTGAAGCGCTTCGGGCGGTGCTGCGATGACGCCTCGGGGTGTGGATTTCGATCCCCGCGATCCGTTGATTCGAGCGCTTCGCGCGCTGCCGCAGCCGCGCGCCCCCCGGACGCTGGCGCCCCGCGTCATGGCGGTCGTGCGTGCGCGCGGCGGGCGCACGGCGCCGCCCACCTGGTTTGACTGGCCCGTGGGCTGGCAGGTGAGTTCGGTGGTGGCCGCCGTGGCGGTGATGGCGGCTGTCGTGCTGGGGTGGCCGATGGCCGTCGCGCTGGTGCAACCGGTGTCGGGCGAGGTCAGTGCGCGGCTGGCCGGCGCTCTGCACCGCGCGGCAGTCATCCTGAGTGTGTCCGCCGTGTTCTTTCGCGCGGTCTGGTATCCGCTCGTCTTGCCGTTCCTGGCTTTTGTCACGGTGATGACTGTCGTGTGCGCCACGGTGGCCGCGATGCTCGACCGTGTCGCTCTGGGAGGAGTGTCCCGATGAATATCCGAAGATGTCTGACAGTGGCGGCGCTGGTGTTCGCGAGCGTAGTATTCGTGGGGCCGCCGACGGCCGCCCAGATGACGACGCCCCCGCGCCCGATTCTGCAGCCCACGGATCCAACGGCACCGACGGCGCAGCCTGTTAGGGAACCCTCGGCGGTCGATCGGTTCGAGCAGGAGTTCGGGGTCCGACGCCGGTACTGGCGGCCCGTGCTGCGGATCGGACAGGACTTCACGCTGCGGGCCAACGAGACGGTTCGAAGTGTCACGGTGGTATTCGGCAGTGCCAGAATCGACGGGCGGGTGGAGGGCGATCTGGTCGTGATCTTCGGGCCGGTCACACTGGCCAGCACGGCGGTGGTCGAAGGCGCGTTTGTGGTCGTCGGAGGTCAGGCCACGGTTGAACCCGGTGCGATGGTGCGTGACGAAGTGGTTGCGGTCGGCGCGGGGCTGGACGTGCCGGACAATTTCTACTTCGGTGGTGGACACGTCGTCATCGGGACACAGGCCCTGGGCGCCTGGATGGACTCGATTGTGCCCTGGATCACCCGGGGGGTGTTGCTGGGGAGGCCGTTCGTGCCCAGCATCGGCTGGGTGTGGAGTGTGCTCGGGGTGTTCTTTGTCGTCTACCTGATGCTCAATCTCCTGGGCCACGGGCCCGTCACCGAGACGGCGTCCGTGTTGGCCTCGCGTCCTTTTGGAAGCTTCATGACCGGCTTGCTGGTGCTGCTGCTTGCAGGTCCGGTCTCGGCGCTGCTGGCCGTCTCGATCATCGGCATCGCCGTGATCCCGTTTGGGCTCGCCGCGCTCGTTGTCGCCGGGTTTGTTGGTCGTGTGGGCGTGCTTCGCGCGATTGGCAACACGGTGCTGCCGCCAGAAGAGCCTGGTGATCGCCTGCTGGGTCTGCGATCGTTCCTAATCGGCTTCGTGGTGGTCACGCTGGTTTACTGGGTGCCGGTGCTCGGGCTCATGGCGTGGGCCTTACTTGGCGTTCTGGGTCTTGGTGCCGCCGTCCTGGCGTTCCTGGCCGCGTGGCGGCGTGAGTATCCCAGGCAGGAGCGGCCCGCGCGCGGCCCGAAAGTTGCGCCGCCGCCCGTCCCGCCGCCGCCCGCGCCGGCACCGCCTCCACCGCCTGAACCGGCCGGTGGCTACGCGTACTCGACGCCAGCCGAGCCCGTCAGGGCCCAGTCTCCTGGATTCGGCAGCGGACCGGCGACGTTTGCCGGTCCCGGGGCGGACGCCGGACACCAGGCTGAGGTTCCGGCCGGCGCCATCCCGCTCGGCGGCGGCGTTGCGGCGATGCCGCACGGAGCGGCGTCCGAGCTGCTGTCGTTTCCGCGCGCGACCTTTCTCGACCGCGCCGCAGCTCTGCTGATCGATGTCGTCCTGGTGATGTTCATCGCGCAGGTGCTGCACCCGATGTTCTTTTATCGCGGCGACAATTTCTCGCTCGCGATGCTGCTCATCTACTTCATCGCGTTCTGGACGTGGAAAGGCACCAGCATCGGCGGCATTGTGGTCAACCTGCGTGTGGTGAGAGTCGATGGAGGAGAGTTGACGTTTCTCGAGGCGCTTGTGCGCGGATTGACCGGTGTGCTGGCCTTTGGCGCCCTGGGCATCGGCGTCTTGTGGATTCTGCGCAACGATATCGTCGCCGGCGATGGCCTGCCCGCGCGTCAAGGCTGGCATGACGTGGCCGCCGGCACGTACGTCGTCAAGGTGCCGAAGGGGTACCCGCTGCCCTGACGTGCATGTGCCGGACCAGAACCGGAGGAACTGGCGGTCTCGTGACCGCTGATACGCGCCTCGGCGGCCGCCGTCGCCATCGACATTTGAGCCCGGCGACTTGGCTCCTGCTGCGCGCCTCCGGATACAATCGGCGGCAGCGATGAAGTTGCGATTGACCTTCACTGTCAACGGTGAGCCGGCGGAGGCGCTGGTCGACCCGGACAAGACCCTGCTTGAAGTCCTGCGCGAGGACCTGCAACTCACGGGCACCAAGCATGGGTGCGAATTGGGTGAGTGCGGCGCGTGTGCGGTCCTCGTGGATGGCCAGCCGCTCCTGTCCTGCCTGGTGGTGTCCCATGAGTGCCAAGGCCGCTCGGTCGTGACGGTCGAGGGATTGACGGTGGACGGGCGACTGCATCCGCTCCAGGAATGCTTCGCTGACCTCGGGGCCTCGCAGTGCGGCTATTGCACGCCGGGGATTCTGATTGCGGCGAAGGCCCTGCTCGATCGCGAGCCGCATCCCACGCGAGATCTCATCCGCGAGGCCCTGTCAGGGAATCTCTGCCGTTGCACGGGGTATCAGCAAATCCTGGACGCCGTGGAGGCGGCCATCGTTCGCCCAGGCCACGCGTCCGCCCGGGACGGCCGGGGAGGGCAGTCATGAGCCGACGCGTCATCGGCACACCGCGTCGGCGGGTCGATGGTCGTGCCAAGGTCACAGGACAGACCAGGTTTGCCGACGACATCATCCTGCCGCGCATGGCGCACTGCAAGTTGCTGCGGTCCACGGTGCCGCATGCAAAGATCGTCCATGTCGACACGTCGAAGGCGGCAGCCGTCGACGGTGTGCATCTGGTGCTCACCGGACATTCGTTTCCGATCGCGTACGGCATCCTGCCTGTCAGTCACGACGAACATGCGCTCTGTCGTGACGTGGTGCGCTTTGTGGGTGACCCCGTCGCGGCGGTGGTGGCCCGGGATGAAGCGACGGCTGAACGGGCTGTACGCCTGATTGACGTCGAGTACGAAGTGTTGCGCACGATTTCGTCGCCGGCCGACAGCCTGGCGTATCCCGAGCCGCGCATCCATGATTACGGCGATTTCGGGAACGTGCACAAGGCCGTGGCGCTCCAGTTCGGCGACGTGGACGCGGCGATCGCGGGCGCGGACCACGTGTTTGACGACGTCTTCTTTTTCGAGGGCAACACACATCTCCCGATCGAACAACACGCCACTGTTGCCACCAAGGATCCCGACGGCAAGCTCGTGGTCTACTCGAGCACGCAGACGCCGCACTATCTGCATCGCGCCCTGGCGAAAGCGCTGGAGATGCCGGCGGCGCACATTCGTGTGGTGGCGACGCCCAACGGCGGGGGCTTCGGCGGCAAGAGCGATCCGTTCAATCACGAAGTGGTGGTCGCCCATGCGGCGATGCGCCTCGATCGGCCCGTGAAGATTGCCCTGACACGCGAAGAGGTGTTCTATTGCCACCGTGGCCGGCACCCCGTGTTGATGCGCTTCCGCACGGGTGTCTCGAAGGACGGCACGATTACCGGACTCGATTTACAGACCCTGCTGGACGGCGGTGCCTACGGTTCGTACGGCGTGGCCAGTACGTTCTACACGGGCGCGCTGCAGACGGTCACCTACGACATCCCGACCTATCGCTTTCGGGGGTGCCGGACGTTCACCAACAAGCCGCCCTGTGGGCCGAAACGGGGGCACGGCACTCCGCAGTCGCGCTTCGGCCAGGAGGTGCAGCTCGACAAGATCGCGGAGAAGCTGGACGTCGATCCGGCGCAGTTGCGGCTCGGCATCGTGCAGCCGCCCGACAGCCTTACCGCGAATTTCCTGCGCGTCGGCACCATCGGTCTGGCGGACTGCATCAAGAAGGTGGTTGATCGATCGGGTTGGCGAGACAAGTTCCGCAAGCTCCCGAGTGGTCGCGGGGTCGGCCTGGCCTGCTCGTCATATCTGTCCGGCGCCGGCCTTCCGATCAACTGGAACGACCTGCCGCACTCCGGCGTGCAGCTCAAGCTCGATCGGAGTGGCGGGGTGACGGTGTTCTGCGGCGCCACTGAGATTGGCCAGGGCTCGGACGACGTCCTGGTGGCGATCGTGGCGGAGGTGCTGGGCATCGAGCCGTTTGATGTGCGCGCCGTGACGGGCGACACGGATCTGACCCCGGTCGACCTCGGGTCGTACTCCAGCCGTGTGACGCTCATGATGGGCAACGCGGCCATCCAGGCTGCCGAACGCGCGCGCGAACTAATCGCCGCCGCGGTTAGCGCCAGACTCGACATTCCGAAAGACCGGCTTGTCTTCGCCGACCGGCGTGTGTTCGACAGCGCCGATCCTGACCGCGGCACCTCGTTCCGTGAAGCCGTGTGCATGGCCGAGGCGAAGTTCGGGACGCTGGGCACGACGGGGTCGTACACTCCGCCGCGATCGCCGGCGAAGTTCAAGGGCGGCGGGGTCGGTCCGTCGCCGACCTATTCATACACGGCGTGCGTCGTTGAGGTGGACGTGGATCTCGAGACCGGCTGGATTACGGTGCCGCGCGTGTGGATTGCACACGATATTGGCTGCGCACTCAATCCCGTTCTGGTGCGGGGACAGGTCGAGGGCGGCGTCTACATGGGACTCGGTGAGGCCTTGATGGAAGAGCAGGTGTTCCGGCGCCTGCCGCCAAAGCTTTCGCACGCGCTCGTGCACAAGTTCCCGTCGATGCTGGAGTACAAGAGCCCCACCTTTCTTGACATGCCGGAGGTGTTCACGGACTTGATTGAACATCCCGATCCGGCCGGGCCGTTCGGGGCCAAGGAAGTGGGGCAGGGGCCGCTGCTGCCCGTCATGCCGGCCGTGGCCAACGCCGTGTACGACGCCGTGGGTGTGCGTGTGGATTCAATTCCTGTCACGCCGGAAAAGATTCTTCGCGCGTTGGCGGCGAAGGCCGCCGGCAAGTCCGCGAGGTCCGGCCCTGCGTCGTTCCCGGATGTTCCGTGGCCTGAGACGTTGCTCGTCACGCCGCCGTGGGCCGGCGGTGATGGCAGAGCGGCCAACGATCCCAAGCGGCCATCACACCGGAAGGTGGACGCCGGGATCGAGGCAAAGGCCGCGGGCATGGACAAGGGGACCGGCGCATGATGCGCCTGCCCTCGTACCGCTACCGTGCGCCGAAGACGGTGGAAGACGCGGCCTCGTGGCTCGCCGAATCGCCGGGAGACACGATGCTGCTGGCCGGCGGCACGGACCTGATTCCGAACATGAAGCGCCGGCAACAGGTGCCGGCCACCGTGATCGGGCTTCGCGGTATTGCCGCGCTGTCGCGTCTGGACACCCGCGAGGGCACCGACATCGGTGCCGGCGTCACCTTGACGACGCTGGTGCGCGATGAGCGCATTCGTTCGAAGTATCAGGGGCTCTGGCAGTCTGCGGCGCAGATCGCCACTCCACTGCTGCGCAACATGGGTACCATCGGCGGCAATATCTGCCTCGACACACGTTGCACCTACTACGACCAGAGTTTCGAGTGGCGGCAGGCGATCAACTTCTGCATGAAGAAGGACGGCGAGACCTGCTGGGTCGCCACTTCGAGCGACAGGTGTCTGGCCGTGTCGTCCACAGATGCCGCACCAGCGCTCATGGCCCTCGGCGCAACCGTGCGCCTGGTCTCCGCCCTGGGCACCCGGGACCTCGCGCTCGGCGGTCTCTATGCCAACGACGGCATGTCCTATCTGACCCGTCGTCCGGATGAGATTCTCACGACCGTCCATCTGCCGGAACCGGCCGGCTGGCGCAGCACGTACTGGAAGCTGCGGCGTCGAGGCTCATTCGACTTTCCAGTAGCCTCGGTCGCGGCTGCCGCCCGATTCGACGGCGATCGCATCATCGAGGCCCGGATCGTCCTTGGCGCCGTTGCGTCGTGTCCGCTCGACGTGCCGGCTGCCGGTACGCGCCTTGCAGGACAAGTATTGACCGACGACCTCATTGCCGCGGTGGCAGACGACGCGTATGCGCTGGCGAAGCCGATGGACAATACTGATTTTGAGCTCGTGTGGCGGAAGAAGACGGTGCGATCGCTGGTGGCATCGGCGTTGCGCGAACTGAGAGGCGACGACATGCGCGAGGCCCGGGTGCGTCTGGCGCGCCATCCGTTGCTGGTGGTGAGCTAGCAGGCGTCTGTCAGGGGCGGATCGGCGCCGGCAGGCGTGATTACATAACTGGCGAGGACTGGCTAGATCGATTACGATTCTGTCATTCGTTGATCCAAGCGGTGGTTGTCGAAGATCGACCGAGCTGAACTGGGTGCTTGGCGGAATGTGAGTGTCGACCGTAGGAGGTCATGGGATGGGATGGGACGGGCCAACCGATCGCGAACCAGAAGCGCGAAGCTCGGCATTGGGTATTTGGTTGCTGGCCCTGACTGCTGCGGCCATCCTTGTTGGTGTCTGGTGGTATATCGAACGCGGCGTTCCCCAGCCGATCGCGGCGGCAGCTACCGCCGCGTCGGACCTCATCGCTCCACTCGCTGAGTCAGAGCCAGACGAACCGGCCGCGAGCGCCGAGACCGAGAAGTCAGTCGAGGCGCCTCGTTCGACCGCCAGTGCCGGTGGCGGAGCAGCAAGTCGACCGGTCACGCCGCCTGCGGCACCCGTACCCGTTCCTGTTCAGGTCCCCGTTCCGGTTCCGGTCGATCCGCCTGCCGCGACGGCGCTCGAGCTGCCGACGTCGGTCGTGCCCACGGAAGAACCCGTTGTGCCCAGCCCCGCGCCCGAAGGCCCGCCTCCTCCCAGTGCGCCTCTCGTCACTGACACCGTGGTTCCAATCTATGGTCCAACGGACGCTGACGTGGTGCCGCCGGTCTTGCTGACGCCTGGGGTTGTTTCATCGCTGCTGATGCGACCCCGACCGCCGAGCAGCGAGCTGGCGATTGAGGTCGTGATCAATCGCGAGGGCGGCGTCGTTTCCGTCAAGGCGACGGCCGAGCCGCGCACGATATCGGAGGCGCTTCGTCTCTACAACGGGTTGAGCATTGCCAAGAGCTGGGATTTCAGTCCGGCGCGGAAGGATGGCGAGTCTGTCAGCTATCTCCTGCGCGTGCCGCTACGCATACTGGTGGCAGGGCGATCTCCGGCTGGGGTGTCTGACCCTCAGGCCTGGCGGTGACCAGGAGACTCAGCCGCACCGTTCCCCGTCCTCTTCCGTAGCGCGATGACAGCGGCCACACAGCCGGTCCACGTCGGGAGCGCTCCGACCACTGGCAGGAACTCCAGGACAAACGTCGGCAACAGCAGGATGTGAAACCCGATGACGCGCCAGGTCACAATCATGGCCACCACGTCGATCACCTGATCGGCCCCGGCCCATGCAAGCGGACCGAGCAGCAGCTGGACGGCGTCTGCGGTGACGGCAGACGCGTACGCCAGGCGGATGCGACCGGTCGTCAGTGCGGGCACTCGAAACAGGGCCGACGCATCGCGAGGACCGGCCACTAGCTCTCCAGCGAGTACCGGACGAACGCCTCAATCTGGGCGGCCGGCATCGCGCCGGACTTGCGGCCCGCGACCAGCCCGGATCGAAACACGGCCATCGTGGGGATGGACTGTACCTGCAGCCTGGCCGCCAGATCCGACACGGCCTCGGTATCCACCTTGGCGACCAGCCATTCACCTGCATGGGCGGCGGCGACCTTGGCGATCTCCGGCGCCACCATTCGGCAGGGGCCACACCACTCGGCCCAGAAGTCCACCAGCACGGGCAGACGCGACCCGCGCACCAGCGCATCAAAATCGGCGCTGCTGGCCACTTCCACCGGGGTCCCTGGGTGGGCCAGCGCCGTCTGGCACTTGCCGCAGCGCGTGGTCGATCCCAGCCGGTCATAGGGCAGACGGTTCGACTGCTGACAATGGGGGCACTGCACAATGACCCCGCGGGTATCGGAACGGAGGACGCTCATGGATCTACTCTAGCAGCCCGCGGATTGACTGCCACTGGCGCGGATTCCGGCGCCGCGTATAATCCCGGCACAAAGGGGACAGCCATGACCAGGTATGACCTGGCGCGTTTTCGCGCCTCGCACAACAGCTATTCCGGTCACGATCGCGGATCCCTGGTGAAACAACTGAACGCCAACGTGCGGTGTCTCGAGTTCGACTTCCACGACAACGGTTTCGAGACGTTTCATGACTATCGAATCGGGCACCTCAAGGTTGGCGCCGAGGTCGATCACACCCCGCCGAATCCCCCGGATTCACTCCTCCGTTCGTGGCTCGGCGTCGTCGCCTCATGGTCGAGTGCGAATCCCAGTCACACGCCCGTGACGATCGTGTTCGACGCCAAAGATGATCTCACCGACAACACGGAAGGGGACCTCGAGGACTTCAATCACAGCCTCGAATCGGCCTTCGGTCGACGCCTCTTCACTCGCGGGGAATTCGATCGCCTGGGCCGCTGGCCCTCCATCGAACACCTCCGGGGCCGAATCGTGTGCGTGCTGTCGGGAAATGGCGCCACGCGTGCCGCGTATCGATGGGCATTCGGGACGACGCCGGCGCTGGGAGCCAATGCGCACGGCGACATCGTGCTTGCGTATCGGTCCACAGCAGGTGAACTCAATTGCTGGACGGGACGCGCGGACGAGGCTGCAGGCGCAATCGCCTGGCGGCGCAAGAGCACGCTGGTGAGACTGGATATTGATGTGGCAGAACCGGTGCTGGCCATCAACGACGATGGCTGGGTGGTGGCCGTGTGCCGGTTCGGCCCCCGCCCAGGAGTCCACGGATTTCTGCTCGAAAGCAAGCTTGGCCGGCTTCGGGGCGACGGACGGATCACATGGCACAAGACCCAGATCGTGTCCGCCGGAATCTCACCGAGTCTACAGCTCGACGGCGACGACATTGTCCTGATCCACGGGGTTGAGGGTGGCGCCGGACGATGGCTCGTGAGAGGGACGATCGATCGGAGGACGCGGAAGATCACGTGGCAGAAGTCGAAGAAGACACAACGGCCTCTGTTCTCTCGGGCGGTGGCGGGATGGGCCTCGCACGCAGTGCGCGCCTCGCCTGACAACCCAGGCGCCATCGGCTGCACTCTCGATGGCGCGACGTGGAGGCCGGTGCGGTTCCGCCAAGTGGCGTTCGTCGAGCGGCAGAAGGGCGAAGACCCCAGGCTCTTTCGCGACGCCCGCTTTTTTGCGGCGGGAGCGGCGAATCAGGCAGAAATCGCCCAAGCGCGCGAACAGGGTCTGGTGGCCCGGGCCTGGGGCTTCACGAAACACGACAAAGCGGATCCGCCAGGGTCGCCTCCGGAGAACTTTCCTGCCACCGACACGCCGTACCAGCCATGGTATCGGCAGTACGTGCCGTGAGGATGCCCCGGCATCACCGCGAGCAAACGTTTCGGCGGTGACCACCGTCTGTATCAGTGAGCTTCGACTGGCTCGTGTGGCCGCTGGCAGGGGGAGAAGATATGAGTTGGTGGAAGCGTCAGGAGCCGGAACCGTCACCGGTCGACCCGAACATGCCGCTGGTCAGGCTCGAAAGCATTTCCCGCGTGTTCGAGGGTGAAGCCGATGAACCCGCGGTGGCAGTGCAGGACGTCACCCTTGACATTGGCGCGGGGGAGTTCGTGTCGGTCTCCGGGCCGTCGGGGTGCGGCAAGTCGACGCTGCTGTCACTGATGGCGCTGCTCGACACACCGACTTCCGGGCGCTACTGGTTCCGCGGCCGGCAGGTTGACCGGATCACGCCTGCCGAGCGGGCCCGTATTCGCAATAGTGAAATCGGGCTGGTCTTTCAGAGTTTCAATCTGATTGCCGACCTCACGGTATTTGAAAACGTCGAGTACCCGCTGACGCTGGGATCGACCAGCCACGCCGAACGGCACGACCGGGTGATGGATGCCCTCAATCGCGTGGGCATTGGAGGGCGCGCCAAACAGCGCCCGCTCCAGCTGTCAGGTGGGCACCAGCAACTGGTGGCGGTGGCCCGCGCCATCGCCGGGAGGCCGCCGATGGTGCTGGCGGACGAACCGACCGGGAATCTCGATTCAGCCAGTGGCGAAGTCGTGATGCAGATGTTGCAGGAGTTGCACAGGGGTGGATCCACAGTCTGCCTGGCAACCCACGATCCGCGGTACATCGCACTGGCCCCGCGCCATGTGTACCTGTTTGACGGACGCCTGACGGATCGTTCGGAGCCGGAGTCCGGTCGGGCGTCCTGACCGCCTCCACGCCAGGCCACGTGCCTGGCGCGGAGGCGATTCGTCGTGCTGGTGCCGGGTCGCTACTGACCGCCGCCTTCGGGCGGCGCCGGCGGCATCGGCATTGACGCGTGGTCGACCAGATAGACCCACTTGCCGTTTCGTTCCGCTTTCACGTCGCTGAAGCGTCCTTCCATCGTCATCATCGCGCCGTCGGGCCCGGGCATCGTCATCGTCCACAGGCCCCAGGTCAATACCGCGTCGGTGAGCGCGATGTGGTGCGACTCGGTCAACTCCAGCTTCATCCCAGGCGTCGCGACCATCTTTGCCGTGTCTGCGCGAATGGCTGTGATGCCGCGACTCATCATTGAGTCTGGCGCAAACGACACGGTGTCTTCGCTGTCGGCATAGAGCGCCGCCAACGCCGCGCCGTCGCCGGCGTTGTAGGCTGTCACGAACTGTTCGTCGAGTGCGGTAGCGGCCGCGATCATGGCCGCAGTGTCGGGGGCGGCAGGCGGGGCGGGCGCGCACGCCGCCGCGACGGAAACGGTCGCGAACAAAGCTGCCGCTGTAAGCATTCTCTTCATGAGTGTTCCTCCAGTTGGGAAGTAAGGCTGACACCCTATCACAGCGCTGTTCTCGACCAGGTGGCAAACTTCAGGAGTGGCAGCGTGGCGCTGCCTTGACACCGGCCATGCTTCCCGAGGCCAGAGTACACTTTGCGCTGAAAGGACATCACGGCCGATGAAACTCAACACCAAGCCACCAAAGACCGTTCGCCTCAGGACCTGGGGCGACTTTGCGATGCTCGCCAGGGACGCCAGAAACTTCAGCACCAGAATTATTGAGGTCGAGTCCTCACAGGATCATGCGGCGCTGGTCAAGGCCCTGAGCGACACAAACAGGCCCTACGCCGTCTGCATCCTCAAGGAACAGTGAGTCAGCGCTGCCCGACCGTCACCGGCGTGGACGGCCCGTGGAAGATCGCGTTGAAGAGCAGCTTGAACGTCGCGCGCGGCTGCGTGCGATAGTCAATCTGGCTCCCGTAGGTCACGACGAAGCCCTGGCCGACGCGGAAGGAGATGACGTTGGCCTGGTCCTGCAGATACTCCTCGCCCAGCAGCCACCCACTGGCCAGAAGGTTCTCTCTCGGATACCGGGCCACAATGCTGGCCTGCATGCCGAATCCCGGCCGGAGGCGATAGGCGTCGTCTCCTTCGAAGAACACGGGCCATTCCGCGGGCATGCCCCACGCCACCGGGTTCGTCGTGTCGAATTCGTTCTGCAACAGCGAACCGGGACCGTAGAACAAACTGTTCGGATCCGCCACGCGATCACGAAGTGTCTGCATGAGGCGCGCGGGACTCGTGAACGTCTCGCGCAGCATCTGGGCCGGATTGGGCGCCGCGCCGCTGTCCGTCTCGTCAGCACCGCGCTGTCGTGCCGCTTGAGGCAGCGTGCTCTCAATCGGCAGGTCAAGCAACTCCTGGGCGGTGTCCACCGCTGACCCGATCGCCAGCAGCGTACCGCCGCTGCGCACGAAGGCTCCAAGCTTCCGCCAGCCAGCCTGCCCGACGCCGGCCGCCCAGCCCCACTCGGCGGGGTCATTCCGCTGTTGGTTGAGGCCCGCGACAATCCGCTGGCGCGAAATGCCCTCTGGGAGCAGGATGACGTCGTAGAGCGCGTTGAGATCACCCTCGAAGTCCTGCGCGGTCATCACCTGGTGGTTGATGCCGTACTGCTCGAGCAGCCACAGCATCCACCCGCCAGGCATGTTGTTCGCGCCGCGAAACAAGCCGACCTTGGTCCGAGGCTTGAGTGCCTCGGCCGGCCCGGCAGGCGGGCGCGCTACCAGATGCGCGGGGATCCCCAGCGCCTGCGCCGCGCGCTCGACGATGGCCCTGGTTGCGGGAGTGTAGGGAAAGACGAATGCGCCGGGAGGCAGCGTGCGTCCGACGAGGCGTTGCTCCTCCGTCATGCGGACGATCGGCACGTCGCCGGCCTGGAGTTCCGCCACCAGCTTGAAGGCGCCGTAGGACTCCGGGCCGACGACATACCGGGCCGTCGCGGAGGCCGCGGCGTCCGGGTCGGCCATGATGCGCCCGGGAATCGGTGCCACCGTCTCAATGAGCTCAAGAGGCGCCTCGAACGCCGAGGCAATCGCATCGACCTGCACACCCATCAGCATCCACAACGTGTGCCCGGTCACGTCGTACGGCCGTTTCGGCGGCCCCCCCGGGAACTCTCGCAGATCCGGATAGACCTGCCGTTCCAGCATGGTCTTTGCGAACGCGCCATAGGGCTGCGCGGTTTCGATCACCCACGACCCGGCACCGTACTGCCGGCCGCCGGCCGAAAACGCGGCCGTCGCGCGGTGAATCTCGACGGCACCGATCTTGAGAATCTCGAGCATCTCAAAGGCCGCGAACGGATCGCGCTGGTCGGCGGGGACCACGAATGCGTACGGCCCCTCGTTGTAGTTCACCCAGTCTCGATGCACTTGATAGAAGTTGTAGAGCCACTCCTTGCTGTGGCGGGCGATGTGGGACATCCCGGCCAGGGCGGCGGTCACGCCGTATTCGACCTGATCATCGAGCGTCCAGGTCGCCTTCTCGTACGGCACCGGGAAGTTCGACCGTGACTGTTGAGGGCCAATCGGTTCGTCGCTCGTGTTGACCGCCGACATCGCCAGCGATCCGCCGGTCGCAATCTCGGTCAGGATGCGCGGTTGCCCGTGATAGACCATGTATTGGCGTGCCGGCGTCCACATGTCGTAGCGTTCGCCCCACTCCACACCCGTCTGGCCGTTCGCCAGCAGCGCCGACGCCATGGCCTGCCCGGTCGTGATGTGGCCCATGACCAGCAGGGGATGAATATTGGCGTCGTACGGATCCGTGAACGGCGGCACGAAGATGCGGGACCCGTTGCCGCCCTGCTGGTGCATGTCGTGCGTGATGACCGGCTTGTAGACGTTCTGCACCAGTTCCACGTTCATCCGCGTTTCCTTCTGCGTGAACATGAACCAGTCCCGGTTGTCATCGTGCCCCACGTACTTGTGGTACAGGTCGGGATAGGTCGTGCTGAAGGGGGTGCCCTTGGTCTTGTAGAAATGGTCGATCACCAACTGCTGGCCGTCGGGATTCTGCGACGGCACCAGCAGGACGACGGAGTCATTCAGAATCTGCCGGACTGTTGCGGTGTTCTCCGTGGCGAGGCGCTGGACGATGTTGATGATCGCCTGCCCGTTCGAGACCTCGGTGGAGTGAATCGTCGCGTAGAGGAAGTAGAACGGCTTGCCCTCGTCGACCAGACGCCGGGCCTCCGCATCGCTGAGTCCCAGGGGATCGGCCAGGCGCTGGTTGATCTCGACAAGTCGCTCGAGCCGGGCCAGGTTTTCCGGCGCGCTGATCGTGACCAGCGCATACGGATTTCCCATCGTGGTCTTGCCCAACTCCTCGTAGAGGACGCGATCCGATTGCGCGGCA
>JAHEFO010000083.1 GCA_024640135.1 Acidobacteriota bacterium
CGCCGGTTGGTTCGGCCTTGTCGGCGGAGAACGGGGCCGCAAGCAGGTGTCCGTCACTTGAGAACAGCAGGGCGTTCGGCAGGGCAACCATCGGGCGCGCTGTCCGAATCCCGGTCAGTTCGACGCGTGTCCCGTTGTCCAGGCGCAGGAGACGAGCCCCTCGCGACGTCTCGGCCCCACCGGCGAGGTAGACGATTGCGCGGCCATCAGGAGTGAAGAGTGGCGACCCAATGTCGGTGTCGTCCTCCGGCAGGATCTGCGGTGTGCCCCCTGACGCCGGGACGATCTGGAGGTGGCCGGACTGGTCCACGAAGACGATCTGGTTCTCACGGCTCCACGAACCGCCCCGGAACCCTTCGCTGGCCGCGATTGGTGCTTCTGCTCCTCCGGTGACCTGCACCTTTCGAATCTCGTTGTTGACGAAGTAGGCCAGCCACTCGCCATCGGGAGAGAAGAACGGCGACGTCCCACCTTGAGCCACGACGGTTGCTTCGAGGCTGTCGAGCGGGCGCAGGTAGAGTTGACGGCCTGCGGCGTAGGCGAGATGGCGGTCCGAGACCGCCATCCCGTGTAGCGCCCCCTGCTCCTGTGGAATTGACAGCTGCACTTGTGCGACGGGTCGAGGCGCCTCCGGGCCGGGGCGCATGAGGCCCCAGGTCACCAGCGCTGTCACCAGGGCGGCACCGGCCGCGACGGCGAACATGCCCAGTGTCCGCCCGCCTCGCTCGGCCGGCCCTGCCGGGGCAGCAATATCTCCACCGCCGATGGCGTCGTCAATCTCGAGTTGTGCGACGCGCATCGAGTCGAGCCGCTTCGCGCGGTCCTTCTGCAGACAGCGTTCCAGCAAGCGCCGAATCGACGGGGCCGTGTCTGCCGGCAGCGCCTCGAACGGCGGCGCGTCTTTGATGACGGCCGCCAGGATGTCGGTGACCTCCGGCCCGTCGAAGGCGCGCCGGCCAGTCAGCATTTCGAGTACGACGACGCCGAAGGCCCAGGCGTCGGCGCGCCGATCCACGGCCTTGCCTCGGGCCTGTTCGGGCGCCATATAGCCCGCGGTCCCGAGAATGACGCCGAGTTCGGTCGCGCGCGCGGTCAAGGTCGGCGAATTGGCAACGTCCTGGGGTCCAGAACTCCCGGGGGCCGTCGCCTTCGCCAGGCCGAAGTCCAGCACCTTCACCGTTCCGTCCTCACGGACCATGATGTTGGCTGGCTTCAGGTCGCGGTGGACGATGCCCGCGTCGTGTGCGGCGGCAAGGGCATCAGCGACCTGGCGGGCGATGGGCAGCGCCTCGTCCGCCGGTATCGGCCCGCGTGCGATAGACGCCGCCAGGTCCTCGCCTTCGACGAGTTCCATGACGAGGGCGCGAACATTCGGGCTCTCAGGGGGACGGGTCTCCCCGCTGCCTGACGGAGACCCGTCCCCCTCTATTCCATAGATCGCGGCGATATTGGGGTGGTTCAGTGCCGCGAGCGCCTGTGCCTCGCGTTCGAAGCGTGCGACACGGTCCGGGTCGGCGGTGAACGCGTCGGGCAGGATCTTCAGCGCCACGTCGCGGTTCAGGCGGGTATCCCGGGCGCGGTAGACCTCACCCATACCTCCGGCGCCGAGCGGGTCTTTCACTTCATAGGGGCCGAGACGGGTACCTTGAGACAGGGGCATGGGACCCGGCGATTATGGAAGGGGAGTGAGAGCCAGATCAAGCGCGACACCGGAAGTTGCAGGAGGCACGTCATACGGCCTATCGACAACTGGCGGTGGCTGCTGGACCGGCGGTCACCCGTGGGCCGGCCTACTTCGCCGGCTCGGCCGTGAGCCGTCGCAGTTCGTCGAGGAAGTTGAAGACCATTGTCACGTGCGTCCGTTTCTCGGCCTCCTGCGCCTCGTTCAGCAGCAGCACGAAGCGGCTGCCATCGGCCGCCGCATCGAACATCGTGGCATTTGACACCTGCGCCACGGTGAGGTCGAACAGTCTGTGCGGATTCCCGATGACCAGCGCCTCACCCTCGGGGCTCACATCGACCGCGATCACATTGCCGGTGAAGTCCAGGTGCACGATCTCCCGGCCATTCCTGGTCCAGTGGGGTTCGATTCCGCCGCCAGTCGAAAGCCTCCGCAGCGCGCCACCGCCAGGGTAGGCTCGCACGTACACGTCGCCGATGCCCGTATCGTCGGCGATCTGGAGCGTCATCCACTTTCCGTCGGGCGAGAATTGGCCGCCGTTCCCGCGTTCTGGCGGATTCGGGAAGGGTGTGACTGTGCCGTCAACGGTGGAGACCACCTCCATGTGGCGACTGTCAGTTGCAGCATTCTCCTCCCGGCTGAGGGCGAGAAGCCGGTCGTCGGGCGAGAACGACGTCGGATACGCCCCGGCCCCCCCCTCGGTCAGGGGCTGCGCCACGCCCGTGCCGTCGCTCGGCATCCGGAACACCGCCAGTTCGTCCCCGACTCTTCGAGCGAACGCCAGCCACCGTCCGTCGTTCGACCAGGCCGGAAGCACGCTGATCCCCTCGAACGTGATCTGGTTGAGTGTGCCCCGTTGCGGATCGAGCAGATGCAACTGGGGAGACCCCCCTGTCGCGGCCATGCGCACGACGATCTGCCTGCCATCCGGCGAGAGCCTCGGGTCCCGGAACGGCCTGGGCTCCGGATACTCATAGAGCGTCCGTCCGCTGCGGTCCACGATGCGCAGGCGGACCGACATTGTCGAATCCATGGTCGCGCCCGCCAGATAGGCAACGGTGCCGTTGTCCGCGATTGAGACCTGCGCGGCGCCGGTGCCACCGACACTGCTGCCCCTTGCGCCGCCTGTGGCCAGCAGGCCCGTCAGCACGGGTTGTGGATCGCCCTGCACCTCCTGCGCGTCAGCATCGAAGCGGACGGCGTGCAACGTAGACCCGCGGCCATAGACAAGGAACCCGCCGACGTACCTCGGGAAGGTACCGCCGCGAATCAGCACCTTCCGCTCGCCGGTCGCAATACGCGCCACCTCGATCGTGCCATCGTCGTAGGCCTGGCCGGCGGCCTGGGCCCCGAAGAGCACATGTGTGCCGCCCGGGAGGATTGACGGCCATCGGTGCGTGCGCTCGTTCGGCGCGAGCGTCGTGACGGGCGCAGGGATCCCTCCTGCTGCGGACACGCGTGACAAGCCCTCCTGGACGTTCGCGGTAAACACAATGGTCCCGTCCGGCCCCCAGCTCCCTCCGCGGCCGTTCGGTGCAGGCGCGAGGGGCGTCGGGGCCCCGCCATCCACCGACATGCGCATGAGCTGACCGCTCGCGAAGAACGCGATCGAGCTGCCGTCGGGCGAGAAGAACTGCTGGGCCGCATCCTCGGTTCCCGCAAGCGGCGTCGCCTCGAGCTGATCCAACCGCCGCTTGTACAACTGGCGGGTGGTTCCGGTGGCGGCGAGATACACGAGCGTCTCGCCATCGGGCGAGAGCACCGCGATGGCACCGTCGCTGTTGCCAAGAACGGACAGATCCTCGCCAGGAGTGAGCCGGACGTCGAGGCGCGCGGGCCGAACCGGCGGCTGGGAGCGAGGCCACATCTGGTAGCCGAGCAGGACGAGCAACACGCCTGCAACGGCCCAGGGCAGGACGCGTCGCCAGGCCGGGGCGAGGGTCGGCGCCGCCACTGCCGGCGCCGCCGGCTCGTCCTCGGCGCCGGCCATGACCGTGTCGAGCAGCACGCGGGCTTCGCCGATGTCACGCAGCCGCTGCCGGACGTCGCGCTCCAGACACCGGCCGATCAGGCGACGCAAGGCCCCCGGCACCGAGGCCGGCACGGCACTGACGTCCGGCGTGTCCTTCAGGACCGAGGCGAGCGTTTCCGTGATGTCGTCGCCCTTGAACGCCCGCTGACCGGTCAGCATTTCGTACAGCACGACCCCGAACGCCCAGATGTCGGCGCGCTTGTCGACGGCCCGGCCCTTCGCCTGCTCCGGCGCCATGTAAGCCGCCGTCCCGAGGATCATCCCCATCTGCGTGGCCCGCGCCGTCAGCGTCGGTGAATTACTGGGGTCCTGAGGTCCGGAGGTCCCGGAGTCCATCGCCTTCGCGAGGCCGAAGTCGAGTACCTTCACTGTCCCGTCGGGTCGCACTTTGATGTTCGCGGGCTTCAGATCGCGGTGGACGATGCCCTGCTCGTGCGCGGCTTCGAGCGCTTCGGCGATCTGCCGCGCGAGCGGGACCGCCTCGGCCGGCGCGATGGGGCCGCGGGCGATGAGCGCCGAGAGGTCCTCGCCCTCGACCAACTCCATGACGAGCGCGGTCAGCTCACCGGTCTTCTCGAGGCCGTAGATGGCGGCGATGTTCGGGTGGTTGAGCGCCGCCAGGGTCTGCGCTTCGCGCGTGAAACGCGCCAGCCGATCCCCGTCTTCGGCGAACGCCTCGGGCAGGACCTTCAGCGCCACATCACGGTTGAGCTGGGTGTCGCGCGCGCGCCACACCTGCCCCATGCCGCCTTCGCCGAGCAGCGCGATGACGTCGTAGATGCCGAGACGGTTGCCTGGGATGAGTGCCACGGCGGCCATCATACTCTGGGTCAGGAGTGTCGCGACGGGCCAGAGAGTCGGCCATGCAGACTTGTCCGGGCTATACTCCCGCTAACACTTCTTTCCTGCGGCATTTTCGATGCTGCACACCTCACAAGGAGAGAGACATGCCACAGCGCACACTGCACCTGGTTCGGACCGCCGCGATGTTCGTCACAATCTCACTGCTCATGCCCGTCCACCTCTTCGGACAAGGAGGCGGCCTGAGCCCGAAAGACGAAGCCGAGCTCAAAGCCGTCACGCTGACGATGGGCTCGGTCGAAAAGCTCGTCAAGACCATGGAGGCCTACGTCAACCTCCTCAAGACCGACGAGGAGTTCCTCGAGTTCATTCGGGAAGCCGGCGCCGAGGAAGAGGGCGAGGACGGTTTTTCGATCGACGGTCTGGCGACCGAGATGGGCCGCCTGCCGGCCAAAGGACAGGCCGCTTTGACCTCGCAGGGACTCACCATCCGCCACTACGTCGTGCTGACCGTGACTTCGGTGATGAACGGCATGGGCGATGCCGGCAGCAGCGGGGGGCGCACCGACGGACCGCTGGCGCCAGGCGCCACCCGAGCGAACATCGACTTCATCCGGGCGAATGCCGACAATCCGCTGTTTGCCAAGTACCGCGCGCTGCTGGAGGAGATGGAGGAGCTCGAGGACGGCGGCGGAGCCACGGCACCCGATGGGTGCGACGGAGAGCGTTAGTCGATAAGCCGTATTACGGCCTCTTCGCAGCCCTGGTCGCCTGATCGCCGCACAGAAGACCCCTTATCCGAGGCCAGGGCCGATCACTTGGCAGATCACTTGGACGTAGTAGGATGAGCGCCTATGGAACTCGCCGGACTCCGCCGCCAAATCCAGAGAGAGATCGCGGAGGCTCGCACGGCCGCCGCCGAGCGCCGCCGGGGCGGTGATGCGGCCCAGACGTCATACGACACATTCATCGACAAGGTCGCCCGGCCGCTCGTCAAACCGGCTGTGCAGATTCGCCGCGCCGAAGGACTGTCGTGTCAGGCGCAGACGCCAGCGGGCCATGGCCGCCTGGCGGCCCGGTGATTCCACGACGATGATCGAGCGAAGACTGGGTCCCTACTACATCCTCGCCAAGCTGGGCGAAGGCGGCATGGGCGAGGTGTATCGCGCGCGCGACACGAAACTGAACCGCGACGTCGCGCTCAAGATTCTGCCCGAGGCCTTTTCGGCGGATCCCGATCGGCTCATGCGCTTCAGCCGGGAGGCCCAGACACTCGCCGCGCTCAACCATCCGAACATCGCGACCATCTACGGTATCGAGGAGTCGGAGGTCGGCGGCCAGGTGACCAGGGCCCTGGCCATGGAACTGGTCGAGGGCGACGACCTGTCTGCGCGCATCGCGCACGGACCGATACCGTTCGACGAGTGCCGTGCGATCGCCCGGCAGATCGCCGACGCGCTGGAGGCCGCGCACGACGCAGGCATCGTGCATCGGGATCTCAAACCCGCCAACATCAAAGTCCGCGCCGATGGCACCGTGAAAGTCCTGGACTTCGGCCTGGCGAAAGCGCTGGACCCAGGCGCCGGCGGCACCGGGATTTCCGGGCCGGGCGCACGAGTCGATCCGCACAACTCACCGACCATGACCAGTCCCGCCATGACCGCCATGGGACTGATTCTGGGCACCGCGGCGTACATGTCACCGGAACAGGCCAAGGGCCGCGCGGTCGATCGACGCGCCGACATCTGGGCCTTTGGCGTGGTCCTCTACGAAATGCTGACCGGGCGCCAGGCGTTCACAGGCGACGACGTCAGCGACCTGCTGGTCTCCGTGCTTCGCGATGCGCCGGACTTCTCCGCCCTTCCCGAGACAACGCCCGCATCCGTCCGGCGGCTGCTTCGCCGGTGCCTGGAGAAGGATCCCAGGAAGCGCCTGAGCGCGATCGGCGACGCCCGGCTCGAGTTGGATGAGGCGGACGAGACCCCGGCCGCACCTGCAGTTGACCGTCCCGCCGCGACGGGACGGTCACGCCTGATCGCAGGCGTCCTGCTCGTCGCCGGCCTTGCGGCCGCGGTGACGTGGTTCGCCAGACCCGCGCAGGACCTTCCGCTGCGATTGATGGAACTCCCGGCGTCGATGGCGGAGAGCAGCGGAGTGGTGCTCTCTCCAGACGGCACACGCGTGGCGTACAGCCTGGGAGGCCGAATCTTCGTGCGACGGCTCGATACGCTCGCGGCCGTGGACCTTGGACCCACCGGCGAGCGCCTCGACACACTGTTCTGGTCTCCCGACAGCCAGACGATCGGCTTCGTGGCCGAGTCCGAGATCCGCACCATCCCGGCTTCTGGCGGGCCGCTGTTCGTCGTCGGGAAGGTTCCGGCGACCGGCCGGGTCATCCAGGGCAGTTGGCTCGACGATGGCACGATCGTGTTCGCCGCATGGAGGGAGAACGTCTACGGAATCCCGGCCGTCGGCGGGACAGCGGCCTTGGAGGTGCCGCTGGATCCAGCGACTGAGATCGACGTCCACAATATTTCCGAGGCGCCCGACGACCGCCTTATTCTGGGCATTCACCAGCGAAGCGATCGGAATTCCATCGTCCTGGCCAGGCGTCACGGGACGGAGGCCGGGCAGGATCGAGTGGTCCTGACCGACGATCAGAACATCGGATCGATGACGTACGTGGGATCCAACAGGGTCATCTTCACTCGTGGGCGCGTCAACGCCGGCCTGTGGACCGCGCCCTTCGAGGAAGGCCGTTTGGACCTGCGCAGGGCCTCACTCCTGCAGGCCGGCGGCCAGGCGCCGTCCGTGGCGAACAATGGCAGCCTGACTTTCGTGATGCCGGCGGCCAGTCGCTCGACGTTCGTGTGGGTTGACCGCGCGGGTGTCGCAACATCGATTCCGGGGGTGCCGCTTGAACTGGGCGCGGGCTTTGCGATCTCCCCGGACGGGAATCGCGCGGTCTTTCCGGCGGGCCCGGGAAACCAGGAAGACCTCGTCGTCCGCGATCTCAACAGCGGGGTCGACACGCAGATCACGTTCCGCAAGACAGGCGGTCTCGGAGCTGAAGTTGAGGCCAGCGACATCAGGGATCCGGCGTGGTTTCCTTCGGGCGACGACGTGCTGTTCTCGTCGGGGGCCATAGAGGACGGACGGCTCTTTGCGAAGCCGTCGGAGGCCGCTGCCCAGACACGAGAGTTGGTGGCCGGCCTGACGAACGGACAGATCACCAGGGACAGTCGCCAGTTGGCGGGACTTAGAGACGAGCGTGGGTTGTTCCGGTTGATGTCGGCGCCTTTCTCCGCGGACGGTACGGTCGGGCCCGTGACGCCGGTGTTCCCGACCGACGCTCCAGTCGTCAGGGAGTTCAGCATCTCGCCAGACGGGAGCCTGGTGGTCTTCACCGGAACCCTGGCCGACAACCAGAGAGCGGTGTTCCTGTCGGAGTTTCCGGTCAGCACCCACCAATGGCTCGTGGACGAGTCGGCCTCCGCGCCTCGCTTCTCGCCTGATGGCCGGGAGGTCTTCTACATCAGGGATGAGACAGGTCCTGATGGGCCGTCTTCTCCAGCGATGACCTCCCGTTACCTGGCCACGACTTCCCCTGTCACCTTCGGCCCGGCAACCACGCTGTTCACCCTTGCGGATACCCGGACCGCCGACGGGACCAGCATGGTTCAAGAGGACTACGATGTGGCTCCTGATGGCCGACGATTCCTCTTCAGGACCACCGTCGCACCCAATCCGGGCGAGGGACGACGGTTCATGTGGGTGCAGAATTGGCCGGCGCTGCTGAAGAAGTGAGCACACCCTTCAATGACTGACACATCCGGGGCGAAACTGGCCCCCTCTTCGTCCCAGGGCTATGGGTTTGGCACCTTCAAGGGCGTCTTCACTCCAAGCATCCTGACGATCCTCGGCGTCATCATGTACCTGCGGTTGCCGTGGGTGCTGGGCAGCGTCGGGCTGACACAGACCGTCATCATTGTCACGCTGTCAACGTTCATCACGTTTGTCACCGCGCTCTCGATCTCGGCCATGGCGACCAACATGAAGGTGGGCGCCGGTGGCGCGTACTTCATGATTTCGCGCACCCTCGGGCCGGAGGTGGGCGCGGCCGTTGGCCTGCCCCTGTTTCTGGCGCAGGCACTTGGGATCGCGTTCTACACCGTCGGATTCACCGAACTGGTGATCGCCTACTTCCCGGTGTTGTCGCCCGTGCTGGTGGGCGTCGTGACACTGGCGGCGCTGACGGTGCTCGCCTATCTGTCGGCCGACCTGGCACTCAAGAGTCAGTTCATCATCCTGGGCGTCCTGGTCGCATCGCTGGCGGCCCTGTTTGCCGGCGGCGAACCACGAGCGGCCGGTGCGGTGGTGGGTGAAGCGCTGCCGGCCGGCACCTTCTGGGTGGCGTTCGCCGTGTTTTTTCCTGCCGTCACCGGGATTGAAGCCGGCCTGGGCATGTCAGGCGATCTGAAGAACCCGTCACGCTCGCTGCCGGCCGGCACACTCCTGGCGGTGGGAACGGGCTATCTCGTGTATTTGGCGATTCCCGTGTTCCTGGCCGGCGTGGTGACCGATACGCAGGTGCTGCTCGATGACTCGCTGGCCGCAACCAGGGTCGCGCGCTGGCCCATCCTGGTGGTTCTCGGAATTCTCGGCGCCAGTCTTTCCAGCGCGATGGGGGCGCTCCTGGGCGCGCCGCGCACGCTGCAATCGCTGGCCAACGACCGGATCGTCCCCAGAGTGCTTGGCCGCGGCTATGGGGCCGGACGCGATCCGAGACTGGCCACCGTCGTGGCGTTTCTCATTGCGCTGGCAGGCATCGTGCTGGGC
Source organism: Acidobacteriota bacterium (assembly GCA_024640135.1). Taxonomy (GTDB): domain Bacteria; phylum Acidobacteriota; class Vicinamibacteria; order Vicinamibacterales; family SCN-69-37; genus SYFT01. Next base: position 9,354 of record JAHEFO010000083.1, read on the forward strand.
GACTTGAACGCGATTGCCGCCATCCTGTCGATGTTCTTCCTGACGTCGTACGCGGTCCTCAACCTGTCCTCAGGCCTCGAGGCGCTGATTGCCGGGCCGGCGTGGCGCCCGGACTTCCGGGTCCCGTGGTGGGTGTCCATCCTCGGGTTCGGGGCGTGTGTGGCGGCGATGCTGATGATCGACGCCGGGTCGACGCTGGTGGCGCTGGCGCTCTCGTTCCTGGTCTACGTGGTGATACAGCGGCGCCAGCTCAACGCCCGGTGGGGTGACGTCCGGTACGGCGTCCTGATGTTGATCGTCCGATTCGCGCTCGAGGCTCTGGCCCGGATGCGGCCCGACGCGCGCTCGTGGAACCCCAATGTGCTGGTGCTGACCGGCGCCCCGACGTCTCGCTGGCATCTTGTGGTGATCGGCCGCGCCCTGGCCGGCGAAAGCGGCCTGTTGACCGTGGCCACGGTCCTGTCCAACGAAGACCGGGACATGGACCGTCGCGCGACCGATCTCCGGAGTTCGGTGGAGAAGTACCTGATCCAGCAGAAGATTTCAGCCCTGGTCAAGATCGTGACCGACAACAATGTCACGGCAGGGCTCATCGCGCTGGTCCGCTCGTACGGCTTTGGTCCCCTGGTCCCCAACACCGTCATGATGGGGAAGGCGGTCACGCCGGAGAATCGCGTCAAACATGCGGAATTGCTGGCCCTGATCCAGCGCCGGCATTCGAATCTGCTCATACTGCATGAAGGCGAAGAACTGCCCGTGCTCCGGCGAGCCCGATTCGTCGATATCTGGTGGCGCGGGCATCGCGGCAACTTCGGACTCATGCTGGCGCTGGCGTTCCTGCTGAGGAAACACGAAGTCTGGGGTATGAGCGAGATCCGGGTCTGGCGCATCGTCGAGACTGAGGCCGAGGTGCAGTCCGCCACGGCGGAACTCGACGCGTTGCTCGGCAAGGTGAGGTTCACCTCGGAGCGCCAGGTGATCGTCTACCCGGAGGCAGAGTCATTCGACCTCATCAGAAAGAAGTCGCGTCAGGCGGACCTGCTGTTCCTGGGCCTGCGGCCGATCAGGGACGACGAATCGTTTGAGGCCTACGCGGACTACTACACCGACGTCACGAAGAAGACGGAAGGGCTTCCGCCCACCGCTCTCGTCAGCGCCGGCGACGACGTCGATTTGCACCGGCTGTTCAGGGCGTGACCGCCCTTGAGGATGGCGTCACCTGACGGGGCCCTTCGCCAGGCCGCACGTGCCTTCGGGTTCGACGTGATCGGCTCGGAATGAGGCAATCTGGCTCCTGGTGTCAGATGCTGCAGTCTTCGCAGCGGCCCGACAGTCGATATCGTCTGCGGGCGATAGCCCGGTAGGTCGCGTTGGCCGCGTGTCGGATGCCGGGGACGAAGTACAGGCGTGCGGCCCACGACAAGGGAGGCGCGCCTGTCATCAAGACTCGACTGATCGCTTCCGCCCCGCCATAGATGTGACCCCGGTCGTCGACGAACTTGATTTCGCCAATCTTCCCGTCGGGCCCGAGGGGCGGCAGCATCGGGAACCGCTCACGCACGCCATCGGCATACGCCGAGATGGCCTGCACGTCAGCCCCTGCGAGGCGCTTGAGCCGTTGCGCCTGTGCCACACAGAACCGACAGGTTCCGTCATACAGCAAGGTGGCTCCCGTCATGGCCCCATTGTCCCTCATTGTCCACGTGCGAAAGCCTCTCGCGACAGCCAGTCGCGCATCTGGCGGGCTCGCGAGTCCTGCCATACGGACAACTACCTGAGCTTCGCGCCGTTGTCGAGGACCAATGGGCCGCGCGCGAAAAGCTCAAGGTTGCGGGGCGCATCGTCCCGTATGTCTGCGATGATGATTGCGGGGCACGAGGCGCGCAGCGTGTTCGACCGCTACGCCAGTACCAGCGAGGCCGACCTCCAGAACGCGCTGGGTCGTTTGGCTCCAGCAGGGACAAGAAAGGACAAACGCCACGAGGTGCGCGAGTCGGCATCGCTCGCTGATCGCCGCAACTCCTTGATTCGAAAGTGCCGGGGGCGGGAATCGAACCCGCACGTGCCTTTCGGCACTCAGGATTTTAAGTCCTGTGCGTCTGCCAGTTCCGCCACCCCGGCGCGCTGCGATCATGCCACGTCTTGCAGGGCGTAGAATAGCTTCCGAATGAAGTCGCTCATTTCGATCGTTGCGGGAATCATCGTCGGGGTCGTCGTTCTTTCCGTCGTGGAGGGCCTCGGCAACATGCTGTTGTCCTCAACGATGGGGATCGAGTCCATCACGGCGGCCGGGGCCGCCGCGATGCTGACCGTTCGGCCCACCGAATCCCTCCTGGTGGTGGTCCTGGCCTATGTCCTCGGACCGCTGGCGGGTGGATTCGTGGCCGCCAGCCTCGCGCCGGACCGATGGCACGCCCATGCCGCGGCGGTCGGAGGGTTCCAGGAGATTTTCGGGATCGTCGCGCTCAGCCTGTTTCCGCATCCGGTGTGGTTCTGGGTTGCGACGCTCATCACGTTTGTGCCGGCGGCCCTGGCCGGAGCCAGCCTGGCCAGATGGCAGGCTCAGGCTCGCCGGAAGCGCGCGAAATCCCGAAAGTAGCCCTCGGCAGCCGACTGTGCCGTGGCCGGCCTCCGGGTGGTCGCCGTGATGCTGCGTCCAGCCACCCGAGACCCGCGTCAGCTCAGACGGCCAGCCACACCAGCAGGGCGACAGCCATGAGGCCGAGGCCGGCACCCGCCAGCACACGGTAGCGGCCGCGACCGATCACCAGCGCCATGGTCGTTTTGACCAGGGTATTCGTCAGGATGCCCATCGTCAGCGCCTTCGCGGCGATGTCGGCGGACGTGCCGCCGGCCGCACGCTGGGCCATGGAGACTGTCAGGGCGTCGACGTCGGTCAGTCCCAGCACGGCCGCGGACCCGAACAGGCCTGCGTCACCAAACCAGGTTTCGGCCAGCGTCACGCCAAAGAGGACGCACTGAAACACCAGGGTCATCTGGAGCGCAGCGCGAATCTCCAGCGGATTGTCCGGCCCCGTCGCGCGCGAGGCTCCACCGGTATCCCTGATGCCGCGGACAAACAGGAGCAGACCGATCAGCGCCGGCGCGATACACGCCGGCCAGAGCGCGCCCGCCAGCGCCGGCGCGAGGACCGCGCTCGCCAGCAGCACACGGGGAAACAACATGACGCTGGCGCCAAGCACCCCGGACGCCAACGCACGGTCACCGTGCCCAGGCTTCTGGCTCAGCCTGGAAAATGTGAGGGTCACTGAGGTGGACGAAACCAGACCACCCAGCACGCCGGCAATGGCGTAGCCGCGGTGCTCGCCGAAGGCCCGGCGCGCCAGGAATCCAAGGAAGCTCAGTCCAGAGAAGAACAGCACCAGTGTCCAGAGCTGTCGCGGCCGGACGAACCCCAGGGGGCCCAGGGGGCCGAACTCCTCAGGAAGAAGCGGCAGCACGACGGTGGCCATGACGGCAAACCGCGCCGCGGCCAGCAATTCGGTCCTTCCAAGATGTCCCACCATGTGGTGCAGTCGCGACTTTTCCGCCAGGAGCAGGACGGTCAACGCGACAATGCCCGAGGCCATGGTGGTCTGGCCCGCACCGGCCATGACACCGGCCGCCAGGATGACCATTGCTGCGATTTCCGTGGTGGCATCGATGTCGGTGCGGCTGCCCGCCACATAGGCCAGGACGACAATGACGGCGGTGCCGGCGAACAGGACCACCGCAGGTCCAACGAGGCCAGCCGTCCACCACCAGCCACTCAGGCCGGCGAGGAGTCCCATCATCGTGAACGTGCGCAGACCTGCGAACCGCGCGGTGGCGCCGGTCGCATGGCCGCTCCACTCTCGTTCGAGACCAACCGCCAGACCCCCGAGGGTGGCCACGACCACGCGCCAGAGAATGTCAACGCCGACGGTCACACTTCATTGTCGGCCAAGTTGTGGCGGTGTGGCATCAAACGCTTCGGTCACCAGAATCATCGTCTCAACGGCGCGGACGTAGAAGTCGTGCGTCATCGTCTGGTACGTGTCGGTGGCCTTGTGGTGGTTGTCGAAGTCCTCGACGCCGAAGTAGAGGCAGGGAATCTTCGCCCGGCAAAACGCCGCATGGTCAGATGAGTCCGTCCAGTCCTCCACGTCCTTCTGGCCCGGGTCGTCGTGGCCCATCCTCAGCTTGACCGAGGCCGCCTCGGCGACCCGCGCGATCACCGGCCTGAGGGCCGGCTGCGAGAACGTTCCCACGACGTACAGCAGGTCGTTCGGGTCTCGTCCAATCATGTCCATATTCAAGTTGATGACGAGATCGGCGATGGGAACGGGAGGATGGTCCACGAAGTGGCGCGCGCCGCGCAGGCCACCTTCCTCGGCATCAAGCGCGACGAAAATCAACGAGTGTGCGGGCGGGTGGGCGCGAAAGTACGTCGCCAGGGCAAAGAGGGCAGCCGTGCCTGACGCGTTGTCATCGGCGCCGTTAAAGGTCGCGCCATTGCGGATGCCGATGTGGTCGTAGTGGGCCGTGAGCACGAGGTAGCGGTTCGGCTCGCGTGTGCCGGTGATGCGGCCGATGGCGTTGACGCCCTGTCGTTCTTCCCCTCCCGCGCCGCGGCCAGCCGTGTAGGTGAAGGGCGACTCGTACGACGTGCCGAATGGTTCGAGTCCCGACGCCTGGAATCGCTCGACGATGAACGCTCGCGCCTTCGCGCTTCCGGCCGAGCCAGCGAGCCGGCCCTCCATGTCGTCGGCGGACAGGGTCGCGAGGTCCTTCAGCAGCCGAGCCCGATCGACGGACGCCCTCGCCTGCGCCTGAGGCGCGGCCATGAGGTGAGGGATGGCCAGCAGAAGGGCGCCAGCAACACTGAGACGAATCGCTCGTGTGTACATTCGGGTTTCCAGTCACTCAATGAATCGGGCGGCGCGGCTCACAGTTCCGCCAGCGCCTGTGCCACGCGGCTCAGGCCGTCCGCCAGTCGATCCGTCCGGCCAGCCAGGCTGATCCGAAAATGCCCGGGCGCGTCGAAGAAACGGCCCGGTGCGACGGCCACGCCCCGTCGGGCGAGGTTGGACACGAACTCGCTCGTGTCAGGCGTGCCGGACAACTGAGGAAACATGACCGTCGCCTGAGGTGGTTCGGCCAGCAGGAGTTGCGGATGGGCGGACGCGAACGATCGGGCGAGCGCCAGATTGGCGGTCATCAGCGCGGCCGTGCGCGCCTTGAGAGCGGGCAACTGATTGAAGGCCAGGGCCGAGAGGTGCTCCGAGGGCACGCTGCCGACAGCCTCCACGACGTCGCGCACACGATGCATCCGCGCGGCCAGCGCTGCCGGGGCGGTCGCCCAGCCGCATCGCAGTCCGGCAAGTCCATACGACTTGGTCAGGCTGCTCGTGACGATCACCGGGCCATCGAGGAGTGCGGCAGACCCAGCTTGTGCCGGTACGCCGGCGGCGAGATTGACGGCATCGAGGTAGACCTGATCGACCAGCACGTACGCGCCGGCGTGATCAGCGATCTCCGCCAGCCCATGAAGGGTCCCGGTGTCGAGCCGGACACCAGATGGATTGTGTGGCGATGTCACGATGATGAGTTTCGTGTCCGGTGTGACGGCGGCACGGACGGCATCGAGGTCGAATCTGAAGCCCTGGGACAGTGGCCGGGGAATCCGCGTCGTTCTGGCACCCAGCAACGTGCACGCCCCGGCAAGAGGGTCGTAGCCGGGTTGTTCGACCAGCACGTGATCACCGGGGCCAACCAGCGCGGCGATGGCCAGGAAGTTTGCCCCGGAACACCCGGTCGCCGTGACGACCCGATCGCTCGAGACGCCCACGTGGGCCGCGATGGCGTCCACGAGTGGGGGATATCCGTGGTCGTTGACGGGAGTCAGTTCCAGCGCCGCGGCGGCGCCCGGCAGGTCGTTGAGCGTACATGGCAGCAGATTGCTGCCGGCCAGATCGATCT
>JAHEFO010000308.1 GCA_024640135.1 Acidobacteriota bacterium
TGGAAAGGGTGGTCTTGACGACGCCGACAATCAGGTAGGACTCTCCGCGAGCCTCGACCCGATGCGCGAGCGCGGACTCAGGGCTTGAAATACTCTCGCCGGAGGTCATGTAGCGATCAACAAACGCCTGGTTGACAATCACCTGCGGCGGCGCGTCCCGATCATGCAGGTCGACAAAGTCGCGACCGGCCAGAATGGGGATCTGCATCACGCCGAAATAGCCCGGAGTCACCGTATTGGACAGCGCCTGATCGAATTCGCCATCGGCGCGCACTCTGCCGTCAACGGTAAACACCCTCGGCGACAGGCCGTGAATGTCCAGGGGTACTGACGAGGCAACCGCGGCACCCTGGACGCCGGGAAGGGCACTCACGCCGTCGAGGAGCCGGGTGACGAATGCCGGCATTCCGCCTGACATCGAAGGCCGGCCGGTCAGATCAAACGCCGCCAGCAGGACCCCTTCGCGGACAAACCCGGGATCGGTATCCCGAGTCTCCTGAAAACTCTGGAGAAACAGGCCGGCGGCAACAAGCACCGTCACGGCCAGCCCGGCCTGCACGGCAATCAGGGTGTCACGCACCCTGCTGCGCCCGGCCGTTCTCGACCCGGCGCGGAGTGCGGTCTGTGCGTCCACCCGGGAGAGTTGCCATGCTGGCACCGCGCCCACGAGCACGCCCGCCATCAGGCCGAGCCCAACGGCAACAAGGAGTCCGCCCCAATCAAGACTGGTCTGAAAACGAACCGGAAGTCCTGTCAACGGCAAGACCACCAGCGTCTGAGTTCCCCAGACTGCCAGCGCCGCCCCGCACGCAGCACCTGCGGCGCCAAGTGCCATCGTTTCGCCCATGACAGCGCCCACAATCTGCCTGGGCGATGCACCGAGCGCGAGGCGAATGCCGATTTCCCTGTAGCGCGCGCTCGCCCGAGCCAGGAAGAGGCTGGCCGTATTGCCGCACACCGCAAAGAGCAGCAGCAGCATCAGGCCCTGCAGAATCATCAGCGCGAACGCCAGCAGCTTCTGGGGGCCGCGCGGCCCCTGCCAGAACGGCAGAACCTCCGCCCGAATGGTCCTGTTGGCGTCCGGATAGGCTGTCGCCAGTGCCCGCATCACGGCATCCACGTCGCCCTGAGCCTGCGAACGGCTCACGCCGGCTGCCGGCCATCCCATCACCGAATAGCCCCGAGCGGTGCGGGATCGAAGCTCGCGGGATCCTGGTGTAATGGCCGGCGCCAATGTCGCCGGAAGCCACACGTCAAAGTACAAGCCGAGGGTGGTGCCCTGGAACTCGGCTGGCGCCACGCCAACGACAGTCAGCGGAAGACCGTTCACGCGCAGCGGGCGTCCGACGACGTCAGGATCGGCGCCGAACCTGGACCGCCAGAGCCCGTCCGAGATCACGACGACGGGCTCGCCGCCCTCGGCGCGCAGATCCTCGGGACCAAACCCGCGACCCACCACAGGCCGCACGCCGAGCGCCGAAAAGTAGTTGTCCGACACAAGCACGCCATAGGCGCGCTCGGTCGCGCCTGATTCGCCAACATAGAGCGGCACCATGCGCGACGCGATCAGGTCCGGAAGCGCCCGCACCCGCGCCCGTACGTCCTGGTACTCGAGCCACGACGTCCCGACGTAGAGCCCGGCATCGTTCCTCGGCTCTATCAGCAGCAGGTCCATCGACCCGTCAACCCCAGGAAGCGGCCGGAGCAGCCGGGCCTCAATCCAGGAGAATACCGACGTGTTCACCCCGATCCCCGCCGCCAGCGAGGCGACGATGATCGCCGCCGTCGCTGGCGCATTGCGGAGTCGACGCCAGGTGGCTTTCACTGCACTTCTTCGCGGGTTGCCGTCCAGGTCATATCGCCCATGACGCTGGAAAGAAAGCCAGCCAGGGTCCCATCACTTTTCAGCGTGGCTTTCATCGTGATCCTGGACCCGTCGTCGTTCGCCGGAGTGGCAAGCGTCAGCGTGCCCTTGACCACCGTGCCCGACATCGGAATCTCGCCATTTTGACCGGGGTCAAACGCCGCAGTCACCTTCTCGCCTTCCTGCTTCACCACGAGACCCATCGCCGTGTCGCCATGGGGCCCTCCGCTCACCTTCATCGTCCAACGCCCCGAAAGGTCCTGCGCGGCCGACAGCCCAGCCACCAATATCACCAACGCACCCATCGTCATCAACGCGCCAATCATTCGCTTCATCGTCATCTCCCAGTTGCCTTTCATTTCCGTCATTTCCGCCATTGACCCACTTCGTCAATGTCCTCCGCCGTGCAGCGAGCGGAACCAGTTCGCCACTGACTGGCCGGAGTCGCCCCTGAGCACCAGGGCACCGGCCGCCAGTGCCGCCACGACCAGCACCAGAACAACCAACGTTCGAGTCTTCATGCCACGAGGCTAGCAACAGCCGGCTGAACGGCCCATGAACATGTTGTTCAGCTGCCGTTCAGACCTCGTGAGCCCATGTGCGCTATAAACATCCCTGACGGATCACATGCGAGTACTGGTGGTGGAAGATGAGGCGGCATTGGCGCAGCAACTCGATGATGCGCTGACGGCGGCGGGGTACGCGGTGGACCGGGCGGGCGATGGACTCCGGGCGGACTTTCTGATGCAGACGGAGAGCTACGACGCGCTGGTGCTTGACCTGGGCCTGCCAAAGATCGACGGACTGACGCTCCTGTCGCGGTGGCGGCAGGCTGGACACACCACCCCCGTGCTGATCCTGACCGCGCGGGGTAGTTGGCACGAGAAGGTCCAGGGTATAGACGGCGGCGCTGACGATTACATGGCGAAGCCCTTTCAAGTCGAAGAAGTGCTGGCAAGGATTCGAGCGCTCATCCGCCGCGCCGGAGGCCTGGCCTCCAGGGAGATCCGCGCGGGCGCGATTGTGCTCGATCCCCGCGATGCGCGAGTGACACTCGGCGGCATTCCCGTCAAGCTCACCAGCCATGAGTTCAAGGTCTTGTCGTACCTGATGCATCAACGCGATCGCGTCGTCTCCCAGATGGAATTGACCGAGCACATCTATGCTCAGGACTTCGATCGGGAGTCCAACACGGTTGAAGTGTTCGTGGCGCGTCTTCGACGCAAGCTCGGTGCTTCGGCGATCGAAACCGTTCGAGGGCTGGGTTATCGAATGGGAGCCTCGTCGTGAAGGCGTCGGGTTCACTGCGGTCGCGGGTGTGGCTGGGCGCAATCCTGTGGACACTGGGGCTGTTCGGATTCGCCGGATTGCTGGTGAACCAGGTCATGCTGCGGCATCCGGAGTCACCGCAGGCCGTGCATGCCATCTTCACGTATGTGGGACCGGTCGCAACACTGGCTGCGCTGCTCCTGCTGGTGGGACTGATTCAGGTCAGCCGGGGGATGTCGCCGATTGCGCAGTTGAGGCATCGGCTGTCTTCGATCCATGAGGGTCACGCGCGGCGCGTCAATGGCGAGTTCCCGTCTGAAGTTCAGCCGCTCGTGGATGATCTCAACGCGTTGCTGGCCGAGCGCGACCGCGTCATTGAGCGCGCGCAGGCCAAGGCGGGCGATTTGGCCCACGGCCTGAAAACGCCGCTCGCGGTGCTGCTCCAGGAAGCGGAAACCGCGGAACGCTCAGGGCAGCCCCAGGTTGGCGCGGCCATTCGCCACCAGGTCGACCGTATGCAACGCCAGATGGACTATCACCTGGCACACGCGCGGGCGGCAGCCTCCGGCGCCGCCCCTGGCACGCGGTGTGAAGTGGCCGAGGTTGCAGAGGGCCTGGCGCGCACACTCAGACGCCTCTACGTTGATCGCCATCTGACGGTGAGCCTGTCCGTGGCGACCGGACATGCGGTGCGTGTGGAGCGGGCCGACCTGGAAGAAATGCTCGGGAACGTGCTCGACAATGCGTGCAAGTGGGCGGCATCGTCTGTATCCCTGTCGACGACCCGAACTGACGCTTCGCTCGTCATGATGATCGATGATGACGGGCCCGGTGTGGATGATGCGCTACTGGAGTCGGTGTTGCAGCGCGGCGTCCGCGCGGACGAAACCGCGCCAGGCTCAGGATTTGGCCTGGCGATCGTACGCGATCTGTCCGAGGTTTACGGCGGCACGATTGTCCTCAGCCGGTCACCGCTTGGCGGCCTTCGTGCGACGCTGACGCTGCCGTCAGCCTGAAGGCCGACGACCGCAAGGTTCACGAGTTGCGGAGCGCGCGGGTCGGCTCGACCCCAGCCGCGCGACGCGCCGGCACGGCCGCGGCGATGACGGAACTCAACAACAACACGAGGGCTGCGCCGCCTATGACCACTGGATCGCGAGGCTCCACG
>JAHEFO010000309.1 GCA_024640135.1 Acidobacteriota bacterium
ACGATGGCATCGCGCGGCTGCCGGCCACGGGGGGATCGCCGGAGACCGTCGTCTCTGCCAAGGAGGGCGAGCGGCTCAGCGGTCCGCAACTGCTGCCGGGCGGCGAGTGGCTGCTGTTCGTGTCCACCGCGGGCGGTGAGACGTGGGATCAGGGCCGTGTGGTTGCCGAATCGCTGACGACGCACCAACGGAAAGTCCTGGTTGAGGGCGCGCGGGTAGGCTGGGCCACGCCGACCGGGCACCTGCTGTACCTCTCCGGGAATACGCTCTTCGGACAGACCTTCGACAGCCAGACCCTCGCGCTGCTGGGCGGGCCCGTGTCGCTGGTCGCTGGCGTCCGCGCCGCCGGAGCGCTTACTGGTGACGCCTACTTCGACGTCTCCACAAAGGGCGACCTCGTGTACATCGTCGAAGGGAATACCGACGGCGAATTGCGGCTGGCCTGGAGCGACAGGAACGGCAGCCAGACGCCGCTGCCGATTGAACCCGCCAGCTTCGACGTCGTTCGCCTGTCACCGGACGGACGGCGGATTGCGGTGGGCCAGACCGACGCCGCGGCGCAGGACATCTGGCTGTATGACGCGGACCGGGCGGGTGGCCAGCGAGTGACGTCCGACGGCCAGAGCCGACGGCCCGTCTGGTCGTCCGACGGCGACTGGTTGTACTACGCGGCGCCGGCGTCCGGTGGAGAACCTGGTGTGCGGACCAGCGTCTGGCGCCGCCGTGCCGATCTCAGTGGCGAGCCCGAGGAAGTGCTGTCGTTGCCCGATGCGTCGGTCGTGCCCACCTCCGTCTCCGATGACGCCGGCCGTGTCGCCGTTGAGGTCCTCGGCCGCGCACGTTTTGCAGGTTATGCCGGTGTGTTCTCACTCGATACGCCTTCCGAGGTGACCCGCGTGAGCCGGCAGGGTTCGGAATTCGCCGGCGCAGGCGCACTGTCACCCGATGGCGCGTTCATCGCGTATATGTCGGCCGAGTCGGGAGCCCTCCAAGTGTACGTGCAGGAGCTGTCCACTGGCCGCGTGAAGCTGGTCTCCGTCGAACCGGCCATGCATCCGGTTTGGGCGCGGGATGGCAAGGAGATCTTTTTCAGTGGCACCAACAATCGCGACCTGTCCGTCGTGAAGGTCCTGTCCCTGGAGCGCCTCGAGTTCGCGGCACCTGAGGTCGTCGGCCGGCAGACCGGCAACCGGGCCTACGATGTCAGCGCCGACGGCAAGCGTCTACTGATGACCGTGCCGGCCCTGGCCCCGGCCGAGGGCATCAACGTTTCCGAGTGGCAGATCACCGTGGTGCTGAACTGGTTCGAGGAGCTCAAGGCGCGAGTGCCGGTGCGGTGATGCAGCCCTTGTGGGCGGCGTGCCCGCGGATGGTAGGGTATTGCGGATGTCACTGACCGCCGGGGACCGCCTGGGTCCGTATGAGATCGTGTCGAAGCTGGGCGAAGGCGGAATGGGTGAGGTCTACCGCGCGCGAGATCCGAAACTCGGCCGCGATGTCGCGCTGAAGATCCTGCCGGCATCGTTCGCGTCCAATCCCGATCGATTGATGCGGTTTGAGCGTGAAGCGAAAGCACTCGCGTCGCTCAATCATCCGAACATCGCCGGCATTTACGGCGTCGAAGGCCACGCGCTCGTCATGGAGCTCGTTGAGGGCGAAGACCTTGCGGAGCGCATTGCCCGCGGTCCCATTGCGGTTGACGACGTGGTGCCGATTGCGCGACAGATCGCCGCCGCACTTGAGGTGGCGCACGAGGCCGGCATCGTGCACCGCGACCTCAAGCCCGCCAACGTCAAGGTGCGCCCGGACGGCACCGTCAAGGTGCTCGACTTCGGCCTGGCGAAGGTGCTCAGTCCCGAGCACGGCGCACCCAGCGCAGCACCTGGAGCACCGAGCACCGAGCACTCAGCACTGACGGTGACTTCGCCCGCGATGACCGGCATGGGCATGATCCTGGGCACCGCCGCCTACATGGCGCCGGAGCAGGCCAAAGGGCGTCAGGTCGACCGCCGCGCCGACATCTGGGCGTTCGGCGTGGTGCTGTACGAAATGCTGACGGGCGCACGCCTGTTCGACGCCGAGACGGTCAGCGAGGTGCTGGCGGCTGTGCTGCGTGCCGAGGTGGACTTCACCGCACTGCCGGCCGCGACACCTCCGGTCGTCCGCCAACTGCTCGAGCGGTGTCTCGATCGCGACCCTCTCACACGCCTGCGCGACATCGGCGAGGCTCGGGTCATGCTTGAACGTCCGGCCCCTCGGACGGACGAGGCGGCCCCCGCGGCGCCGCCCCGCTCAGCATGGCGACTGGCCGCGGCCGTCACTGCGGTGGCCTCGATGGCCACGTTTGGTGCGACCTCGCTGCTGCGTCCGTCGCCCGAGCCGGTGGCGCCCCCCGGCCTGACGTTCCCACTCGGTGTCGAGGACGCGCGTTCACTGATGGTGTCGCCGGATGGGCGGCTCGTGGCCTATCACCTGCCGGCCGACGGGCACATCTGGGTGCGGCCGCTCGACCGGCTTGAGGGCCGCGCGGTCGCCAGCGTCGACGATCTGGCAAGCATCGGCGCCGGTGGACTGTTCTGGGCCCCGGACAGCGAGACGCTCGGATACGCCAGCGATGGTTTCCTCTGGAGGGTGGCCGTCGCCGGTGGAGAACCGACGCAGATCTGCCGGCTTGAAAACGCCGCCATGACGGGGGCCACGTGGGGAGCTGACAACCGCATCGTGTTCGGGTCGTGGCGGGGCGGATTGTACGAGGTGTCGGCCAGCGGAACGTCCGAGCCCACGCTGCTGCTCGACACTCCAGACGACGTCGAAGACTTCCATCGCCCGTCCTTTCTGCCCAACGGCGCCCTGATGTACGGGCCGCACCTGATTTCATCGGACGATCAGGTGCTCGACATCCTGCACAACGGTCGCACCACGCGCCTGGCCGACCAACCAGCCGGCTACTATTCGAAGGGTTTCCTGGTCCACCGGGGGGCCGCGCCCGACACCGTGTGGGCCGCGCCGTTCGACCTGGACCGCATGGAAAAGACCGGCGAAGCCCTGCCCCTGCTGTCGGGTGTCGACGAGTTCAGCGTGTCGATGACCGGTGTGCTCGCCTATACCGAGGGCACCGGCCCGTTTACGCCGATGTCGCGGTTTGCCTGGGTGGGTGCCGACGGCCAGGCAGTGGCCCTGATCGGAGATGCCAGGCGGCATGGACAATTCAGACTCTCGCCGGACGGTACTCGCATCGCCGCGGTGGTCATTGACCGCGGTGAGCGATCCCTCATCGTCATCGACGCTGCACGCGGTGCCAGTGTCCCCCTTGTGGCGCCCGCCGCCGTGGAGCGCGACCATCCGGCATGGTCTGCTGACGGACGATTCGTGTTCTTCCATGAGGCCCGCGGCTTTCTGGACTACGTGCGAGTCGTTCCCGTTGATGGCAGCCGCCCGCCTGAAGACGTGGTGCAGGGGGCCAGCCCGACGCTGTCTTCCGACGGGCGACGACTGATCTTCACGCGGGATGAACGAGGGCGACGCTCACTGTGGCACGTCGCGCTCGACGGATCGCGGCCGTCGGGTCAACCGGCGCTCCTGCGCGAAAGCACCGACAGCCTTGAGACTCCCCAGGTGTCTCCAGATGGGCTGCTGGTGGCCTTTGCCCAGGGACCTCCCTACCGCAGCTTTAATGGAGCCACCGAGATCGTGCTCAGCCGCGCGGCGGACGGGTCCGGCCAGTGGCCGGTCTCGGTCGGAGGCGGTAGGAGGCCGACGTGGCTGGCCTCCACCAGTGAGATTCTGTTCACGCAGGCTGACAGGATCCTGGCCGTTCCGGTCACTCCGGGCACTGAACCCGGGTTTGGGTCACTGCGCACGGTGATGATGCTCGATTCGGAGGCCCTTGGAGGCCGGGCGTTTGGCCGGCACCTCTCCATGACGCCTGATGGTCGACGGGTGCTGAAGCTCGAACCCGTCGACTCGGACCGGTCCACGAGCCGCGTCATCGTGGTCCAGAACTGGCCGGAGGTGCTGCTCAATGGAGGACGGTGAGTTGATCGAGCTTCGCGCCTGACACGGCCGCGGGCAGACGTCAGCGTGATGGCACGCGGCGGCGCAGGTCGTCGAACCAGTTGAGGATCAGCCGCAGTTCGGTCGCGTCACTCATCCGCGAGCCCTGGAGGATCACAATCCGTCCGTCAGGCAGCACTGAGATGGAGAGGCCCGGTTCAACCCTTCGCACGGTCGTGATCTGGGTCGGTCGCCCGACGACCGGTTCGCCGCCGCCGCCGATCGTGACCGCCAT
>JAHEFO010000084.1 GCA_024640135.1 Acidobacteriota bacterium
CTCGCCACTGAATCCAGGATGACGTAGCGCACCAGTTCGTTCGCCCCCAACCGGTCGAACACCTCCTGATCGCGCCGGGCTTCCGGCAGGGCCCCCTGCCGCAGATACTCGACGGCGTCCTTCCCCACTTTGGCGAGTGCGCGAATCTCCGCGCGCGCCCCGACAATCCCCTGCGCGGCCAGGGCCTCGTCCTTGCGCCGCTCGAGCGGATCCAGTTCATCGAACAAACGCGCGGTCGCGAAGCCGAACGACGCGCTCGCCTCGCCGGTCGCCCAGACATCGACGAGCCGATGCAGCGGATCCTCGCGCTGCTGCAGGCCCATCTCGTAGCGGGGGGAGCCCGGGGCGATCGACTGGGCGCCGCGGAACCGCGTGCGCTGGTACCGCAGAACCGGCTCAACCGCTGAGAGCAACTTGGCCGCCGTCATCAGGCCGACCGTGATGCGCGTGCGCTTGAAGACGGCCTCGATGATTTCGCCATGGCTGAACGTGGGGACGATCACCCCGTTCTCGACGGTGTAGCCGCCCACGATGCGGCTGGCCGGCACGGTCACGCTGAAGATCGGGTCATTGGTGGACGACAGCTGGTGCACGAGCTTTCGCGTCGGCGTGCCGCGATCGAACGTGCCCGGATCCGTCTCCTCGAGGACGACCATGCAGCTGCCCTTGATGCGCGCGTCATCCGAGTCCACAGCGGCCGTGACGAAGTTGGCGAAGCCCATGTTGGTGATGAAGCGTCCGCGCTTGTCGACGTGCAGCACCGGCTCTTCACCCTCGCGCCACTCGACCACCTTGACCTTGCCGTTCAGCAGGCCGGTCTCCACGCCGACATACGGAATTGGCTCGGTCAGGCAGAACGCGCCGCGCCAGGTCTCGCGATCTTCACCCGGGGCGGCCGGACGCGTGCGACCGAGATACATCGCCCGTTGTTCCGGCGTGCCGCGCTCGTGAATGGGCGCCAGCGCAAGATGCCCTGCCAGGCTGCACGTCGCGGCTCCGGCATCGACCCACGCCAGTTCGAAGGCGATCAGCGCCAGTGCCAGATTCTTCGAACCATCGATGATGCCGCCGAGTTCCGGATCGAGATAGGCGGAGGTGATGCCGGCTTCGTCAAACGCCTGCAGCAGGGACGCCTTCTCCGGCGTCCAGTCGTGCGACTGCCGCCCGCCGGCGGCGACCAGCCGGGCGACTGGCCCGCGCGCCACCGCGCGACTGGACTGGATCAGCATCTGATGGGCGTAGCTGTCGGTCAGCCGCCACATAATCTGCCGGACTTCGTCGATGGGCAAGGTTTGGAGCGACTCGGATGCAGCAGCGTTCGCCATGGGCGGAAATTATACCAGTAGACACGTGGCGCTGAAGCGCAGGCATCCCGGGATGGGCCAGCGGTACCGAGTCTGGCTTATCGAAGAAACTTGGCCGAAAGAAAAGGGCCGACAGGAAATCCTGTCGGCCCTTCTGGAAGTTGGTTGCGGGGGCAGGATTTGAACCTGCGACCTTTGGGTTATGAGCCCAACGAGCTACCGGACTGCTCCACCCCGCGACAGAGGAAACTTCATTGTAACACTATATCTTCGGCAGCGTCACGCCCGTCTGCTTCAGATACTTGCCCTTCTTGTCGGCATACGAACGCTCGCACTGTTCGTCACTCTGAAAGAACAGGACTTGTGCGATGCCCTCGTTCGCATAGATCTTCGCCGGCAGCGGCGTCGTGTTGGAGATCTCAAGCGTCACGAACCCTTCCCACTCGGGTTCGAACGGCGTGACGTTGACGATAATCCCGCACCGGGCATAGGTGGACTTGCCCAGGCACACCGTCAGGACATCACGCGGAATCCGGAAGTACTCGATGGTGCGCGCCAGGGCAAACGAATTCGGCGGCACGATACAGACTTCGGCCTGGATGTCGACAAACGACCTCGGATCGAACGCCTTCGGATCGATCACGGTGTTGTTGATGTTGGTGAACACCTTGAACTCGTCGGCCACGCGAATGTCGTACCCGTAGGACGACAACCCATAGGAGACGATCCCTTCACTCACCTGCCCGTCGACAAACGGCTCGATCATGCCGTGGTCGCGCGACATCTGGCGAATCCAGCGATCGGACTTGATGCTCACAGTTCCATACCGCGGAAGAAATAGCCGAGTTCGAACGCCGCGGTCTCCGGAGCGTCCGACCCGTGGGTGGCGTTGTTCTCAATGGACGCGCCGAACTCCTTGCGCAGCGTCCCCGCCTCGGCCTTGGCCGGGTCGGTCGCCCCCATCGCCGTTCGCCACTTCCTGATGGCATCGGGCGCTTCCAGACACAGCACCACGCAGGGCCCCGACGACATGAAGTCCGTCAGGCTGCCGAAGAAAGGCCGTTCGCGATGCACGGCATAGAACCCTTCGGCCTCGCGCTTGCTGAGGTGGACCATCCGCATGGCGCGAATGGCGAATCCGTGTTCCTCGATGCGGGCCATGAGACGCCCCGTGAATCCGGCGCGCACGGCATCGGGCTTGATGATGGCAAAGGTCCGTTCAGTAGACATATCCGACGGATTGTACCTCACGCCGGCGGGGCCTGGAAGTGCGGGGCTTCGCCGACACGCCCTACTTCAGCTCGTCCATGAGCTCGTCCAGCACTGCCTTGGGCGGCCGGACCTGGTCGGTCGGCAGGAACGCCAGCGGTATGTCAACGGTGTTCAGGCTGGTCAGGAAATCTTCCTTGTCTGGTTCGATGTAGATGATCCCGGTCGCGAATTCGCCACGACTCGCGGTTTCATGCAGCAGCCGGTGCGCCGCCAGCTTATCGGTGGGATTGTAGTCCTCGGCAGTCTTCTTGAGGAACAAATGCGACCCGTCATGCATCGTCACCTCAGTGGTCGAGCCCGGCTCATAGTCCACCGAGATGTCTTCGAAGAAGGGCACGAAGGTCACCTCACCCAGTTCCTCGTCGTGGTCTTTCGCATAGGCGTAGCTCTTGGTGGAGCCCTCGTGATCGTTGAAGGTGACGCACGGCGAAATGACGTCAATCATGCAGGTGCCGCGGTGCGCAATCGCGGCTTTCAGAATGCTGAGCAACTGCTTCTTGTCTCCGGAGAACGACCGGGCGACAAATGACGCGCCCAGTTCCATCGCCATCGCGCAGGTGTCAATGGGCGGCAACTCATTGACGACGCCTTTCTTCGCCTTGGACCCCACGTCGGCGGTCGGCGAGAACTGCCCCTTGGTCAGGCCGTAGCACCCGTTGTCTTCGATGATGTAGATGATCGGCAGGTTGCGCCGCATCAGGTGCACGAACTGTCCGACACCAATCGCGCCGGTGTCGCCATCGCCACTCACGCCCAGCGCCGTCATCGTTTTGTTCGCCAGCATCGCGCCCGTCGCGACCGACGGCATGCGACCGTGCACGGAATTGAAACCGTGCGAGGCGTTCAGAAAATAGGCGGGACTCTTGCTCGAACAGCCGATGCCGGAAAACTTGAGTACCTTCTTCGCATCCACACCCATCTGATAACAGGCGTCGATGATCCGTTCGGTAATCGCATTGTGGCCGCACCCCGCGCAGAGGGTGGTCTTGGAGCCACGGTAGGTGGCCAGCTCGAGGCCAAGGCGGTTTGTTTTGCTGGCCGCCGGGGCCGGCACGGAACTCGGTGTTTCGGTCGACATTACGACTTCTCCTGCGCGACGATACTCTCGGTGATACTGCCCGCATCAATGGGCAAGCCGCTGTAGTGCAGCACGCTCCGCAGCCGAGTCTGCAGAGCCGGGTCCAGATCCATGCGGCACAAACTCAACATCTGCGCGTCACGATTCTGCTCCACGACATAGACCCGATCGTGCCGGCGCACAAAATCCTCGACCGAGTCCGGGAACGGATACGCGCGCACGCGCAGGTACGAGGTCGGCAGTGCCGACGTGTCGCGCAACTGGTCGCGCGACTCCTCCACCGCCCAGTGACTGGACCCGTAGGCGATGATGCCGACCTTCGCGCCGGCCACGCTGTCTTCGATGGGCTGCGGCACCAGCCCTTTCGCCGTCTCGTACTTCTTCGCCAGCCGATCGAGGTTGCTCACGTAGTCTTCGGCGCGCTCGCTGTACTGCGCCATCGCGTTGTGACCCGATCCGCGGGTGAAATAGGCCGGCCCCGGCCCATCAGGCACCGACCGCCAGGGGATGCCGTCTCCGTCCTCGTCCTTGTAGCGGCCCCACGAGGCGCCCAGCTCGCGGGTCTTGGCCTCGTCGAGCACCTTGCCACGATCCAGCGGCTTCGTCGGATACGTGAAGGGCTCGGACATCCAGGTGTTCATGCCGAGGTCGAGGTCACTCATCACATACACAATGGTCTGCAGACGTTCAGACAGGTCAAACGCATCCCCTGCCATGTCGAAACACTCCGCCATGGACGCCGGCAGCAGCAGCACATGCTTCGTGTCGCCATGGGAATGGACGGCGGTCGAGAGGATGTCGCTCTGCGCCGTGCGTGTCGGGAGGCCCGTGGACGGCCCGACCCGCTGGATGTCAAACACCACCGCGGGCACCTCCGCGTAGTACGCCAGGCCAGCCAGCTCCGACATCAGCGACACCCCCGGCCCTGAGGTGGACGTCATCGCCCGGGCGCCGGCCCAACTGGCTCCCATCACCATGCCGAGCGCGGCAATCTCATCCTCGGCCTGGACAATGGCAAACGTCGCCTTGCCGGTCTCCTGGTCCATGCGGTACTTCCGCATGTAGCTGATGAGCGACTCGGGCAAGGACGAGGACGGCGTGATGGGATACCACGCCACGACGGTACAGCCGGCAAACATGCAGCCCATCGCGGCGGCCGCGTTGCCGTCCACCAGAATCTGCCCTTCGGTCTTGTTCATCCGCTGGATGCGATACGGATGGGCGATGTCCGCAAAATGCTCCTGGGCGTACTTGGCGCCCGCCTCGAGCGCGGTCTGATTGAGCGCCATGGCCTTCGGCTTCCGGCCCAGCTGCGCCGACAACGCCTTGACCATCTCGCCCAGGTCGATGGACAGCAGGTGGGACAGAACGCCGTCATAGATCATGTTCTTGACCAGGCGACGCAGTTTGGCGTTGGGGCAGACGTCGCGCACGATTTCGTCGAACGGGACGGAATAGAAGATCAAATCGTCGCGAAGCTCACTGAGTTTCAGCGGCGCGTCATACAGGACGACCCGACCAGGAGCCAGCGACATGACGTCTTCCCGCGCCGTCTCCGCGTTCATCGCCACCAGGAAATCAACGTCCCGCTTCCGGCCGATGTAGCCCTTGTGATTGACACGAATGGTGTACCACGTCGGCAATCCCGCGATGTTCGACGGGAACATGTTCTTGCCCGAAATGGGGACGCCCATCTGGAAGATCGCGCGCAGCAGCACCAGATTGGCGGTCTGACTGCCAGACCCGTTGACGGTGGCGACCGAGATGCTGAAATCGTTAACGACGTGGTGGGAGGATAAGGACTCGGCCGGTGCGGCCGAAACGGACGGCGAACTCATATCCCATGATTATATGGGGGACGGGTGTCACGCTGTGGAAAACTCATCACACATTTTTTGAGTTTCCCACAGCGTGACACCCGTCCCCCTGCAGTCCCTGGGGCAAGCTCACCACACATTCCTTCGAGTTTCCCCCGGAGCGACACCAAGCCCCCTTGGGTTCACCCGCCGCGCTGAGCCCTACTGCAGGAGTTCCACCATCGCCCGGCCGATATCGGCGGGGCTGTTGACGACGCGGACGCCGGCGTCGGTCAGGGCCGCCATCTTCTCGGCAGCTGTGCCCTTGCCGCCGGCGATGATCGCGCCGGCGTGCCCCATCCGGCGTCCGGGGGGCGCGGTTTGACCGGCGATAAAGCCGACCACGGGCTTCTTGAAAGACGCCTTGATATAGGCCGCCGCTTCCTCTTCGGCGCTCCCTCCGATTTCCCCAATCATGACGACCGCTTCGGTCTCAGGATCGGCCGCGAACAGGGCCAGGCAATCGATGAACGACGTCCCGATGAGCGGATCCCCGCCGATTCCGATGCAGGTGGTCTGCCCCAGTCCCAACAGCGTCAACTGATGGATGGCCTCATACGTCAGCGTGCCGCTCTTGGACACAATCCCGACCCGGCCTTCCTTGCAGATATGGCCGGGGATAATGCCCGCCTTGGCGCGACCCGCAGAAATCAGCCCGGGGCAGTTCGGCCCAATCAGCCGCATGCGGGTGTCCTTCATGAACGTCAGCGCCCGCATCATGTCGAGGGTCGGAATGCCTTCCGTGATGCAGACGGCCAGGGCCAGCCCCGCATCAGCCGCTTCCATCACCGAATCTGCCGCGGCGGACGGCGGCACAAAGATCACCGACGCGTCCGCCCCTGTCGCGGCCACGGCCTCTTCCACGGTGTTGAACACCGGCCAGCCCTCGTGGGTGGTGCCGCCCTTGCGAGGCGTCACCCCGCCGACCACGTTTGTTCCGTAGGCCTGGGCCTGCTTGGCGTGAAACGTTCCTTCACGACCGGTCAGCCCCTGCACAATCAGGCGCGTCGATTTGTCAATCAGAACTGCCATGCCCCCTACTTCCCGCTCGAGAGCGCGACCACTTTCGCGGCGGCCTCATCCATGGCGTCGGCAGTGGCGAAGTCCAGACCGCTGTCCTTCAACATCTGCTTGCCCAGTTCCACGTTCGTGCCCTCCATGCGAATGACAATCGGCACGCTGACTCCCAGATCCTTCACGGCCGCAATCACGCCCTGCGCCAGCACGTCACACCGCAGGATGCCGCCGAAGATATTGATGAGGACGGCCTTGACGCCGGCGTCCAGCATCAGGATTCTGAAGGCGTTCTTGATTTGTTCGGCGCTGGCGCCGCCACCGACGTCCAGAAAGTTGGCGGGTTCCCCACCCGCCAGCTTGATGATGTCCATCGTGGCCATGGCCAGACCGGCACCGTTCACCATGCAGCCGATGGTGCCGTCCAGCTTGATGTAGTT
Source organism: Acidobacteriota bacterium (assembly GCA_024640135.1). Classification (GTDB taxonomy): domain Bacteria; phylum Acidobacteriota; class Vicinamibacteria; order Vicinamibacterales; family SCN-69-37; genus SYFT01. The sequence continues at coordinate 6,965 of JAHEFO010000084.1, forward strand.
CAAATCGAATTTGGACGCTTCGATCTCCAGGCCGTCTTCCTCGGCCAGGTCACGGAGGTCCTGCAAGTCCGGGTGCCGAGACAGCGCGTTGTCGTCGAGATTCACTTTCGCGTCCAGCGCGATCAGGTCGCCGGCGGCTGTCACGATCAAGGGGTTGATCTCCAGCAACGAGGCGTCTGTCGCCACAAACGCGTCGTACGCGGCATACATCAGTAATGAGGCCTTGCGCACCTCGTCGCCCGACAACCCGAGCTTGAACGCCAGCTGTCTCGACTGAAACCACCGCAGGCCGTTTGCCGGATCGATGAAGACCTTGAAGATCTTCTCAGGCGACTCCTCGGCCACCTTCTCGATTTCGACGCCTCCCTCCTGACTGGCCATCATCACCAGCTTCTTCGTCGATCGGTCAACGACCAGGCCAAGATACAACTCCCGGCTGATCCGCTGGCCTTCCTCAACGAGCACACATGAGACCAGCTGACCGACCGGCCCGGTCTGGTGGGTGACCAGCATCATCCCGAGAATGGCCTCCGCGGCCGCGCGGGCGGCATCGGGGCCACCAACGACCTTCACCCCGCCGCCCTTCCCGCGGCCACCGGCGTGAATCTGGGCCTTGACGACCACCGTGCCCCCACCCAGGGTTTCGGCATGGGCGCGAGCCTCCTCGGCCGTGTGAGCGACAAATCCTCTTGGCACGGGTACCCCGTGACTGGCGAGGATCGATTTGCCCTGGTATTCGTGGATCTTCATGAGGAGGCGAAGTCTATCAAAGCTGGAGGCAATTTGCCGCCCGAATGCCCTGACAGATAGAATGGCCGCTGGAGAACGTGAATGAAAGCCTTGAAGGCGCTCAGCACGTCCGTCGGTTCGAAATATTTAGTCGCGTTGACGGGACTGTCGCTCGTTGGATTCTTAACTGCTCATCTCGCCGGTAATCTGCTCATTCTGCTCGGGCCTGAGAAGTTCAATGGATACGGCCACGCGCTGATCAGCAATCCGCTGGTGATCCCGGCTGAATTGGGGCTCATCGGACTGCTGCTGCTGCACATTTTCAAGGCACTCCGGCACGTCCTGCTGGGCCGCACCGCCCGCCCCCAGGCCTATACCCGAAAGGTCTGGGCCGGCGCCCCAAGCCGGAAGTCGTGGGGATCGACGACGATGCTGGTGTCGGGGATCATCCTGCTGGTCTTCCTCGTCAGCCACATCGCCACGCTGAAGTTCGGAGCCGACTACCCGTCAGCCGAACCGGGCGTTCGCGACCTGTACCGGTTGGTGGTCGAGGTGTTCCACTCACCCGGGATTGTGGCCTTCTACGTCGTGGCGATGGTCGTCATCGGCCTGCACCTGCGTCACGGCATCTCCAGTGCCTTCCAGTCGCTGGGTCTGATGACACCCGGCTGGACCGCCTCCATTCTCGCCATCGGCCTGTGGCTGTCCGTGATTCTGGCCGGCGGCTTCGCGCTCATTCCGGTCTGGGTGTACCTGTTCTTATGACCCTCGATCCAAGAGTCCCGTCCGGACCGCTCCCCGACAAGTGGGACCGGCATCGCTTCGACAGCAAGCTCGTCAACCCGGCGAACCGCCGCAAGCACACCGTGATCATTGTCGGCACCGGGCTGGCCGGGGCGTCTGCGGCCGCCTCGCTGGGCGAGCTGGGCTACAACGTGTTGAGCTTCTGCATTCATGACAGCCCGAGGCGCGCGCACAGCATCGCGGCGCAAGGCGGCATCAATGCCGCCAAGAACTACCAGAACGACGGTGACAGCATCTGGCGCCTCTTCTACGACACGATCAAGGGCGGCGACTACCGGTCCCGCGAAGCCAACGTGTACCGGTTGGCGCAGACCAGCGTCAACATCATCGACCAGTGCGTGGCGCAGGGCGTGCCATTCGCGCGCGAGTACGGCGGGCAACTCGACAACCGATCGTTTGGCGGCGCCCAGGTCTCACGGACGTTCTATGCACGCGGCCAGACCGGCCAGCAACTGCTGCTCGGCGCCTATCAATCGATGATGCGACAGGTGGCCAAAGGCACGGTCAGCATGTTCTCGCAGCGCGAAATGCTGGATGTCGTCATCATCGACGGCCAGGCGCGCGGCATCGTCTGTCGCAACCTGGTGACCGGAAAACTGGAGCGGTATGTGGCCGACGCCGTGTGCCTGGCCACCGGCGGATACGGGACGGCGTATTACCTGTCGACCAATGCGGTGAACTCCAACGTCACGGCCGCGTGGCGCGCGCACAGGCGGGGCGCGTATTTTGCCAATCCCTGCTTCACGCAGATTCATCCGACCTGCATCCCCGTCTCGGGCGACGACCAGTCGAAGCTGACGCTGATGTCCGAGTCGCTGCGCAACGACGGCCGCGTGTGGGTCCCGAAGCAACAACACGACACGCGCCATCCGAGCGACATTCCGGAGTCGGACCGCGACTACTACCTCGAGCGCAAGTACCCGAGCTTCGGCAACCTCGTCCCCCGCGACGTGGCGTCACGCAACGCCAAGGCCGCGTGCGACGAAGGCCGCGGCGTCGGGGAGAGCGGCCTGGCGGTGTTCCTGGACTTCAAGAACGCGATCGACCGTCTGGGGCGGAACACCGTCGCAAGCCGGTACGGCAACCTCTTCGACATGTATCGCAAGATCACCGACGAGGATCCGTACACGGAGCCGATGCGGATCTACCCGGCCATTCACTACACGATGGGCGGCCTCTGGGTGGACTACAACCTCATGAGCACCGTGCCGGGCCTGCACGTCCTGGGCGAAGCGAATTTCTCAGACCACGGTGCCAATCGCCTCGGCGCCAGCGCGCTCATGCAGGGCCTGGCTGACGGCTACTTTGTCATTCCCTACACACTGGCGCACTACATCGCGTCCACGCCGGTCGGGAAAGTCACCACCGATCATCAGGCGTTCAACGATGCTGAGCACGCGGTGCAGGAACGAATCACCGCCCTGCTCAACGTGAAGGGATCGAAGAGCCCGCGCGCGCTGCATCGCGAACTCGGGCACCTGTTGTGGGACGAAGTCGGGATGTCCCGGACCGACGCGGGCCTCAAACGCGCGCTGGCCCGCATCCCGCTGCTCCGCGACGAGTTCTGGCAGAACGTCTCGGTGCCCGGCGACCCCGACAACCTGAACAAGAATCTCGAGTACGCCGGCCGCGTCGCAGACTACCTGGAGTTCGCGGAACTGCTCGCGCGCGACGCCTTGCACCGCACCGAGTCATGTGGCGGCCACTTCCGGGAGGAAAGCCAGACCCCCGACGGCGAAGCGCTGCGTGACGACGAGAATTTTACGTATGCGGCGGCGTGGGAATTCCGCGGCGTTGGACAGGCCCATGAACTGCACAAGGAGCCATTGGTGTTCGAGAACGTAAAACCATCCCAGCGCAGTTACAAGTAATGCGGAGCGATCAATGAAGGTGCATCTCAAAGTCTGGCGCCAGACGGGACCGGACGCCACAGGACGGCTGGTCGACTACACCGCCGAGAACATCGCTCCGGACATGTCGTTTCTGGAGATGCTCGACTCGGTCAACGAAACGCTGATCGCCAGGGGCGAAGACCCCATCGCGTTCGACTCAGACTGCCGTGAGGGCATCTGTGGCACGTGCGGCGTGATGGTGGATGGCCGCCCGCACGGTCCGGATTCCTGCACCACGGTGTGCCAGCTTCATATGCGCCGCTACAACGACGGCGACACGATCGTCATTGAGCCGTGGCAGGCGCTGGCCTTTCCGCTCATCAAGGATTTGGTGGTCGATCGCGGCGCGTTTGACACAATCATCCAGGCCGGAGGCTACACGTCGGTCAACACCGGCGGCGCGCCGGACGCCAACGCCATTCTCATTCCCAAGACCGTGGCCGACGAGGCCATGGATGCCGCAGTCTGCATCGGATGCGGCGCGTGTGTCGCGGCGTGCAAGAACGCGTCCGCCGCCCTGTTCACGTCGGCGAAGATCACACAGCTCTCCCTGCTGCCGCAGGGCCAGGCCGAGGCCTCCACACGCGTCGTGGAAATGGTCGACGCGATGGACGCGGCTGGCTTCGGCGGCTGCTCCAACGAAGGCGAGTGCGAAGCCGTCTGTCCGAAGGGCATCTCGCTCAAGCACATCGCGACAATGAATCGCGAATATCGCAAGGCGATGTTCGCGAACCGGTAACGAGTCACCCGTCCAACCTTTTTCACTCATCCGCAGCGGCCGCTCCGGCGCCCAGCCAACACGGCGCGCCCGCGCCCCGTGGCGTCCGGCTCTCGCGGCGCGATGATGAAGAAATATCGGGTGTGTGGGGGAGAAAGGAAGAGCCCCGCCGGAGAGGCAGGACCTCAGTCAGGCCGGGGCCGGTCGCGGCACGCGCTGGAAGCGCCCGGGCCTTTCGCCCGGGCGACGCCATTCAGCTGCGTGTCTCAGACAGCGCGGACATCTTCCGCGCGCGGCCCCTTGGGTCCCTGGCCCATGGAAAACGTGACCGACTGTCCCTCATGCAACTGGTCGAACTGACCGTCACATGCGGACTGATGGAAGAAGTACTCATTCCCGTCCGGCCCCACCACAAATCCAAAACCCTTGTCGCTGACTAACCGCTTGATCGTGCCTGTCACTGTCGCCATGTCATCTCCCGTTGCGAATCGTTACGTGTAAACAACCAGCATAGCCGCAACTGGGTCGATTCACGGCGACTATTCGCACAGCCCGGAACGGCCGGCGGGGTTCCGGGCATCCACCATGCGGGCCTTTTCCGGCTGAGTTTGGAGAATGACTGCAGGGCGGCGAGATTGTCCCGAGGGCTGGAATCGGGACGTTTACGACGTCAACGTCCCTGAAGCCGTGCCTTCGCCATCGGGGCCACCAACGGCCCCTCGAGCCAGAGACGGGCCGGTGAAGCCGCCGCCTGCGTGAAAGACGCCTGAGCGTCCGCGGCACTTCCGAGTCCCTCGAAGGCGAGGCCACGCAAGTAGGCGATGGTGCCCGCCGAGACGCCAGGGCCGTCTGGCAGTTGGACATCCTTGAGCGCCGCCAACGCCTCGTCCCAGTTGCGAAGCCGCATGTGCACCAGCGCCAGACTGATTGAAGCCGCCGTACGCTGGACGCCGGTCGCGACAGCTCCAGCCTCGCCCTGCAAGTCGAGGAGCGCTCGGTTCGCCAGTAGGGCCGGGTCACGAACTGGCAGGGTATCCACTGCCAGCTGGACTGGAGTTGCCACCTCCCGGCCCGGCGTCCCGGGCCCCTGCACTTCGAGCGCGAGCGTCGTCGCGGCCGGGCTCTGCGATGCGAGCGTCACTCGCAACTCCGCCACCGACGTAATTGGCGTACCGGCTGCTGAAGTCACGACATCGCCGACCGCAAGCCCCGAGCCTTCGCCGGCGCGGGCCACCACCGCGCCCTCCACCCCGAGGACATCGATAAACGCCGCGTCCAGCCAGGGGCGCACGAGCGACGGGAGTGCGGCGCCGAGTTGATCGACCACGCGAGTCTGCGAGGCGGAATCAGACAGACTCAGCGTCAACAGGTCCGGCTCGCCGCTGCCCGCGGCCAACAGGGCGAGTGTGACGCTGTTGGAATCCGCCCCCACGGTGGCCGTCGCCAGGCCCTGTACACCCAGGCGCGCGGCCAGCCGACGTCCCATGTCGCGAACGACCTCCATCGGCAAGCCAGGATCCGTGGCATCCGGATGTGGATTCAACCAATTGGCCGGAATCTTCTCCTCCTGCATCGCGGCATCGAGTTCCGCCGTGACCGGCGCATAAAACAGCAGCCCCCGGGCCGTCGACAGTACCTCCTCGAGCGTCGTCAGCAACTGATCTCGCGTGGAACCTGCCCCTGCCTGGGCCATGACGAACGGAACAGCGCTGCGGAGCTCCGCGACGAGCGTGGCGGAGTCTCCGGTCTTCCACTCGCGTCGATCAACAAAACGTCCACGGGCGCCACGAACCTCAATCACATGCGTTCCGGCGCACACGGTCACTTCGCTCCCGGCGGAGCCGCGGGCCTCGCCGTCAACGACGACCGTGGCTTGTCGGTCATCGACTTCGATGTTGACCCTGGCCACGGCAGGCATCAGCTCGATCGGCTCGGTCTGCACATCCTCCGGACCGACGGTCACTGCCAGGTCGAAGTCGACAAAACATTCGCGCCGAAGTCGCAACAGGTGCTCCCCGAGAGGCACCTCCTCAATCATCAACGGGTCAGGCGCACCAGCGCCGGTCTTGGTCGTGCGGCCTTTGGACACGTCGTCGAGCAGCACCTCGACATCTTCGGTCAGGGTGACGACGGAAATCGTCGCTGACACGCGCTCGAGGACGACCGACAATGACGCCAGTTCACTCGCGTTGATCGTGACGTTCTGCTCGAACGGCGTGTAGTTGGTGCGCGCCGCGCTCACGACGTGATCCCCGCTCTTGAGATTCACGATCAATGGCATGTCCTCCACGGTGTGGGGCCGGCCGTCAATCATGATTTCGCCAGGCGGCGTCACCTGGATGGCCAGTTGGCCGATCGTCAGGCGCCGCACGTTGTCGAGAACCTTGACCACGCGCGGCGACACGTCGGACGCGAGCGCAAAGTCCGGATCGATGGCCAGCAGCGCTGAAAAATCCTGCTCGGCCCCCGCGGAGTTGCCGAGCGCAAACCGCGCGCGCGCCCGCTGTTCGTAGGCCTGCACGAGCAGTTCGGCGTTCTCGATTTCGCTGCCGGCCGTCATCGTGGCGATGAGCCGGTCGAACAAGGGAACGGCCTCGTCGTATTTGAACCCATCGGCCAGCCGCTTGCCCTGATCGAACAGCAGTTCGAGGGCCCCGGCTGGTTCCTGGACCGCCTGTCCCGTCGACGCCACCTGCGGGTCCTGGGCAAATCCAGGCACGCTCGCCGCGACACAGACGGCTGCGACCACCATGATGCACGCGCGCCTCGTCGGTCCGCTCATTCGAACTCTTTCGTCCTGACACATCATCGGTACACCGTGACCCGCTCGGCGCGATCGTCATACAAGAACACCGCTCCGGACGGGTCAACCGCGAATGCGGTGGCGCGGCGAAAGCCGCCGGGGCCATTCTCCGGCGGCGCGAACACCGTCAGGAGACGATAGGTCGGCGTCTGCGAGCCGGCCGCAGCCGCGGGCGAACCGGCGTCGACCGGCGCAGCCGGGTGCGGCGTGAAGACCGCAAGCGCGTTTCGATCCAGCACGTACAGATGCCCGAAGGTATCGAACGCCAGGTCTTCCGCATCCTGCAGATCGTAACCAGTGCCGCGCAAGGGCATGCGCGCCGTGACCGTGCCGGAACCGTCGAAGACGACGACAGCCTTCTGATCCCGATCGAGTCCGGCGACATCGTCTCGCTCGGTAGACGCCAGGCGCGTGAAGCGGCCTGCTCCAAATGCGCCGATGTACTCGCCGGCATTCGAGAACCTGTGGAGCGTGCGATCGTTGTCGTCGGCGACAATCCAGTCGCCGTTGCTCAATTGGGTGACCGCTTCCATTTTCGAGAGCGCCTTGGGCGTTCCATTGGACTGTGTCACCGCAAGCGGAATCGGCGGGCCGGTGGCCGGACGCAATGACCCTTCGTCGAAGGCCACCACCTGGCCGGTCCGGTCCACAACCAGTCCCCGCGGGCGGGGGACGGAGGGCGGACGTTCCGTGCTGCCCTCCGTCAAGACGCCGAGGCTGGATTCAGACGCGAAGTACAGCGTGGATTGACCGGAGAGTGCCAGAGCCACGACGTTCTGCAGCTTCTCCGGACCAATGGTGTCCGTTTCCAGCGCGTAGGCAGGTCCGCGGGGCGCGCGGACATACAGCCGGTGGAGCAGGGTTGTTCGCGCCAGGGCCGTCGCCGCGTCCGGCGTCGTGGGCCAGCGATTGCGCACCTGCTGGAGTTCTTCCATCGCGAGCGCCGGCTCGCCGAGCGCGACCAGCACCTGGCCGAGCGCGAGGTAGGCGTCGGACGCCGAGTCGTTCATGGGAAACTCCGCGATGACGCGACTCAAGTTCGCCCGCGCGTCTTCGTATCGACGCGCGTACCACATGGTCTCCCCGACGAGGGTGATGGCCCGCGGCACGGCGTCCGACGCCGGGAACAGGCGGAAGACCCGCTCGAAGTTCGCGGTGGCCGCGTCGAGGTCGGCGGCCTGATGGCTGCGGGCCAGGGCCAGCCGTCCGGCCAGAAGATAGGCATTGGGCGCCGAATCCGACGTCGCGTATTTCTTGACAATCGTGTCGACTGCCGCCGCCGCCTGGTTCATGTCTCCGGCGACGTCAATGTAGTAGCGCGCGATCTCG
>JAHEFO010000085.1:0-5779 GCA_024640135.1 Acidobacteriota bacterium
GGGGCGAACGGACTGGTGCGCTACGTCATCCTGGATTCAGTGGCGAGTGTGTTCTGCCCGGCCGTGAAGCTCTGGAACACCGGACACGGGGCCACCATGATGCGTGAAGCCGTCAGCATGATGGGCGGCTACGGCATTACCGAAGATTGCCCGGGGTTCATCGGTCACAAGTGGATGGACGCGCAGCTGGAAGCCACCTACGAAGGGCCGGAATCGGTGCAACGGCGTCAGCTGTCGCTCACGATGACCGACGACGTGTTCCTGGCGCAGTTCCAGCAGTGGGGCGCCGAATTGCGGCGGATTGGGAACACGCACCCTGAGACGGGCGCGTGCACGGTGGCGTCGGCGATGAGACTCTGGGTGTGGACGCTGCTGCACCTGCGGAAGGCCACCGACGCCAACGGTGTGAAGCTCTACCAGAGCAACCGGCAGGGCGTGACCTTCCCGTTGGCTGACGCGCTCTGCTGGCTGCTGTCGGTGCGCAGCCAGATTCTCGACGTGGTGGCGCTCGATGCTCACGTCAAGGCGCAGCCCGACGCGATGGTCGGGGCTGAGGGCTACGTGAACTTCTTCACCGATCTCTGTCACGTCCAGTCCGCGCGCGCCGCTGGCGAGGTGGGACGGATTACCGCCGAACTGGTCTACGGCTATAAGCGCCATCCGACCTGGGACGATACGTGCGCTCCGGGCTGCTATCACTGCGAAGATATCGACGAGCTCGACGGTCTCATCCCCGGGATTGCCGCCACCGAACGCATGTACATGGATGTGATCGAGGCCGACGGTTCCCACAGCCAGAAGGCCGGACCCTGCGCACGGTTTCCAACGCTGGAGACGTTTCAGTTCCTGCGGTCGCGCCTCGATAGTTGTCTGACCGGCTGCCGGCTGGCGAAGGACCGCGCCGCCGAGGCGTTGACCACCGTCATGATTCCGGAGGCGCCCGATTATCCCGTCTGATCCCGACACACCGGTCCCCGAGCGCCCACGCATGGATGTCGATATCGTCTGTGCGGGATTCGGACCTGCGACGGGCGGCTTTCTCGCCACGCTTGGCCCTGCGCTCGTGCAGCCCGACGGCACACCGCGCCTCGAGAGCCGCGCCGTCCCTGGACTGCCGCTCCAGGTCCTGTGCTTCGAGCGGGCCGACGAAGTTGGGGTCGGCGTGTCGGGGGTCGTGACGCGCGCGCGGGGCATCCGCGCGACGTTTCCCGAGATTGCATCCGCTGGCATTCCGCTCGTGACGCCTGTCACCAGTGAGGAACTCGTCTACCTGCTCGACCCGGTGGGCGCCAGCCGGCGCTCCAGGCCGCTGCGCATGGTTGACGCGATGCTGTCAGGCGCTGGACGGCTTGCCGGCGTCAAGCACCACGCCGTCCAGTTGCCGTATATTCCGGCGTTCCTGCAGAAGCACGGGGGCCTCGCGTTTTCGCTCGGTCAATTCAGTCAGTGGGTCGCCGGGCAGGTGATGGCCAGTGGCGCCGTTCAGATTTGGCCGGCGTCGCCAATTGCCGAGGCGCTCTTTGAGGGGGACCGTGTCGCCGGTGTGCGACTCGTCGATCAGGGCACGGACTTGCGCGGTCAGCCAGCCGAGGGGTTTGCGCCCGGCATGGATGTGCACGCCGACCTGACCGTGGTGGGGGACGGCCCGGTCGGCACGGTCGGGCGGATGCTCGATGCCCGGTTCGGGTTGCCCGAGGGCCACGTGCGGGACGAGTGGGCTCTTGGGATGAAGATGGTGGTGGATCTCCGAGAGGGCGTCGAGCTGAAGCCCGGCACGGTGCTGCACACGTTCGGGTATCCGGAACCGGAGATCTTTGGTTTCCTGTACGCGCTGTCCGAGCGGACGGTGTCGGTCGGCATCTTCGTGCCGTCGTGGTTCCAGAGTCCCGTCCGGACGGCGTATCGCTACCTGCAGCACTGGATGCAGCACCCGTACTTGTGGCGCTGGCTCGAGGGCGGGACCCTGCGGTCATGGGGCGCGAAGTCCCTGCAGGAATCGGGACGGCGGGGTGAGCCGCACCTGGCCGGAGACGGCTACGCGCGGATTGGCGAGGGGTCGGGCAGTACGAATGCGCTCACCGGCTCCGGCGTGGACGAGGCGTGGACGACCGGTGTGCTGCTGGCGGAGGCGGTCATCGAGTTGTGCGCTGCGGGGGACCCGTTTACGCAGGCCAACATTGATCGCGCCTACGTCGCGCGGCGCCGGGCGAGTTGGTTGGACGCAGAACTCCGCATCGCCGAGGGCGCGCGCGATGGATTCGATCGGGGGTTGCTCTGGGGGCTGGTGGGCATGGGACTCACCGGGTTGACGAACGGGTGGCTTCGTCTTCCGGCGCGCCGTCACGCCAAACCAAGACCGTCGCTCGAGGCGTACTATCGCGGGCGTCTCACTCCCGAGGAGATTGAGACGATTGTCGCGGCGGCGCGCGACGCGGGAACGGCGATGCATGACGCATTCATGGACCGGTGTGGGTGGCCGGCCGTTCCGCTCGACGGGCGCCTGCTGATCACGCACCAGGACGCGCTGCTGTTGGGCGGAAAAGTCCAGGCCGCGGCGGGGTACGCCGACCACGTGCAGTTCACCTCGAGCGGGCAGTGCCGGGTCTGCCGGACGCGGGTGTGCGTCGAGATGTGCTCGGGGCAGGCGATCACGTCTGCCGGCGATCACGGCGTCGCCTTCGATCGCGAGAAGTGCATTCATTGTGGCGCGTGCTTGTGGAACTGTGACTTCACGCTCGACGAGGCATCCGGCAGGACCAATGTAGAGTTCCGCGCGGGCGCCGGAGGGCTTCATTCAACGGAGAACTAATTACGCTATGAGTTATCACGTCGTCGTCTGTGCCGGCATCGTGCCGGATCCGTTGCAGTCACTCGAGCCGGTGACCGGTCCGGCCGGACCGGCACTGAAGAATGAGGCCATGTTGCCGGCCGTGCTCGATCCGTGGGCGGGCCATGCGTTGTTCGAGGCCGCGAACCTGGTCAAGCAGCAGGCCGGCAGCAAGTTGTGGCTGGTCAGCCTGGGCCCGAAGGCCAAGCTCCAGCAGGTGATGATGAAGGTGGCCCAGAAGGTGCCGTTTGAGTTCGTGGCGATCGACGGGTCGGCCAGTGGCTTCACGGACTCCGCGGCGGTCGCCGAGGCGCTTGCGGGCGCCATTACCGCCATTCCCGGGCTCGATCAGAACCGGTTGCTGGTGTTCGGAGGCTGGGAATCCGCGTCGCGCGCAGCCGGCGCCACGCTCCAGATGGTCGGTGAGCGTCTGGGGATTTCTGAGCAGTTCCAGGGTGTCGATTCACTGACCGTGGGCGCCGACGACGCGTTCGAGATTCTGGAACGCATCGAAGGCGGACGGCACCAGGTCTCCGTGTGTGCAGGGCCCCCGGCCGTGGTGGGCTGGGCCACCGGGAGCCTGCGGGAACCGGCCAACAATCCGCAGCTTGGCATGACGAACATGCGCAGTCTCATGCCGGCCTTGCAGAAGGCGGCGCCGGCCGCCATCCCGTCCGCCGGAACGTTTGCCAGGGTCGCGGTTCCGTCACAGCGGCGGGAGACACGCATCGTCAAGGACTGGACCCCGGAGGCCATCGCCAAAGACATCGCGGAGTGGATTCGCCAATGAGTATTCTTCTTCTGGCTCACGTCGATACGGATGGATCGCTGGCCAAGCCGGCGCTTGAGGCGCTCGGCGCCGCGAAGGAACTTGCCGCCGGACTGAGCGTGCCATTCGACGTCGGTCTGGTTGGCGGGACAGCCGACGCGGCGGCCGTGCAGATCGGATCGTGCGGAGCCGCGCAGGTGTTCGGCGTGTGTGCGCCGGAGTTGACCGAGGCCCGCTACGGCACCGACGCGGCGGCCGCCGAAGCTGTGGCGCGCGTATCGGGCGCGGACATCATTCTCGTGCCGGGAACGTCGCGCTGGATGCGCGTGGTGGCGGGCGTGGCGCAGCGACTGGGTGGCCGTGTGGACACGCATGTCACTGAGTGCGCCGCCGCAGGCGCGGAGGTGTCGGTCACACGCTGGTACTACAAACAGCGCATCGAAGGCGTGCTGACGCGCCAGGAACGGCCGCTGGTGCTGGCGATCGAGCCGGGCACACGCGCGCCATGGGCTGGCGCGCCGTCCGCGATGGCGGTGACCCCCGTGGACGTGGTCGTGCCGGCCGGGCGCACCAGGGTTGTCGGTGTGCGGGCTCCGGCGTCCGGTGAAGCGACTGTGCGGCCAGACGCGGAGTTGCTTCTGGTCGCGGGTGCGGGCTGGACCAAGAAACAGGCCGATGGCGCACCGCACGTCGCCGATGCGGAGCGCCTGATCCTGGCGTTCCTGGCAGGCGCACGGGCGTCGCTGGGCGGCAGCAAGTCGCTCGTCGATCAGAGCGGCGACGGTCAGGCGGTTCTGCCGTTCATGACCCACGTGAATCAAGTTGGGCAGACCGGCGCAAGTCCGCGCCACCGCAAGGGACTCGCCACCTGCTGCCACGGCGAGGAACCGCACGTGGTCGGTTGGCGGTTTATCGGCGAGCGGCGCGCCGTCAATCTCAATCCCAATTGCGGATGGGCGCAGGGCAAGGCCGACGTGCTGTATGTGGCCGATGCGTTTGAGGTCATGGCGAAGGTCAACGAGCTACTCGGCTGAGTCAGAGACCGCTGAGCGGCCTGACCGGTCACTCCCAAACCTTCCTGGCAGTGGACCCGCCTCGCTGAGCGTGCCGGCGATTGGCGCCGGGGACGTCGATGTCAGCGACACGGAGGGGTGGTGCCGCCCGTGTAGGTCTTTGGCAGTTCTCCGGCAACAACCGGGCCGCTGGCGGTGACGGTGGCGGTACTCCCGAGGCCGTCTGTGAACGAAATGGAGATGGTGGCTTCGGGGGCTGACGCCCGCACTGCACCTTGACTGATGGATAGTTCGTAGTCGCCGTAGATTTCGTTCAACAGGCTGACACGTGTGCCATTGGCGACGCGGCGGCACAAGACCACCGGAGGAGCGTCACCCAGGCCGGCAACAGTGAGGTCCAGCAACCCGACATCCACGCCGCTGCCGTCGTCCGGACTCGATACGACGACCTGGGGTGCGTAATACCAGCCCGGGTATCCCGGGTACTGATACTCGATGACAGAGAACGACTCCACCACCAGACTGCCGGCCCTGGCCGGCAGTGCAACGAGAACCGGCGTGGCTTCCGGACGTGGCACGGTCGGCGCAACTGGTGAATCGGCGCAGGCGGGCGCCGCGAGCAACGCCGCCAGCAGGCCCATTTGAAATATCGGTCGTCGCATGGTTCCCGCTCCCTGGCCCCAAGATCAGAAGGGCCCTGATAGGAACGGCGGAATCCGCGGGCGAAAACTGTCATTGACGCAGGTGGAACGGCCAGGTGACGCCGGTGGTCAGGGCCCGGCCTGCGTGCGTGTCAGTGCCACTCACGAAGTGGGTGTAGGCCACAAACACCCCCACGGGTGAAAACTGGTAGGCCATTCCGGCTCCAAGATGGGTGCTGTTATCGCGAAGAAGGCGGTCGTGTTCCGCAATGCGCTCCGGTGTCGTCAGGTCGCCAGGCGCGGGGAAGGCCGACCCCGGCAACGACCCGGACCGAAACCCGCCGTGCGTGCGCTGAAAGGACGCGAGCGCGCGGACCGACATCTTCGGCGTGACCCGCCAGTCTGCGGACAAGGTGGCATCGCTGCGATTATTCGGCACGTCAAGCACCCGCTCGACGAAGGCGTACGCATAGTGCGCGTTGAATGTCATGTTCCTGACGATCCTGTCGAGCCTGCGGCTGACATCAAC
>JAHEFO010000085.1:5789-14064 GCA_024640135.1 Acidobacteriota bacterium
TGGCAAAGACACCGAGGCGTGTCCACTGGTATGACATCCCGAGGCCGAGGTGGAGACTATTGTCCCTCAGCAGGCGGTCGTGCTCGGCCAGGCGTTCGGGTGTCGTCAGATCGCCAGGACCCGGCAGTGCCGAGCCCGGAAGCGACCCAGCCCGAAGTCCGCCGTGGGTGCGCTGCCACGAACCGAACACCCGCGCGGACAGCGCGGGCGTTACCCGCCAGTCGGTCGCCAGTGTCGCGTTGCTCCGGTTGTTCGGCACCGCAATGATCCGCTCGACAAAGGCGTAGGCATACTGCCCGCTGACCGACAGGCGGTTGGAAATGCCGTCGAGACGGTGGGCGACGTCCACCGCGAGACGCAACTCCTTCAGGCTTCGCCCCACCACCGCCTCGCCGCGGTAGTTGTAGTCGTGGCTGGGCAGGCCTACCGACACCGAAGGGGTCACGGCGGTCACATGATCGAAGGTGTCCACCACATTGAAGCGCGCCGTCAGTCCGACGTCTTGAAAACTCGAGTGCCAGCACCGGCACTGGTCGACCGGCAGGAACGGCAGGAACGGCGGCGGCGGATCATCATCGATGTAACGGGCCCACACGAACGGCAGCCCAATGGAGACGGAGAGGCGCCGGGTAAGGCTGTAGTCCACCTCGAGGAACACGGCTCCCGTGCGGCTCCTGCCGTTGTCGACATAGGTGCCGTCGGTCAGCCGGTGACCGGTGTGTTCCACGACCTGCGCCGACAGATTGACTTCGCCGGAGCCGGCCGGGGGCACCCACGCCTGAGCGGACGCCCCAGCCGGACAGGCCAGGAGCAGGACGCCCCCTGCCAGCGCCCCACCCAAGGCCTTCGCAGTCACGATCAACGGGTCTTCCCCCCTGCCCTGGCGTGGTCCTCCACGGCGCAGACGCCGGCGTTGTCAATCACGTCCAAAAAGTCCTGGGCGCGGGATGGCGACTGCATCAACAGCGGAAACTCCGCGCGCGCCAGCGCCATCTGAATATTGGTGCCTTTTTGTGCCACCGCGATCAGGTGCAGCGGTTCCGGCGTCAACTGTCGCTTCAATGCGGCGCCATCACCAATGTCCACAACGACGATGTCCCAGGTCTTGCCGGCTGTTGACCGGGTGAGTTCGTCCCGAGTCGTGGCCACGACCGGCCGATATCCGGCCTTCCGCATCAGCGGCTCGATTCTGAGTCTGGCAAGCGTTGCCGACAGCGCCGATGCAGGCGGCGCGTAGATGAGCAGCGTGGAGGCCTGGCGCTCACTGGCCGTTCGCTGAAATCTGATACCCCGACCCGGCACGAGAAACTTCGTGCCGCACGCCAGGAGATCGCCGGTGGCTCCGGCCGTCATCCACATCAGCAGGGCCGCCAGTAGTACGCGTGTCTTCATACCTGTCCTCCACACCATTGCTATGAATGCACCGGCAGGCCGACCGCCCTGGCCGCCGCCGCCAGCCTGTCATCACCGCGCAGGGCGTCCCATGCGCGATCGACATTGAGAAAAACCAGTCCTGGCGCGTTTTCCTCGAACGCCAGGTCAAGAAACACGAACGCGCGCTCCGCATCGGCGAGTCGCGCGTACCCCCGCGCCAGATCCAGCGGTGACACATAGCCGCCCCGGGCGAGGTACGCCTCGGCCTGCTCCAGTTCCAGCCTGACGGCAGCCCGCTCGAGTTCCCGATAACCACTGGCGCCATGGGCGCGCTGAAACAACGGTGACCGGGCCCCTGCCGAGCCATCGGAGGCTGCTCCATGTCCGCGCTGGAGGGCGGCAATCGCCTGGTCGTAGTCACCCTGTGCGCGCCGCGTCTCCGCCAGGCCGAACCACGCCTCCGCGTTGCCAGGCACACGCGAAAGCACATCGGAATAGATCCGGGCCGCCGCGTCCAGACGACCGACGTGCAGCAGCAAATCGGCCTCCTGAGCGGCAAGCGCAGGTGTCAGGGGATCGAGGGTCCGAGCCCGGCGCGCCAACGCCAGGGCCTCGTCCGCGCGCCCGAGCGCCCACAATTTCAGTGCCGCCCCGCTGAGCAGGTCCGGAAGGGCTGGACTGGCGTGGGCCTCGAGCGCGCGATTCCATTCCCGTTCGGCCGCCTCCCAGTCGTGATCGAAGAAGAACCAGGAGGACGCCCGTTCGGCGTGCGCCTCCGGCATCGCGGGATCGATCTCGAGCGCCCGCCGGATGTTGCGGTTGGATTCCGGCCACGCTGTCGTGGGCCGCTCGTATCCATCGATCGTCATCACGGTGAAGGTTGATGCCAGTGACACGAACGCCAGCGCGAACGTCGGATCCTTCGCCACCGCCTGCGCCAGCAATCCGCGGGCGACCAGGTAGTTGTCCTCGCCGCCGATCCGGTGGCGGTACACCCCTCGAAGAAAGAGGTCATTTGCCTCTCCATCCTCGGTGGGGCCCCGTTCGAACTGACGGCGCACGGATGCGTCCGGCTTCCGTCGGATCCCCTCGTCCAGAATTGCGATGGCCAAATCATGCTGCAGCGTCAGCAGGTCAGACGCCGGGCGCTCGTAGCGATCGGACCAGGTGGGTTCGCCCGTCGCGACGTCAATCAGCTCAACGGTCACCACCAGCCGGCCGGCCGAGGCCGTCACCGTGCCGGTCATGACCGCGTCCACTCCCAGTTGCCGGCCCGCGGCACGGGCATCGACCCCGGTGTGCTTGAAGTTGAAGACCGTGCTGCGCGGGCGGACACTCAGGTCCGGCACGTACGCCACACGACGAATCAGGCTGTCCGTGATGCCGTCGCAGAGGTAGTCGATCGCCGGATCGCGATCGACGTTCGTGAAAGGCAGGACAGCCAGAGACGCGACCGCAGGCCCGGCAGACCAGCGGCTCCACGCGGCGACACCGGCAGCCGTGGACAACGTGGCCGCGCCGACCATCCAGAGGGCCCGTCGGCGGGTCACCGGTCGGCCAGCGGTGGGGTAGCGCAGCTCTTCCTGAAGCTGTCTCAGGATGATGGCGAC
The DNA here is from genome assembly GCA_024640135.1 of Acidobacteriota bacterium. Classification (GTDB taxonomy): domain Bacteria; phylum Acidobacteriota; class Vicinamibacteria; order Vicinamibacterales; family SCN-69-37; genus SYFT01. Next base: position 8,774 of record JAHEFO010000085.1, read on the forward strand.
GTCATGGCTGTTCGAGTCGCGGGCCTCCGCATCGGCGGCCAGACACCGGTCGACCAGATCGCGAAGCGGCGCGGGAACATCCGCCGGGACGGGGGCCCTGGAGGTGACGGCGGCCCGCCCGTTCGTCTGCGGGTCGCTGCCGGCCGAGTCCTGGTCGAGTGCCTGTCGCCGGTTCAGCATCTCGTAGAGGATCGCGCCGAGCGAGAACAGATCCGACCGATGATCGACGGGGCGCCCGGCCGCCTGTTCCGGCGACATGTATCCCAGCGTGCCGGAGATAGCGCTGCGCGCGGTGTCCGACCGGCTCTCGACGCCGCCAGTGAGCCCGGCATCAGGAGTCACGGTGTGACGACGCTTGGCGATCCCGAAGTCCAGGACCTTGAGCAGGCCGCCCGCAGTCACCATCAGGTTCTCTGGTTTCAGATCGCGATGCACGATGCCGGCGGCGTGAGCCGCCGCCAGCGCTTCGGCCAACTGAGCCGCCAGGTCGATTGCCTGCTCGAGCGCGACCCCTTCGGCGGAAAGCACCGCACGCAGCGTGCGGCCGCGCACGAGTTCCATCGCGATGTAGGCAACCCCGTCGTCTTCGCCGACGCCGTAGATGGTCACGATGTTCGGATGCGTGAGACCGGAGGCCGCGCGCGCTTCCTCTTCAAAGCGGCGCAGGTATTCAGGATCGGAGGCCACGAAGCGTTCCAGCACCTTCAGGGCCACGTCGCGCTCGAGTCTCACATCTCGCGCGAGATAGACCTCGCCCATCCCACCGGCACCGAGGAAGGACCGCACCTCGTAGCCGCCGATTCGCCGGCCGGCCGGCAGCGGCCCCCGATCGAAGACGAGCGAGGCCGCGGCCGCCTCCAGCGCCGGCCGCTCGAGATACCCATCCGCGGCGACATCGTACTGGAGCAGGGACTCGACCTCGCTCCGGACGCCGGCGTCGGCGCACTCGGCTTCAAGCAACGTCGCGCGCTCCTGCTCAGTCAGGTCTCGAGCCCGGTGATAGAGGCGCTCGACTTCCTGCCACTCCCCGGGAGTCAAGTCAGTCGGCATGCCGCAACTCCCTGAGCAACCAGGCTTTCGCCAGCCGCCAGTCGCGCATGACCGTTTCCGGTGACACGCTCAGCGCCTTGGCCGTTTCTGCGACGCTGAAGCCGCCGAAGAATCGCATCTCCACCACTTGGCTCTTGCGCCGGTCCAGCGCGGCCAACGCCTCGAGTGCGTCATCGAGCGCCACGAGGTCCGGCGTCCGTTCGTCGCTGACGGAAAACGCGTCGTCAAGCGTCACCTTCACCGCGCCTCCGCCCCGCTTGACGGCGCCGCGCGACCGGGCATGGTCCACCAGGACACGACGCATCAGGCGTGCGGACATCGCCAGGAAGTGACCGGGGTCACGGAACCGCATGCCGGTCACATCGAACAATCGGAGGTAGGCCTCGTTGACGACCGCCGTCGTCTGCAGCGTGTGCCCGTTTCGCTCCCGGCGCATCTGCCGCCGCGCAATTTGGCGCAGCTCGGACTGCACCAGGGGAACGAGTTGCGCGAGCGCGGATTCGTCACCCGCTCCCCATGCGGCAAGCAGGCGGGTCACACGTTCGGTCCGGGGCTCCTCCCCGGACGGGCGCTGGTTGATCATGGCCGGTGGCCAATCTTAACCCCGGATCCGTGTGGTCACGGCCCCGTGTCCACCGACTATTTCTTTTTGTGGTGGCGTTACCGTTCGTGCCTCTGATTTCCGCGAGCCACTCCATGACGCCATCAGGGCGGTGCTCAACGTTGCAGTTTCCGCGCGGATGCTTCGCCTCCACGCCCGCTTGATTTCACCGTCGAGTGGACCACGGGGATCGCCTGCAGGCCTGGCTCCAGGCGGACGACGGTGAGGAGTGTCATCACCATTCCGCAGGCGACGTGCTGCTGGTTCGGCCGATCAGGTGGCGGTCAACGGGAACATCAATCCTCTCACGAGGGTTAACGTACCTTCTCGACGATGAGCAGGAAATTCACCTTTGCAGTCAGAATAAAGGGTGTCACCGCCACATTTGGAATAATGGCTGTGATCTCACCTTCAATACTGTTCAGGAACTGTTCCAGTGTGCTCTGGTCGGCTGTCATGCGCAGGTCAAAGCGATGGACACGATATTTTGTGGACATGTTCAACTCCTTGCTTCCTGCATGCAGTTTACTTCAGCATGCCGCGTGGCCGCATGTGACCCCTGTCATACGAACCGCCGCGACAATCAGACACAGTGAGGCTCTTGGGGCGCAACACGCCGCTGTCGCCACGGAGGATGAGATGTCGCATGGATGGGCCGACCAGTTGATGAACGATCACGAGACGACGGAAAAGGTGTTTGCAGCGGTGGCGCTCGCACTTGATGCGCCGGCGGGGCCGCCTCCCGGCTTGCTCCAGGACGCCCTCGCGTACTTCGAAGGCTACGTGGGCGCCTGCCACCACCTGAAGGAGGAGCATCACCTGTTTCCGCTCGTTGAGCGGCGCGGCGTGCCGAAGCACGGGGGGCCGCTGGCCGTGATGCTCGGTGAACACGACGAGAGCCGCCTCGTCCTGCCCAGACTGTCGGCGCTGATCCACCGCTACACGCGCGGCGAACGCGAGGTGCTCGACGAGTTGCGCGCCACGTTCGCGCACTACAGCACCTTGCTCAAGGACCATTTCTGGAAGGAAAACGACATCCTGTTCCCGCTCGCCCGCCGCGTGCTGACCGAGGCGGACGGCGACGCGGTGATGGCCGGGATCGAAGCGACCGAGTCAGCGATCGGGCCGGACACGCGCGCGACGTTCTACGCACTGGCGGAGCGCGTGATCAACGCCGGCGGCGTCGAAGACCTGTCGTTTGGTGTTGAGCGCGATGTGCTCGCCGCGATTCTCAACACGCTGCCGGTCGAGCTGTCGTTCGTGGACAAGGACGACTGTGTGCGCTACTTCAGCCACGAGAACGGCCACAAGATCTTCCCTCGCACCAGGGGCGCCATCGGCATGGCCGTCCAGAACTGTCATCCCGAGAAGAGCGTGCACATCGTCAATCGGATTCTCGCTGACTTCAAAGCCGGCCGCCGGGCCGTGGCCGAGTTCTGGATCGAAATGGGCGACACGATGGCGCACATTCGCTACTTCGCGGTGAAGAACCCGGCCGGCGAGTATCTGGGTACGCTCGAAGTGGTGCAGGATATCGCGCCAATCCGCGCACTCACGGGCCAGCGCCGCATTCTGTCGGAGGCGTAGACCCCGAGGGGGCTCTGTCACTGGAACAGGCGCACTCGACACGGTGTGTCGCCGAGACCGGCCCAGTCCTTCCTGCACGCCGGCGTCCCGCCTCTCGGACCAGATGGGCGCGGCGGACGACGGGCCCCGGCCTTCGATCTCTCGACTGGACGGACCCGCACGGCCGGCGGCAGTGACGCGTTGACAACTGCAGACTACTGGCAGTCGACGAAGTACCACTCCCCCTTGTACTGGAAGACCCTGAAATGGTGGGTCTTCGTGCCGTCGGTGACCATGACGTCGCCGGTCCCCGACTGGAGGCCCGCCTTTTCCATCTGCTCGACTTCCTTGCGCTCGTTCTCCGAGAAACGGGACGTGCCCCGGTCCTCGACCAACGTCACGGCCGTGCCTTTGAGGCCGGCCACGCACGCGTCGACCAGCTTGTCTCGCTCCTGTTCGTAGTCCTTGGTGATTGCCGCCTTCCGGGCTTCGTCGAGGGGCTGGCCAACGCTCGCCATCATGTCGAGACCCCAGGCGAGCGGAAGATACGCCTTTATCAGAGTCGCCCGATCGCCCGCCGAGGCGGAGGTGGCCCAGCCTTTCACCGCGTTGACCCGCCCCTCCACAACGCTATTCTGGGCGGTTGCCGGGATTACGAATGCGGCAAGAGCAACCGCGCATCCGCCGAGGAGCTTGCTGAAATGCAGATTCGGCATTGGAGTCCTCCCTGTGCACGAAGCGACCGCGCCGTCGTTCTTGGCAGAGCGGCCAGAAACAAGATGCCGGACCCTACTATAACCCCGGCGCAGGCAGGGCATCCGTCTTTCATCACGCAGCTGGCGCTGGTGTCCTGACGTCCGGATCGCCGATACTCGGCGAGTCATGAGTACGCCCAGTCCCGCGTTTGCCTCGAAGCTCCCGGCCGTAGGCGTCAGCATCTTCTCGGTGATGACCCGGCTGGCCAACGAGCACAGAGCCATCAACCTCTCCCAGGGCTTGCGACCCGGATCTCGTGGAGGCCGCGGCCCGCGCCATGCGGGAGGGGCACAACCAGTACCCGCCGATGCCCGGCGTGCTGGCGCTGAGGGAAGCCATCGCGGCGAAGGCGCGGCACTGCTATGGCGCACCCGTGGACCCCGCGACCGAGGTCCAGGTGACCTGCGGCGCGACCGAGGCGCTCTATTCCACGCTGACGGCGTTCGTGCAGACCGGCGACGAAGTCGTCCTGTTCGAGCCGTGCTACGACTCGTACGTGCCGGCCGTCCGGTTGTCGGGGGGAACGCCGGTGTTCGTCGGCCTGCGCTATCCGGACTACCGGGTGGACTGGGACGAAGTGGCACGCGCGGTGACGCCGAAGACCCGGGCCATTCTGGTCAATACGCCGCACAATCCGACCGGCATGACCTGGACGACCGAGGACATGCGCCAGCTCGCCGCGCTCGTGGACGGCAGCGACATCCTCCTCATCGCCGACGAGGTCTACGAACACATCATCTTCGACGGCACGCGCCACGAGAGCCTCCTGCGCTACCCGGAGCTGCGGTCGCGCGCGGTCGTCATCAGCTCCTTCGGTAAGACGTTCCACACCACGGGCTGGAAGATCGGCTATGCGGTGGCGCCGGCGGCCATCCTGGCCGAGGTGCAGCGCGTCCACCAGTTCGTGACGTTCACGGCGCACTCGGCCGCGCAGGTCGCGTTCGCGGAGTTCGTGACGCGCGACCCCGGCGCCGACGGCCTGGCGGGGTTCTACCAGGCCAAGCGCGATCTCTTCCTGCGCCTGCTCGAGGGGTCGCGTTTCACGCCGCTCGCCTGCGGCGGCACCTATTTCCAGTTGATGGACTACTCGGCGATCACGTCCGACCGCGATACGGACGTGGCGATGCGGGTGATCCAGGAGCACGGCGTCGCCGCGATTCCCTGCTCGGCATTCAACTACAACGACGCCGGCGGGCCGGTGCTGCGCTTCTGCTTCGCGAAGAAGACCGAGACCCTCGAGGCTGCGACGGCCCGGCTGCGGAACATCTGACAGGCCGTGCCACGCGCCATTTGTCGCGGCGCTTGCACTTGAAGTACG
>JAHEFO010000085.1:14074-15152 GCA_024640135.1 Acidobacteriota bacterium
CGGATTGTTCAGCTTCGACCGTCGTCAGTTCATGTGTGAGGAGATCTGATGGCGGCCAGCCCTTGGAGACTTCTCAGCTTTGTCGTCGCATCGTTCCGTCAGTCGCCGCGCCTGGTTCTTGTTCTCGTGCTGCGCCCTCCTGCTCGCCGCCTCAGCCTTCGAGGCCCTCCGGGAGACGCCGGAGCGCTTCCAGTGGCCGTCATTCCGCGGCCCTCTGGCGTCGGGAACCGCCGACGGGCAGGACCCACCGATCCAGTGGAATACCGAGACCGGGCAGAACGTGCTGTGGAAGGCGCCGATCCCGGGGCTGGGCCACTCAAGCCCCGTCGTCTGGGACGACCGGATCTTCCTGACCACGGCAATCAGTGACGATCCCGACACCGTCTTTCGCCCGGGCCTGGACGGGGCCATAGACCGTACGACGGATCGATCTCGACACAAGTGGCGTGTGTATGGAATCGACCGGCGCAGCGGCGAAGTGGCCTGGATGCGCGAGCCGACCAGCGGCCGCCCGAGTATCCAGCGCCACCCGAAGAACAGCTATGCCACCGCGACGCCGGCCACCGACGGTGACCACGTCGTCGTCCTGCTGTCCACCGGTGGGCTCTACTGCTACGACTTCGATGGCGAGCCGCTGTGGCAGGTCGATCTCGGACCGCTGGATACGGGTGCCACCTACGACGTCACCTATCAATGGGCCGCCGGGAGCTCGCCGATCATCTGGGAAGACCTGGTGATCGTGCAGGCGGACCTGCAGGAGGGCTCGTTCATCGCGGCTTTCGATGTCGAGACGGGTGACGAGGCCTGGCGCACGCCGCGCGAGGTCATCTCCTCATACTCGACGCCGACGATTCATGACGGCGCCGATCGGGTCGAGCTGGTCACGAACGGGGCGGAGAACTTTCGCGGCTACGACCCGAGGACCGGCGAGGAGTTGTGGAGACTTTCGAGTCGTCCGGCGGACGAACCGCCCAGGCAGTCAGACCCCTTTACCTGGGCCACGGTCGCCACGCCGGTAAGTGCCGACGGGCTGATGTTCGTGTCCTCCGTCTTTCTTCGTGCTCACGTCATCTTCGCT
>JAHEFO010000086.1 GCA_024640135.1 Acidobacteriota bacterium
GCGGAAGAAAGACCTTCAGCGGATTGAAGAGCACGATTGCGCGCACGACCAGCAGGATGAAACTGAAGAAATGGCCGGCGTGGATCTTCGAGTGCCCGGCCCGTGTCGCGTAGTCAACCGGCTCGTAGAGCACGTTGTGACCGTTGGCCATCATCGCAAGCGTGATTGTGCTCGTAAACGAAAACCCGCTGGGGCAGAGGTGCATGTAGCGCAGCAACGTTTCGCGCTTCATCACCCGTTGTCCGGAGTTGAGGTCCGGAACCCTGACGCCGACCAGATAGCTGGCCAGCCGATTGAGTATCCACTTGCCCGGCCGGCGAACCCACGCGACGCCGACGGACGAGAGCCGGCGTTCGCCGACGACCATGTCCGCGCCGTCCAGCCTCGCGTACAGACGCGGCATCGCCTCCGGCGGGTACGAACAATCCGCGTCCATGATCATGATCGCGCGAGCCTCGGTGGCGAGGACGCCGGTCTTCAGCGCGGCGCCGTATCCCCGATTCCACGGATGCGTGATCACCCGTACGCCGCGGGCTTCAGCGCGGGCTCCAGTTCCGTCCGTCGATCCGTCGTCGACGACGATGATCTCGTTCGAGACGGGGAGAGTGGCGAGCGCTTCCTGCACGCGGCTCAGCGTTTCATCGATGCCCGCCGCCTCGTTGAAGGCCGGCAGGATCACAGCCAGGTCAGGGACGGGTTGTGCCGGGGACATCTGCGTCACGCTGCTATTGGCCGATTCCGTAGAGCCGTCCATCCCCGTCACCGATGATGACTCGCCCGTCGGCGACGGCGGGCGATGCCGTCAGTGGCGCGGCGGCGTCGAACTCCCAGAGCTTCCTGCCAGATGACAGGTCCAGCACGTAGAGCTTGCCGTCGCTGGAGCCAACGACGACGCGCGTGCCGACGATGGCCGGGGACGATTCGACCCGAGCCCGGGTCGGGAACGCCCACCGCTGTTGTCCGGTGGCCATGTCGAGGGCGCGGACGTTCTTGTCGCGGCCGCCCAGCACCATCGTGCCGCCTGAGCCACTGACACTGAGCGCAGCCGAGGAGTAGAACGGGAATTGGCGGTCCGGATCCAGGAACCGCCACTTCACCCGTCTGGCGGCGATGTCCACGGCAACCACTTCGTTCGCAAACGTCCCGTAATATGCGATGCCCTCGGCGATGGCCGGTGAGGCGGCCGTGTACGCCTGCGTGGGCAGTGACAGGACGTGTGTGCCGTCGCTGATGCGGACACCGTGGAAGATCTCGTCGCAGCCGCCGAAATACGCGACGCCATTCCAGATCGCCGGCGTGGAGTGCACGTAGTTGTCGGTGGACGCTTTCCAGAGAAACCTGCCTGTGGCCGCGTTGAGGCCGTACAGATGGCCGTCATACGATCCGATCAGGACCGTGTCGCCAACCACGATGGGTGAGGCCTTGATCTCGGCCTCCGTCGTATACGTCCAGCGAGCCTTGCCCGTGGCCATGTCGACCGCGTGAAACACGCCGGCGAGATCCCCGACGTAAACCAGGCCGTTGGCCACGGTTGGCGACGACTCGCCGATTCCCAGATCTTCGCTGGCCTGGTAGGACCACTTCAGCGTGCCGCTGCCGGCATCGACCGCCAGAAGCTCTCCGGCGATGGTCCCCACGTAAGCCACCCCGCCGACGATAGCGGCTGAGGACTCGATGGCCGAGCCGGCGTCATAGGTCCATTGCAGGCGCAGGGTCGCGGGCAAGGCCGATGCCGACACGCCCGTGAGGGTCGGAGTGTTGCGGAACTGGGACCAGGAAGCGGCGCTCTGAATTGGGGATGTAGCGACAACGGCGGAAGTGGCTGAAACGAGCGCCACCGTGGAAACGAGAACGGCGGCCGAAATGATCCACCCGAGTCGCCCCTTCCCGCCTCGACTGCTCACGCCGCTACTTTCCAAATGCCTGCACTCTCGTCATTGCGTCATCTTCCCGCTTCCGCCATCAGGCCCGTGCCGCCCTTGGCACCTTCCTGGATAGCGTAGAGGTTGTTGCGCGTCATGATGAACATCACGCCGTTGGACGTGACCAGCGAGGAATACACGGAACTCCCCATGTTCACTTCGTTCAGGACCTTCTTCTCGCGTCCCGGCTGCAGCACCGTGACGTCGCCGTCTTCATCGCCAAGGTACACCTTGCCGTCGGCCACCACCGCCGAGCTCCACATGGCGGCAAACATGTCGTGGACCCAGACTTCCTGTCCGGTCTTGATATCGACACAGTGCAGGAAGCCGCTGAAATCCGGGATGTACATCAGGCCGTCCTTAATCGACGCCGTGGAGATCGAGCGACGGATCTTGTCGAACTCCCAGAGACGGCCGCTCTGAGTGATGTCGCCGCGCTTCGTGCCGTCAATTGCGTACAGATGGCCGACGCCTTCGCCGTGTTCCGGGTCCTGGCCGTTGGCGATGTACACGACGTTGTCGAGGATGACCGGCGTGCCGATGAGTTCATTGCGCGTCTTGGGCCACACGGAGTCCTTGGGGTTCGAGTCGAACTCCCACAATTTCTCTCCCGTGAGTGCGTCGAAGCCGCGGATCCAGCCGTCGCCCTGGCCGTGCACGACCTGCGCGACGCCTCCAATAGTGCCCACCGTGGGTGTGGACCACTGGCCATGCAGGATCCGGTCGCCCGGTGACGCATCTTCCCAGACCAGCGCGCCGGTTGTTCGGTCGAGCGCGATGATGGCGGGCGCTCTGGGCGACGGAATGTTCACATGGCTTTCGTCCTGCCCGTTGCCGGTGGAGACGTAGATGAGGTTCTGATAGAAATTCGGGGACGAGTTCGCCAGATTGTGGGGAAAGACGCCCACTTCCTCCATCATGTCGAATTCCCAGATCACGTCCGGGTCGTGGATGCCGGTGAGGGTTTCGGACTTGAATTCACCGTCGTTCTCGTTGTCGTGGAATCCCTGGATGTCCACGGCCATCACCACGCCCCGGTTCGACGTGAAGTACGCCGTCTCGCCGATCACCAGCGGTGACGACGCGATGCCCTGAAACGGCCAGTCGTTGGCGCGTCCGGAAAGCAACTTGGGAAACGTCGCCTGCCAGAGGAACTCGCCCGTGGACTCACGGAACGCCATGATCACACCCCGGTCTCCCTGCTGTTTCGGATCGCGCACGGCTTCGTTATTCGTGCCCACAAGCACCACGCCGCCCGCCACGACGGGGTTGCCATAACTCTGCGAACCCAGCGCAGCGACCCACTTGATGTTCTCGCCTGTCTTCACATCCCAGGTCGTCGGCAGGCCGGTGGCGTCCGACACCATGTTGCGGTCCGGCGATCCACCCCACATGTGCCACTCGGTGACGCCTTTGCCGGCCCCCGAGGGCACCGTGGTCACGGTCAGCACACATACGATGACGAGAGCACACGAGCGAAAGAAATTCTTCATTGGCAGAAGTCCTACTGATTCTTGTACACCTTGAAATTGTCGAACATTACGTCGGCGATCCCGTCGCCATACAGTCCAGGCGCGCCTGCGCGATGGGGAATGCGATCGACCTTCTCGACGGTCCAGGCCGCGGGCTCGGGTTCGTCGCGGGGCCAGATCTTGCCTTGTGCCAGCGTCGTGCCGTCAGGCTGGTTCTGGACGCGCAACTTCATCCGGTACCAGGTGTCGACCGGCCACGTGATGTGGTCGACGCTCGCCGTCATTTCATTCGCCGCCTGCCACGGTTGCAGCTCGAGCTTCTGATTATTGCCGAACATCATCATCACGTATCGCTGGTTGATGATGCCGACGTCGCCGCGCTGCCGCCGCATCTCGGGGCCGCGGACGTCTACTTCCACCGTGTAGTCAGACCAGTCCGGGCTGCCCATCAGCAGCTTGGTGCGGCGGCCCACGGTCTCATCGCGCGGCCGCACGATGACGCCGCTGCCGTCCACGTCCCTCGTCTGGATCTTCAGGTGCGAGATCCACCATCCCGGCACCGCCTTGATGCCGTCGAAGTCGTACGACCAGGGGAGCGGCGGAATCACGCGGACCCGCGCCTGGGCCGTGACGCCGTTCACGGTCGCCTTGACGTAGCCGCCCTCGCCACCGGCCGCCGCTGTATATCTGCCGGCCGGGCTCATCGTTCCAGCCAACTGGTCCGTGGTCCACTGCACCTCGTTGGCCCGAGCGTCACGAATGAACGTGCCCTTGGCGTCATAGAGCTTCACGGCAAACGTCTGCGACTCACCCGAATCGAGCAGGGCTTCGTGCGGAAACACCTGCACGGCGGCGACCGGCGCCGTCGAGACGGCCGGCTGGACCATCGTCGCGGGCCGGGACGGCGTCGCCTGCTTCGGCCCGATGGCGTACACGTTCGCCATGGAAGTCACGTAGACACGGCCGTTCGCCACTGCTGGCGCCGCGATAATCGGATCCGGCGAATCGGCCGCACCCAGCACGTCTTCGTCGAGCACCTCGACGCCCGTGGCGCTGGGGCGCAGAATGTAGAACGTGCCGTTCTCCGTGCCGATGTACAACTTGCCGTCGGCCAGCGTGGGAGAACCCTTCTGCAGCGTGCCGAGCGTCTTCTTCCAGAGCTCCGTGCCCGTCTTCAAGTCGAACGCAGCCAGGATGGCGCTGTTGTCGACGCCGTACACCCGCTCGGCGTCAAGCACCGGTGACGCAAACGTAGGCATGAAACTGTGAGTCTTCCACTTGATCGCCGCACCGGTCAGAACACCGGTGCCGGTGGCGTCCACGGCCGCGACCATGCCCATCTCCGTGGTGTCGATATTTTCTTCGCCATGGGCGATGTAGATCGTGTTGTCACGGAACACCGGGCTGTTCAGGATCGCGCGCTTGCTGACTTCGAGACTCCAGACCGGCTCCCCGGTGTTGACCTTGAGACCATGAAACAGGCCATCCGTGCCGCCCACGATGAGCTGGCGCATGCCGTTGATATCCACGACGATGGGGCTCGAGTAGTTGGTGTCGCTGTGTCGTGTCTGCGGTGCGCTGACCCAGATGGTCTGTCCGGTCGTCGTGTCGAATGCAAAGTAGCGATTGCCGGGGCGGCCCAGGTCGCCCCAACCCTGGAGCAGGACGTTCAAGATCACCATGTGGCCTTCGACGATTGGAGACGTCGTCCGGCCACCGTGGGTTGTGATGGCGCCGTACTCCTCGGGCAGGGATCGCTTCCAGAGCATCGCGCCATCTGGCGAGAAGGCCAGCAACTCAGCTGACACGGTGAACATGAAGATATTGCCGCTTTGAGGATCGACAGCCGGCGAGGACCACGCGACGCGATGTTGCGGCACGTCACTCAGAAACTGGCTGACCCGGCGCTCCCAGAGAATCTTGCCGGAATCGGCGTCCACGGCCACAAGACGCTCCTGCGTCAGCGAGACGTCTCCGTCGGTCGCGGTCTGCAGGTAGAAGCGATTGCCGAAAATCACCGGCGCGGACCGACCACCAAACGGCAGCGACCACGCCAGGTTCTCACCGGCGGGCGACCACGCCGACGGAAGGTTCGTTTCCGGCGATGTGCCGTCCCGGGATGGGCCGCGCGATTCGGTCCAGTCATTGGCAAAAAGGACCGGTGCCAGGCCGGCCGCGAGCAGAATGACGAGAAGTTTGTTTCGCATGAGAGGGATACTCCCGACGTTATACCGCCCGGCAGGCGGGGTCAATGTGGTCACCTGGCCTTCCCAGCCGTCGTGTTGCACCACGGTCTTCGGCCGATGCCACCCGGCGCGATCGCCGGCACAACGGCGCGCATCAGCGATGTTCGGGTCCTAACCGTTCGCCCGCCCGAATAGCGACACCCAGACGATTCTCAGCCGGTGGCACGGGGCAGACGTAGTCCGTGTTGTAGACGCAGAACGGGTGATACGCCCGATTGAAATCAAGGTCGTACAACGTCGTTGACGTCCGGTTCAGCTCCAGGTAGCGGCCACCGCCATACGTCTCGGTGCCGCTGGTCAGGTCACCGAACGGCACGAACAACCGGGTGATGACTCGTTCGCCCTCTTCAGCGAACGCCGTGAGCGTGAGCGCGGTTCCCTGGAGCGAGAAACTCAGCGTGCCGACGCGCTGCATCCGGCGCATTTCCGTCGATGATGTTGGCAACTCGATGATCAGCCTGGGCGCCGTGCGGTTCTCGCTCAAGACGGCGGGCATCTGATACGCGGCATCGATCGGGTAGTACGTCAACCCGGTGAACGTGGCACGATCAGCGGGGAGCAACGGCGACTCCGCCGTCATGAAGGCCGCGTTCTTGCTGGCGCGCCACGCCATGATGTCCTCATCGTGCGATGAGGTATCCATCGGCTGGGGACCGGACGTGCAGCCACCAAGACCTGCGCTCAGACCGACGACAAGGACGAACAATGGAACACGCACGTCCTCATTGTATCGGACTCAGACGCGTTCCAGCACCCAGCACCCAGCACCCAGCACGTAGCACCCAGCACGTAGCACCCAGCACCCAGCACTACTGAAACAAATACGCCTTTCGTTCCACGATGGCGTTCGCCAGACGACCTCGTGCCGCGATGGTGTCGACGGGCGTGACCTTCAGCAGGCGTCGCAGGGCCGCCAGCATCGTCCGCTGCGTGTCGCCGCTGGTCATGGCCTGGATGGCCGTGCGTGCAGCGGCGTCAGTCCGCAATCCTGCATCGTGCGTGAGCACGGCCGCCGCGTCCGCTTGAAGACCCGCGCCCGCCGCGCCGGAGGCCGCCGATTGTTCCGCGCGAAGCAACGCACTCTCGGCCATGAACGTGTCCATCATGATGTCCGAGGCCAGCATCAGGACTTCCTGATGTTGCTCCAGCGCCTCGCCGTACGTCTGCATGGCCAGGCCCAGCACCATGAGAGCCGCTTTCTTCATCCCCGCCACGGTGCCGGAGACCAACTCGGCCGGGCTCGTACCGCCGCCGGCGGCGGCGGTCGGCGGCGAAAGCAGTTCATCTTGCAGGCGCCTGGCCGCGGCAATGACAGGCACGCCGCCCTTGAGCGCCCGTTTGATCAGCATGCCGGGCACCAACAGCCGGTTGATTTCATTCGTGCCCTCGAAGATCCGGTTCACCCGCGCATCGCGATAGTGCCGCTCAGCCGGGTAGTCATGCACGAATCCATTGCCGCCATGAATCTGGACATTTTCGTCGAGAACGTAGTCCAGCATTTCACTGCTTGCCACTTTGAGCAGGGAGGCCTCAATCGCAAACTCCTCCAGGGCTGCCAGCGCGGCTGCCGACGTGCCGCCACCTCGGGCGATCGTCTCGTCGATCAGTCCGGTGGCGCGGTACAGCATGCTCTCGACGCCGTAGGCGCGCGCCGTCATCTCCGCAAGTTTGTGTCGGATGGCGCCGAACGACGCGATGGGCTGGCCGAACTGCTGGCGCGTGGTGGCGTACTTTGCCGCTTCACGAATGACGAACTTCGCGCCGCCACTGCACATGCCTGCGAGCTTGAAGCGCCCATAGTTGAGCACGTTGAACGCGATTTTGTGGCCCTTGCCGATTTCGCCCAGGAGGTTCTCCGCAGGCACGCGCGCGTTCTGCAGCAGCACGGGCGTCGTTGATGACCCGTGCAGTCCCATCTTGTGTTCTTCCTTGCCGTGCGAGACGCCGGGAAACGATCGTTCCACGATGAACGTCGAGAACTGCTTGCCATCCACCTGGGCGAATACGATGTAGACATCAGCGAAACCACCGTTGGTGATCCACATTTTTTCGCCGTTGAGCACCCAGGTGCCATCCGGCTCACGGGTTGCGCTCGCACGCGCGCTCAGCGCATCCGATCCTGATCCCGACTCACTCAGGCAATAGGCGCCAATGAGATCGCCCGCGATGATGCCTGGCAGGTATTTGTTCTGCTGAGCTTCCGTGCCGAAGCACAGAATCGGGACGATCGCCAGGCCGGTTTGGGCCCCGAAGGTGGTGGCGAATGACGCGTTGCCGCCAATGGCTTCGCCCACGACGATTGAGGCGGCCTTGTCCAGGTCGATGCCCCCGAAGGCCTCCGGCACGTCGGTGCCGAGCAGTCCCAGATCCCCCGCGCGTTTGACCAGCGTTCTTGCCAGGTCCCAGTCCTTTGTTTCCAGCCGATCGACCGCCGGCAGAATCTCCTTTTCGACAAACTCCGTCGCGGTCTGTGCGATGAGGCGATGTTCGTCGCTGAGCCGCGCTGGCGTGAACACGTCCTCTGCGGCCGTCGGCTCGAGCAGCCAGTCGGCGCCTCGCCGGGGAAGTGCGGATGTGGTGGCCGTGGACATGACTTCAGCTCCTTATCAGTTCGAAGATGGCGGCAGCGCCCATGCCGCCTCCCACACACATCGTCACCAGACCGTAGCGGCCCTGACGCCGACGCAGTTCGTACAACAGAGAGGTCGTAAGACGCGCGCCCGTGCACCCCAGCGGATGTCCCAGCGCAATGGCACCGCCGTTGACATTGAGCCGGTCAGGATCGATCGGCAGGACCTTCGTGCATGCCAGCACCTGTGCCGCGAACGCTTCGTTGAGTTCGACGAGGTCGATGTCGTCGAGGGTCAGGCCGGTCCGCGCCAGGAGCTTCTCGACTGCCGGAACGGGACCGAGGCCAAACAGTTCCGGTTTCACCCCGGCGGTCGCATAACCCACGAACCGCGCGAGCGGTGTGAGGCCGAGCGCCTGCGCGCGGGTGGCGCTCATGACAATGACCGCGGCGGCGGCGTCGCTGGTCTGGGAGGAGTTGCCTGCCGTCACTGTGCCCTGGACGTGGAACGCTGGCCGCAGTCCGGCGAGCGCCTCCGCCGACGTGTCCCGGCGGGGCCCTTCATCAGCAGCCATCGTCACCATGCCGGACAGCGTGTGGACGTCCACGGGCACAATCTCGTCCGTGAACCGGCCGGCGTCAATCGCCGCCAGCGCCCGCATATGGCTCACCAGGGCGAACGCGTCCTGTGCTTCGCGGGTGATGCCGCTCTCGCGCGCGTGGTTCTCAGCAACCAGACCCGTGCTCAGGTAGACATCGGGGTAGTCGCGAACCAGCGCGGGGTTCGGTGCCACCTTGTGGCCGCCCATGGGCACGAGACTCATCGACTCGGTGCCGCCGGCGATGATGACGTCGGCGGCGCCCACCATGATGCGGTGTGCGGCCTGGGCAATCGCCTCGAGACCTGAGGCGCAGAAGCGGTTCACGGTCACCGCTGACGCCGAGACCGGGATGCCGGCGCGAAGGCTCGCGATGCGTGCCACGTTGAGACCCTGCTCCGCCTCGGGCATCGCGCAGCCCAGGATGACGTCCTCGACCTCGACCGGGTCGAGCTCCGGCAGGCGGCGCAGCGTGTCTGTCAACACGGCCGCGGCGAGATCGTCCGGACGCGTCGTGCGGAACATGCCCTTCGGCGCTCTGCCAATCGGCGTACGGGCCGCGGCGACTACCACTGCGTCGGTCATACAAAGTCTCCCGTCAGGTCTTCAAGGGCGTCTCCCACTTCACGTCCCTGTCCGTCGAACAAGTGGGTCCCGCCATCGATGACGACGAGTTCCTTGGGTTCGTGGCAGCGGGCATAGAAGCCGCGGAGGTCTTTGAGCAGGCACAACTCGTCAAGGTCCCCCTGGAGAAAGAACTTGGGTTTTGCGCTTTCCAGCGTATGAGGGAACGTGTATCCCTCATGCGCCACCGGTGGCGCGATCCCGATAAGTGCCGACACCCGGGGGTCTGAAGCGCCGGTCTCCAGTGCGACCCAGGCCCCAAAGGAGAATCCGGCGGCCCACAACGACGTGCCTGGAAAGCGGTCGTGCATGTCGTTCAGGGCCGCGCGGAAATCATCCACCTCGCCACGCCCCTGGTCGAACGTGCCGGCACTGGCGCCGACTCCCCGGAAATTGAAGCGGAGGACCGCGCACCCCACGCGCACCAAACCCTTGGCTCCGTAAAAGACCGCCTGGGTGTGCATTGTGCCGCCGTACTCCGGGTGAGGATGTGCGAACACGACAGCCGCGCGCAGCGGTGCCGGCGTCCCGTCCGCGGTCGGTCGCGGCAGGTCCAGAAGCGCTTCAAGCGGACCGGCGGGACCTGGAATCGTCAACAGCATTGAGAAACTCACCAACCAGGGCGGAGAAGTCGTGGGGCCGTGAGACCAGTCCAATGTGTCCGCTGCGCGCGAGACGCGCGGCGGTGGCCCCGGGAATCAGATTCAGATAGTCAAGGGTGTCATCCACGGGCACCACGCGATCGAGGTGGTGTTCTCCCGTGATGATGTGGGTCGGTGTCGTGACGCGCGCGCAGTCGGTCAGAAGGTCTGTCGCCTGCCACGCCTGCACCCAGCGGGCCATTTGGTGTGGGGCCGCCGGGTGCGCCAGGACCTGCCATCCGTACGATCCCGCAAACCTGATCCGCGTGGACCACGAGGACTTGGCCGCGATCACTTCCGGCGCCAGGCGTCTCATCCCGCGAAGCGCGAACAGTGGCAGCGTGGCCAACGGGTGCCGGAGAAGAAACTGCTCGAATCGTCCGAGGCGCATCCGCGGTGACGGCGCCGAGACGAGAACCAGCGCGGCTACCCGTGACGAATGCCGCGCCGCGTACCGCAGGGCGACCAACCCCCCGAACGAGACGCCGACGAGGACAATGCGAGCGCTGCCCGAGGCCTCGATCAACTGGTTGATCCGCGCCATCCATTGCTCGAACGGATCTCCCCTGCCGTCTTCCTCGTTCAGGGAGAACGTCAACACCTGGCCTCCGCCGTCTGGACGCCGGCGCGCAAGAGCGGCGCCCAGCGCCGCTATGGCCGGATGCATCCACTCCCAGCGACCCTGTATGCCGGGAATGATGACGATGGGAAGTGTAGCCACTGACTGCATGTGCCCGATTACCGATTCCAGATTCCAGATTGCCGATTCATACCAATCAGTTTCTCAACGTCTTGCCTGTTTTCAGCGTGTACGCGATCCGCTCCTGCGTCTTGGGTTCCCCGCAGAGACTGAGGAACGCTTCGCGTTCGAGTTCGAGGAGTTGGTCCTCGGTGAGCGACGTCGCGTGGGGGACATCTCCCCCCGAGAGAATCCACGCGATTTTGCGGCCGATCACGCCGTCGTGGTCGCTCAGGCGGCCCGCGCGCCACGCCAGATGCACTCCCAATGAAAGCGTGGCGAAGGTCGTTGGGCCACCCACGGCGATGGCGTTCCGGCGCATCGGTGGCTGGTATCCGGTGCGAGCCAGGCTCAGCGCCACGGTCTTGGCGTCCGTCATGAGACGTTCCCGATTCATCGTGATGCCGTCGGCGTCTCGCAGGTAGCCCAGACGCCGTGCATCCGGACCGCTGGTCGAGACCTTGCCGAAGCCAATCGTTTCGAACGCGGTCCGCGCGTCGGCCTGGCGCAGAAGCATTTCCTTGGTGCCGCCTCCAGCGGGAATCAGTCCGACGCCCACTTCAACCAGTCCCATGTAAGTTTCAGCCGCGGCCTGAACGCGGGCCCCGTGAAGGCAGATCTCGCAGCCGCCGCCCAGCGCCAGGCCGCCAGGTGCCGCCACGACCGGCACCCCCGCCATCTTGAGCGCCATCGTGGCCCCTTGGAATCCGCGGACCATCAGGTCCACTTCGTCCCAGTTGCCCTCCTGCGCCTCGAGCAGGAGCAGCATCAGGTTGGCGCCAGCGGAGAAGTGGAGGCCGTCGTTGCCGACCACGAGGGCCTCATAATTGGCTTCTGCCTCCTGCACCCCCGCGTGGAGCATGGCGATCGTGTCTCCCCCGATCGCATTCATCTTCGAGTGGAATTCGACGCACAGCACGCCATCGTCCAGGTCGACCAGGCTCGCACCGTCGTTGGAACGGACCACTCGCTCGCGGTCCCGTGCGCTGGCCAGGATCAGAAGGTCCGGCGCCGCCGCCGGCAGTCTGTTATCGCGGAACCGGTCGCGTCCCTTGAGGATGGGTGGCCGCTCCGAGACGCCGCAGGCGGACAGGACCGCATCGATTCCAATGGCGTCCCATAACTCAAACGGACCGAGATCCCATCCGAACCCCCAGCGCATGGCGCGATCGATGTCGTCGATGCCATGCGCGATCTCGTTGGCGATCCGGGCCGCGTAAAGCAAGGTCGGCCCCAACGTCCGCCGCAGCAGCGCCCCGGTCTTGTGCGTGCCGAGGAACAGCGCGCGAATTCGGGCACCGGTGTCGACGATGCTGCGCGCAGCGTCCAACTCCGGAAGGTGCGCGCCCTGCTTCTCGCGATAGGTGAACGAGGCCAAATCGATCGTGAGGATCTGTGTGGAACCGGCCTCGCGGACCTTTTTGTAGAACCCTTGTCCCGTCTTGTCACCAAGGAGATGGCGTTCGAGCATGGCGCCGACAAAGGCCGGCGGCACGAAGGCCTGCCGGTCCTCTTCCCGTGGCAACCGGACCGAGAGGTCGGCCGCCACCTTGGCGAGAATATCGAGGCCGGCGATGTCAACGGTCCGGAACGTCGCGCTCTTCGGCCGGCCGGTTGCGGGACCGGTGATGGCATCGACCTCTTCAATCGTCATGCTGCCGTCGGCGACGGATTCGAGCAACCGCACGACGCCAAACACTCCCAGATGGTTCGCGATGAACGCCGGCGTGTCCTTTGCAACCACCACACCCTTGCCCAGCACGTGGTCCAGCCACCGCTGCACACGTGCGGTGACGGCTGGGTCCGTGTCGGCAGTCGGGATGAGTTCCACCAACCGGAGATATCGCGGTGGATTGAAGAAATGGGTGCCGACCCAGTGTTGCCTGAACCCCGCTGACTGTCCCTGCGCGATCGTGGCCAGCGGAATGCCGGAGGTGTTCGACGAGACGACGGCGTGCGGCGCGCGAACAGCGTCAATGCGCGTGGCCAACCCCTGCTTGATGGCCAAATCCTCCACGACGGCCTCGATGATCCAGTCCATCGTGGCAAGGGGCGTCAGGTCATCCAGGCTTCCCGTGCGGACAAGCGCGGCAGCGTCGGAGACAAAGAAGGGGTCGGGCTTGAGCGCCAGAGCCCGCCTGAAGCCCGCGGCTGCCGCCTCGGCTGTGACGTCCAGCAACAGGACGGGGATTCCCGCGTTGGCGAGGTGCGCGGCGATTTGCGCACCCATGGTTCCAGCGCCGAGCACTGCGGCGGAACGGAGGCGATCGTTCATGGTGCGCTCACTCCATGCAGAAACACGTCCACTACCCCATCGGCGTCGTCTGCCAGTGCGTAGTGGCGGTCGGACAGAATCCAGTTTGTCGCCATTTCATCGAGGGCGCCGAAGAATATCTTCGCGCCAAGCGTCGCGGGCACCTGGGAGCGAAAGGCGCCCCTCGCCTGGCCGTCGGCAATGGTGTCGCGGATGAGACCGAGGTAGTCGCGCAGGCGGGTGGCTGACAGACGCGCCATGAACTTCGTCGACTGGCGCAACTCCACCTGGAAGACGATGGCGAGGTCGCGATCGCGCCCGAGGCGTTCAAGGTGCAGGCGCGCGATGCAGCGCAGGCGCGCGGACGGGTCGTCGATGTCGGTCAGGGCGGCGCGGCCCTCGCGAATGGCGTCCTGCATCGTCCGATCGAACAGGGAAATCAGGAGGTCGTCCTTGCTCTTGAAGTAGAGGTAGACCGTGCCGGCCGCGACACCAGCTCTTCTTGCGATGTCTGCGACCTGAGCGCCGAAGAAGCCGCGTTCAGCGAAGACACGAGTGGCGGCGTTGAGGATCAGGATGTGTTTGTCGGCGTCCGCTGGCGGGGGGGTGGGCATCCGAAGGGTGCGGGGCATGGATCTGAATGAATGTTCATTCATGTTCCCTGTGTCGTCAAGCCCACCGCCCGGATCTACCGGATCAATCCCAGGTTCATGAGTGGCATGCCCGCACGAATGAATAATTAGGTACTACCACTCTGTAACGGGTGCCCCGGCCGGTCGTAATAGACAAGGAGATTCCGTCAGCCGACAGGACCGCCCATCATGCTTGAACCCGCAGATCAGCAACAATTGGTTACGCGCCTCAACCGTATTGAAGGACAGGTGCGTGGCGTCAAGCGGATGGTGATGGAACCTCGCCTCTGTGTGGAGATCCTCCAGCAGCTGTCGGCGGCGGAGGCGGCCCTCAACCGCGTCAGCCTGGCGATTCTGCGTATTCACGTCGAGGCATGCGTGCCCACCGGCGTCGAAAGCAGTCCGGAAGAGGGAAAGGCCCGCCTGCAGGAACTGGTCGACATCTTCGATCGGTTTTCCTAGAGTCCCATCCCGCAACCTCGGCTTTCGCCGGCAGAATCTCGTTTTCTGGGCAATAGCCTGACGGCAGAGCGGCAGAGAGCTCCATTTCTGCTGTTTTCTAAGCATTCAAGCTAAATCAGGCAGATAACCAGGTCGGCCAAAGGCTAGGTGGCACGAGAAAGCCTGGCATTCAGCCCCATATTTCGAGTTTGACACCTACTATACTGGGGTATAGTATCGACACCGTCGCAATGGAGGTAGATGTGGTGGATGGTCCCTGTGCCGTCAACCAGTGAATTGTCTGTTTTTGCTGCGACCCCGGGTTTGCGTGACGGTCGCGCGCCCGGTACTTCAAGAGTGGGAGGAGACAAAGAATGACGCGAGTCTTTCGGGTAATGTCGTTAGCCACCGCCCTGACGGTGATGATGACCGGAATGGCCTTTGCTCAGTCGAGCGGGTCGATTTTCGGAAAAGCGACCGACACGTCCGGTGGCGTGCTGCCGGGTGTGACAGTGACAGTAAACGGTCCCACGCTGCAGCAGCCGCTGGTGGGCGTGACGGGGCGCAGCGGCGCCTATCAGTTCCCGGTGGTGCCGATCGGCACCTACTCGGTAACGTTTGAATTGGACGGCTTCAAGAAAGCCGTGCGGGCCACCGTCGTGATCACGAGCGGGTTCAACGCCCCCGTGGACATGAAGATGGAAGTCGGCGCGATGTCCGAAGAATTGACGGTGTCCGCGGCGGCCCCCGTCGTCGATACCAAGAAAACCACCACCGGTGCCACGTTTACCTCGGAAGTGCTCGAGAAGATTCCGACGGCGCGTGACCCGTGGCAGATCATCAACATGACGCCGGGCGTGCAGGCTGGCCTCAACGTCGGCGGCTCGTCGTCCGGCCAGCAGGTGGGCCTGCAGTCGCGCGGCACGGGATCGAACGTGCAGTGGAACCTCGAAGGCGGGTCGATTACGGACCTGGCGTCGAATTCCT
>JAHEFO010000310.1 GCA_024640135.1 Acidobacteriota bacterium
CGATGTCGTCGGTGTGATGCCTCAGGGCTTCACATTCTTGTACGACGATCTGGACCTGTTTCTGCCGGCCGCCTTCACACCGGCCGACAAGTCCGATGACCGGCGCCACAGCAACAACTGGCAGATGGTGGGCCGTCTGGCGCCAGGGGCCTCTCTCGAGCAGGTGCATCAGCAAGTTGCGACACTGAACGCGGCGAACGATAAACGCTTTCCGGAGTTCTCCCAGATCCTGAAGGACGCACAGTTTCACACGGAGTCGGTGATGCTTCAGGACGACGTCGTCAGTGATATCCGGCCCGTCCTGTACCTGCTCTGGGGAGGAGTCCTGTTCGTCCTGCTGATTGGGTGCGTGAATATCGCCAACCTGGTGATTGTCCGTTCGAACAGCCGGGTCCGGGAAATGGCCACACGACACGCCATCGGCGGCGACCTGATTCGGCTGGCGCGTCAAATCATGACCGAAACCGTGGCGCTGGCGCTGGCCGGAGGGCTGCTGGGCATCATGCTTGGCGCCTGGGCGACGGCATCGATCGCGACACTCGACATCGATGCCCTGCCTCGCGGCCATGAAATCGGGTTTGATGCGGCGTCGGCGGCGGTGGTGCTTGGTCTGACCGTCATTGTCGGCCTGCTGCTGGGAGTGGCTCCGATCACGCGTTTGTGGCGGATGAACATCAATGCGGAACTCCGGGAGGAAACTCGGGGAGGGACGAGCAGCCGTGGCGCGAGCCGGATGCGGAGCGCCCTGGCCATGGTGCAGGTGGCGATCGCGCTGGTGCTCCTGATTGGCGCAGGTCTGTTACTGGCGAGTTTTCGTGCAGTCTTGCAACTCGATCTGGGGTTCGATCCGGACGGCGTGGCCACGGCATCGATCAATTTGCCAGGCACAAGCTACTCCACTGCAGCGGCCCGACGGCAATTCGCGCAGCGGGCGCTGGAACAGCTGCGCGCCATTCCGGGGGTGGAGGCGGCTGGAACCACCACCGGCCTGCCGTTCAGCAACAACCTGAGCAACAACGTGATTCTGGCCGAGGGCCATCAGATGGAGCCAGGCGAAGCATTGGTGGCCCCGGCCAACATTGTCGCGTCGGACGGCTACTTCGAGTCGATGTCGATCGCACTCGTGGATGGCCGCGCATTCAATGCCGGTGACACCCCGGAATCGACGCGAGTTGCCATCATCGATGAACGGCTGGCGAACAAGTTCTGGCCTGATCGCTCAGCCGTTGGACGTCGGCTCTATCGGCCGAGTGATCCAGACGACATCACGAAAATCACGGACGACACGACGTTCTTCCTCGTAGCGGGCGTGGCCAGGACGGTGCAGGCCAGTGACCCGCGCATCGACCTGGCGCCCATCGGCACGTACTACTTTCCGGCCTCCCAGCAGCCGGGAGCCAACTTCACGCTCACGGTGAAGTCGACCAACGCGTCGGCCACGCTTGGCAACGAGATGCGCCGTGCCATCGCCGGGATCGATCCGGAGCTGCCATTGTTCAACGTTCGCTCGATGCAGGAATGGATCGACCGGGCGCTGGTCGCCCGGCGTGTGCCGATGTTGATCGCGATGGCGTTCAGCGGCGTGGCGGTCTTCCTGTCTGCGCTCGGGATCTACGGCGTGCTGGCGTACGGCGTGGCGCAGCGGGAGCGTGAACTCGGGGTGCGCATGGCGCTGGGCGGCACGACCGCCACGGTCTTTCGCCTGGTGCTGGCCGACGGCCTCAAGATTACCGGGCTGGGGTTGGCGGCCGGACTGGCCGGATCGTACTTCGTCGGTGGAGTCATGCGCAGCCAGCTCTTCGGAGTGGGCCCGATGGACCTGATGGTCATGGGTGTCGTGACGTTCACCCTCTTGCTGGTGGCGGTCCTCGCCAGCACACTACCCGCCTGGCGCGCCAGCCGGATCAATCCCATCGTCGTCCTGGGTCGCTAGTTCGGGGATCCGTCGTGTGTCGTCTGCTCTGACGACATTCCCAGCCGCGCGCGGTGCCGGCATGTCCGAAGTTGACAGGCCGTTCACTTCCAAGAATGATCGGGTCCTCGCTCTTCCACGGTCGTCGATGTCTCCCACGGAGCCTCTGGTGTACGACGTCATTACCATCGGAACCAGCCCAAAAAAGTTTCTTCAACACGGCGGCCTACGCTCGGCAGGGCAAGAATGTGCTCATCGTCGACGAGAGTGCGACGATGGGCGGCAACTGGCAGGTCACGTCGTTTGCGGGAGCGGACAACGTCGAGCTTGGCGGATTTCTGGTCTTCGGCACGAGACCCATCTACGAGCGCATTGAGCGGCAATCCGGGGTTCGATTCGTTGTTCCGGACTATCCTGCCCAGCATTCGTACAGAGGGCGCCGGTATCCGTTCGGCAGCCTCTGGCTGAGAGCTGTGCGGTTGCTGGAGGTCAACCGGAAGCCGCTGACGTTGCTCCGCGCTGGGCGCTTCATCGCGGCACACGGCAGGCGACTCATGAACCACGGCTATGAGATCCGTTATCCCGAGCGGGGAGTGGCCTCGATCCTGGATCGCTATGGCGCGCTGCAGAAGGAACTTGGACTGGACATTCGCCTGAACACACGCATTGTCGATGTGTATGCGGGATCGAAACGACCGACACCCACGTCGTCGACGAGCCGTACTAACGGGCCTCTGCCCTGAATCACGACCCAGTCAGGCTCCGGGCCTAATCACCTCGCGGATCGAACTCGGCTGGCGCCTGGCTGTCGCCGTTGTACCGACACTGGGCGCAGGCCGAGAGGGCAGGCGCTACTGGCCGCCGCCGTCTTTGAGCACCTGGTGCGCAGTCCGATACGGCGCGAACCCGGCGCCCCAATCCACGCCAACCACGTCGAGCTGGATATCCTCGCCGTCGACCTGGAGCACGACATAGTGGTACGGGTTGTCGCCCGGTTCCGGGCCGGGCTTGACGAGATGTTCGACTGCGATGCGCTCCCCGGCTCCCGCCGTTCGATAGTCGCGGAGGTCGGGTTCGCCGCGGTACGTGTAGAGGGGGGCGCCGCCACCACCGGTCACGAGGTGGTCCATCCGGCGCCGTTCGCCAGAGGCGTCGGTGTACCGCTCCACCCAGTGCTCGTAGAGGTGCTCGTGGCCGCCGATGGTCATGCGCACCTGGTGCCGGCGAAACAACGGCTGGTAGCGCGTGCGCATGGCCTCGGCCGTCGGCTCGAGGGTCGCGCCGCCATGCGGACCCGATGAGAAGGGCGGGTGATGGAAGAAGGCGATGATGTTGCGATAGCGCGTTCGATCGAGATCCTCCAACTGCCATTTCACCCAGGCAAACTGCGTCTCGTCGTCGGCAATGTTTGAGTCAATTGCCAGGAGAAACGTGTTGCCGTACCCGAAGGCATAGGTCGGGTAGCCGTCCAGCCGACGGAGATTGCCGTCAGGCGGAATCAGGTTGGCTGTGGCATCAAGGAAGTTGCGGAGTCCGGTCAGCCGGCCAGGGTTGGCCAGGTCGGTCGATGCCGTCAGGTCGTGGTTGCCTGGCGCCAGAAAGTAGGGGACGCCGGCTTCCATCGTGAGCCGGTCGATCAGACCGATGAAGCTCCGATTCCACTGCGTCGCGCTGCGGCCATTGACCACGGCATCGCCGGACTGGACGACGAATCGCACCGGGTAGTCGGTATTCTCCAGACGCTGAATCGTGACGAGCATTGAGTTGACGATCAACGAGTGTTCATACTGCAGTTCCACGCCGTCCCGCCGCCCGCGCGTGTCGCCATATGCCAGAAACGTGAATTTGGTCACACCCGCCGAGGCGCTCTCAGCCGGGAGTGGCTGCAGCGGGAGGCCGATCGCGCGCACTACCTCGTCACTTTGCGACGAGGCAGGCACCTGCGACCACAGGACGGCGGCCGGTACCGTGGCGAGGGCGGTCAAGAGAACGACGAAACGCGATAGCCGATGAGTGAGCATGCTTCCTCCAGGGCAGGAGTCTCTCACAGGCATCGGTCGCTTGCAGGGGCGAAATCCGCCCCAAGTGATCTGCCCTGCCGTCGGATAGCGAATATCATGTTTCGGGATCAGGCGACGAAGGCTGCGAAGAGGCACGTCAGACGGCTTTGTCGACGACGGGTGGAGGATGGATGTAATGCGAACGCGATCTGTGTGGCTCCTGGTGCTGTCGCTCCTCCTGTTCCCCGCGCAGTCCTCCGCCCAGGATGTGCCGGCTGGCGCCCTGTCGGCCGGCTATGCGTCCGTCTATGACTTC
>JAHEFO010000087.1 GCA_024640135.1 Acidobacteriota bacterium
GTACCGGCCCCCCACGGACGGCAGTTCGGCGTTGACGGTCACGGTGCTCTGATGCTCATCCACGCGCACGACGTCAATTGTCTTGATTGCCCAGCCCGGTCCAGCGTCCCGCCAGCGGGTGATGTCCTGCTCGGGCGCCTTCCGGGCGGCGTTCATCGCGCCCTTCCACGCGCCGAAGTCGTTATCGGTCATCGCGCGCCAGAACTCCGGGACGGGACCGCGCTGAATCAGCGGCACGTTCTTGTAGGTGTAGCTGCTGATGGTGCCCTGATTGCGGTCGAAGATCAGCGCGAAGTCCGGTCCGTTGAATCGGATGAGGTGCCCGGCGTTCTGCTGCGTGAGAGAAGGGGGAACCATCGGAAGGCCTCCAAGGCGGCTGCCAACCGAACCGCCGGGCATTGGCCGGTCGGCCCCGTACGGGACCCACTGATCCCGGCCGAGTTCATGCCCCTGCGGGGCCCAGGCTGAAGCTGACCGCAACGTGAACCAGACATCGAGCAGCATGGGCCCGTCTCCGCCCACCTGTGTCAGCCTTCCGGTGGGTAACGGCAGTGCGTAGTCAGCTTCGCCGCGCGGAGCGATGTCGAGTTCGGGGAGTTCACCCGAAGCGAGCGTGACGCCGCCCTGTTTCAGTGCCCAGTGTCCGACCGCAACATCTTTCGCGTTGACGAAGTCGTACCAGTTCTTCACTTGGACAGACCGACCGTCTTCGCCCGCCTTCGACGCGTGCAGGTACGCATACACGTGCTTGATGGCGCGCAGCCCTGGATGCGGAGTCCGATCCGCGCTCACGAGGCCGTTTTGATTGAAGATGCCGTCGTTCCGCTGGCCGACGCGGTCCTCCCACCAGCCGCCATACGCGAAGAATGTCTCCTGGTCCGATGTCTCCTGGTATTCCGGCGGCACCGGCTGCCGCAGTCCCTGGTCGGCCCAGTCCCACACAAAGGCGCCCTGCGCATTGTTGTCGCCGTAGAAGATGTCCCAATACTCCTGCAGCCCGCCGTTGCTGTTGCCCATGGCGTGTGTGTACTCGCACAGGATGAGGGGCATGTCGGGCCGCTGCGCCATGCGCTGCCGGACACCGTCGGGTGTGGGATACATGAAGGAGTTGATGTCGGCGTTGCTGCGGCCCCCGGAGGTGGTGCCCTCGTAGTGGACCGGCCGCGTCGGGTCGGCCTCCTTCGCGGCCTGATAGGCGGCCGCGATGTTGGTGCCGTCGCCGCACTCGTTGCCCAGCGACCAGATGATTACTGAGGGATGGTTCTTGTCGCGCGCGATCACGCGTTCCACGCGATCCACGTACGCTGCCGTCCACGCCGGGTCATTGGTGAGCTGGTTCCGTGTGTTTGTGCCGAATCCATGGCACTCGATGTTCGCTTCATCAATCAGGTAGAGCCCGTACTCGTCGGCCAGTCGATACCACTCGGGAGTGTTCGGATAGTGCGACGTGCGCACGGCGTTGATGTTGTGCTGCTTCATGATGTCGATGTCGCGGATCATGGACGCGCGGCTGATGGTGTGGCCCGTGTCGGGATCGTGCTCGTGCCGGTTGACGCCCTTGAGCAGGATCGGCTGGCCGTTGATCCGCAGCTTCCCGTCTGCAATCGTGACCTGGCGCAGGCCAATCGACACCGGCACACTTTCCGTCGCGACGCCACGCGCGTCCTTCTGCGTCAGCAGCAACTGGTACAACGCCGG
The DNA here is from genome assembly GCA_024640135.1 of Acidobacteriota bacterium. Classification (GTDB taxonomy): domain Bacteria; phylum Acidobacteriota; class Vicinamibacteria; order Vicinamibacterales; family SCN-69-37; genus SYFT01. The sequence continues at coordinate 1,699 of JAHEFO010000087.1, forward strand.
TGTCTCGGCCGTCCACAACAGAGGGGCCTTGACCGGCAGGGAAAAACGAACCGTGGCATCGCCCGTCGCCGGGTACGTCACAGGCCGGCTCTGCCGGACCGCCTCGGCTCCGCCGGGGGCCACCAGCACGGCGTCAATCGTGCGGCGTCCGGCAGCACCGGGCGGTCGCGCGACGCGCACCGCGAGACTGACTGTCGCCGTCGAGTGGTCAGCACTCACCGTCGTGCGAGCGTCCACGTCATCGATATGATCGGCCGCCACGCTGATGAGCGACACATCGCGGAAGATCCCCGACAGCCGCCACATGTCCTGATCCTCCAGGAACGACCCATCGCTCCATCGATAGACTTCGACGGCCAGCAGGTTGGAGCCCGGATGCACCTGGTCCGTGATGTCGTACTCCACCGGCAGCCGGCTGTCTTCGCTGTACCCGACGCGGGTGCCGTTGACCCACACGTAGTACGCCGAGTCCACACCATCGAAACGCAGCCGTGTCCGGCGTCCTGACCAGTCGGCCGGGACCTCAAACGTGCGGCGATAGGAGCTGACGGCATTGGAGTCCAGCGGCGGGCGAGGGTCCTGTCGGGAGTAACTGAACGCGTAGCCCGCGTTGACGTAGATGGGAATGCCGTGCCCGCTCAACTCGACGTTGCCGGGCACCGCAATCGTGCCCCACCCGCTATCATCCACATCCGTTTCGAAGAAGGTCGTCGGTCGATCGCCCGGCGAGGGAGACCAGTGGTACTTCCAGGTGCCATTGAGGGATCGCAGCCAGGGGGATTGAGCCGGGTCGGCCGCACGAGCCAGCACCTCGGTCGGGTAGGCCGTCAATGTGGCTCGCGCTGGCAGCGCGCCCGTCCGGATGACCGACGGGTTGTCCCACTCAGGCCGATCCTGCGCCGCCACGGGGGGCCACGCGAGGATTCCAACGACCAACGGCGTCCACACCAGCCAACGTCTCATCTCGGCCTCACTCTCCTGTCCCATATCCTACCGGCGATTGCTGGCTGCCAGCCTGCACGGAGTGCTGCAGTCCGTCCTGAGTCTTGGACCGATGCTCGGAGGTGGCCATCCTGCCGTTTCGTCTGCCGCGCCAGGGCGTTTCGCTGGTCGTTGATCAGCTGGTGACCCCCAGGCAATCAGTCAGGCGCCGGTCCACCCGGCATAGGCCGCTTCCGCGATCCGCAGCGTTTCCAGGTTGTCCGAGCCTCCTGTCTCGAATGGCTGGCCGTCAGCTAGACGATCGAGAAAGTGGGTGATGGCGCCGAGGTACGACGCCTTGTAGTCGGCCGCCAGATCGATCGTCTCGTCTCCCGTGACACGTCCTGCCAGGCACAGCCGGTTCCGGTCGAGCGTGATACGTCCACTTGTGCCCAGAATCTCGAGCCGATCGCACTGCTGAGGTGGGTGTCCATGAGCCGCGAAGTCGCCGATGACCGACACCGCGGCCCCGCCGGCGGTCGTCAAGAGGAGCGCGGCCCGATCCTCGCCGCGAACGGCGTCGCACGATCGGCCGAGTGTGGCGCCGGACAAGGTCAGAGGACCCAGCAGGAATCGCAGCGTATCGAGGTGATGGATGAGCACCTCCATCACCAGCAGCCGGTCGAGCGTGGCCAGCATGGGCTGGCGTTCCAGCGCAGGGAACCGGCCGTCGACGTCCGGCAACAACCCTGAGGTCAACAAGGACAGCATGACGGTCCGGACATGACCTACGTGACCGTTCTGCAGCCACTCGCCAATCCGCCGATAGTGCGGGCGGAAGCGCCAGTTCTCATGCACCATCAGCCGGACGCGTCCCTCGAGTCCGGCCACGAGGGCCTCGCCCTCACTGACGGTCGGCGCGAGCGGCTTCTGGCAGAGGACCGCCAGCCCACGATGTGCCGCGAGAAGGCAATTCCGCACATGGGTGTCTCGCGGCGACGCCACATCAATCGCGTCGAGCGACTCGGCCGCCACCATCGCTTCGACCGAGTCATACACCGCGGGCACGTCGAAGGCGGTTGCGCGGGTCCTGGCAGCGGCGATGTCCGGATCGGCGATGGCCACCACCCTGGCGCGGCCGGAGAGCGCTGTCCACGCCTCCAGGTGGTGGAGCGAGACCCAGCCTGCGCCGGCCAGCCCGACACGGACGGGTGATGACGCGGCGGGCAGAGGCGTCATGGCGCAAGACCCGGCATGGCGACGCGCGGAATCAACAGGACGAGGTCAGGCAGGAACACGGCGACTGCCAGGACGCCAAGCGAGATGAGATAGAACGGGACCAGTGCGCGAACGGCCGCGACGGTAGAGAGCCCGGCCAGGTCAGACGCAATCAGCAGGCACAGCCCGTAGGGCGGCGTAATGAGTCCGATGGCCAGCGTCAGCACCACCACGATACCCATATGGTACGGGTCAATGCTCCCCACGGCCACCAGTTCACCCACGATCGGCTGCAGGATGATGATGGCTGGAATGGCATCCATGAATGTGCCGATGACCAGGAACACTGCGATGACGACGACAAAGATGCCGGCCGTCGATTCCAGCAACCCGATGCCGCCAAGCCATCCCACCACCGCTTGCGGGACGCCATAGAACGCCAGGACCCACCCCCAGAGTGACGCCGCGGCCACGCACAGCAGGGACAGTGAGAACAGGCCGGTGCTGTCCTCGGTCAGCTTGAACAGGCGCGCGAACGTGAGTTGGCGCGACAGCAGAGAGACGACCAGCACGTACCCCACCGCAATGACCGACGCTTCGGTAGCCGTGAAGACGCCACCGAGAATGCCGCCAATGACGATGACCGGGATCACCAATGCTGTCCATGCCAGTCGCGCGGTCGATTTCAGTGTCCGGACCGAAAAGGGCGTCGACTCGCCGATACGAAGCCGTGAGGCGACCCGTCCCGCCCAGACCATTTGCGCCAGACCGATCAGGACGCCCGGCACGATTCCCGAGAGAAACATCGCGCCCACTGACAGGCCTGCCGTGGCGGCGTAGATGATCATCATCAGACTGGGCGGGATGATGTTCCCGAGGGTCGAGGAGGCGGCGGTAATGCCGGCCGAGAAGCCCGCCGGATACCCCTCGCGCGTCATCGCGGGGATCATGATGGAGCCCACGCCCAGCGTGTCGGCCGACGACACGCCCGAGATGCCGGCGAAGATCATCGAGACGGTGACATTGACCTGCGCCAGTCCGCCGCGCAGCCACCCGACACTGGCGCGCGTGAAGTCGATGAGCCTGACGGACGCACCGCTTTCGTTCATGGCCTGCGCCACGAAGAGGAAGAACGGGACGGCGAGGAGCGGAAAGTTGTTCAATCCCACCCACATCCGCTGCGGCACGATGGCCAAGGGCACATCGCCCTGCGCCGCAATCGCCAGGGTCGCGGAAATCAACATCGCAAATGCAATCGGGACGCGCAGCAGGCACAGGATCACGAACGCGCCGAATAGCAGCCACAACATCACTCGGCCGGGGGGATGCCGGCGTCCACGCGCCGGCCGTGGCGGAACGCCCGATAGTCTTCCACGATGTTCAGAGCCGAGTACACGATCGACAGCGCGGCGAAGACCGGGATCGCGCCATACACGGCGCCCATGTTGATGTCTGAATTGCTGGCGGTACGCAAGAGTCCGGCCCGGACGTATCCGATGCCCTGAATCAGCAGGAAAAGGGAGAAGGCCGACACGCTCAAGTGGGGGACGATATCGAGCAGGAACCCGGCCGCACTGCGTGCCGCGCGGTGGCGGCCCCTGGTGAGATCCAGAACGAAGTGCCGCCTCGCCCGCACACTCATCGCGGCGCCCAGGAGCACGACCCAGAAGAACAGGAAGCGCGCCACTTCTTCCGACCAGATGAACGATCGGTGCAGCACCAGCCGGTCGAGCACCTGCAATCCGACCACCGCCGTGAGCGCTGCAAAGAGCAGGACGGCCACGTAGCGGTTGGCGGTCAACATGCCATCACCCTCCGGCCTGACGGACCTTCACCAACAGCGCCTGGAGGTGCAGCTGCTCGGCCACCTGATCCTGGATGGGCCGGCCCTTCTCGCGGAGCGGCGCAGTGTCAACCTGGGACACGCGCACACCGTGCTGATCCTGCATTTCGGCGAGTGCGGACGCATTCCGCTCTGCCATGAATGTGCGTTCCCACTGCGCCGCCTTGAGCGCCTCTTTGCGCAGCAGCTGCCGCTCCGGCTCCGACAGGCGGCTGAGCGTCCGGTCGGAGATGAACAGCCCCATCGGCAGGACGAGGTGCTGCGTGGGCGCGATGAACGGCGCGGCCTCGTAGAAGCGATTGCTCAGGATCGACGCCGGTTCATTCTCCGCTCCGTCGATGACATGGGCCTGCAGGGCGGAGTACACCTCGGAGTACGGCATCGGCACCGGCATCGCGCCGAATGCCTGCCAGGTGGACGCGTCGGCTTCGCCGCCCATCACCCGGACCTTCAGGCCTGCGAGGTCCTCCATACGCTCGACGGCCCTGCGGCCGTTGAAGAAGACCCGGTCGCCCGACGTCATGGTCGCCAGCAGACGGATGCCATACCGGGCCTGGCAGGCCGCATCGAGTTCCTCGCCAACGGGCCCGTCGAACACGGCCGCAAAATGTTCCTCATCGTTGAACAGGTACGGCGCGCCGAACAGGCCCAGTTCCGTGCAGAACTGACTGGCGTGACTGAACGCCGCCAGGGCCACATCAAGCGTGCCCAAGTGCAGGCCCTCGATCTGCTCCGGCGAGTCGCCGAGTTGCGCCGCCGGGAACACCGTGATGCGGACGGTCCCGGCCGACGCCTCTTCGACGCCACGCGCAAACTGCTGTGCCGCCAGATCGTACGGATGCCCGGCAGGCTGGTCGTGGCCCAGTCGAAGGACGGCTTCCGTGGTGTCGCTGCCTCCGCAGCCGGCGATCGCGGCCGCGCAGGTCAGGACGATGGCGAAGGCCGGCGTGCGAATCGATCCGTGCATACGCGCGCCATTGTATGCTGTCGCCGTGCCCAAGAGCCCTCGTGGCCTGTCGCGCCGGTTGACTCGTTACGGTGATGATCGTTTCGCGCGGTTTCTCCGTGAGGCCTTCCTCCAGTCCGCCGGATTGTCGCCTGCGTCTTTCGACCGGCCCGTCGTCGGAATCGCGTCGACCGGAAGCGACTTCAACCCGTGCCACGCCACCGCGCCCGCGTTGGTCGAGGCCATTCGTCGCGGCGTGACCATGGCGGGGGGACTTCCGTTCACCTTCCCGACGATTTCGATCCACGAGTCGTTCGCGCACCCCAGCAGCCTGCTGCTGCGCAACTTGCTGGCGATGGACACCGAGGAAATGTTGCGCGCGTTGCCGCTCGATGCCGTCGTGCTCGTGGGCGGCTGCGACAAGACGCTGCCCGCCCAGATCATGGGGGCGGTCAGCGCGGATGTGCCGGCGCTGGTGGCGCCGGTGGGCCCGATGATGGCCGGATGGGATCAGGGCGAGCGTCTGGGCGCCTGCACCGACTGCCGGCGGCTCTGGGCTGGACATCGCGCGGGTGAAATCGATGCGGCACGACTGGCCCGCGCCCAGGGACACTTGATGCCCACGCACGGCACCTGCATGGTGATGGGGACAGCCAGTACCATGGCCTGCCTCGCCGAGACGCTCGGATTTGTGCTTCCCGGCGGAAGTTCCATCCCCGCGGTGCACTCCGAGCGATTGCGGTTTGGTGAAGACACGGGGCGGCGCGCCGTGGCGATGGCGACGCAGGCGGCGCCCACGGCGCGGTCGCTGGTGACGGCCGCCAGCCTGGCCAACGCCGTCAGGGTCCTGCAGACCCTGGGTGGCTCGACCAACGCGCTGATCCATCTGGCGGCGATTGCCGGGCGAGCCGGTGTCACACTCGATCTCGACGAGGTGGATCGGGTCGGACGTGCGACGCCGGTGCTGGCGGACCTGAAGCCGATTGGTGCCGGATTCATGGAAGATTTCCATCACGGTGGTGGACTCCCAGCGCTCATGCGCCGGCTGTCCGCGTCGCTGGATTTGACGGTCTCCGCTGCCAGCGGACAGACGCTGGGCGAAGTCCTCGAGGGCTGGCCCGGGTGGACGGACGCTCGCGTCATCCGTCCCTTGTCGGAGCCGGTGGCGCCAGGCGAGGCGCTGGCGATTCTGCGCGGCTCGCTGGCTCCCGATGGCGCGGTGCTCAAGCGCGCGGCAGCCAGCGGCGCCTTGCTCCAGCACGAAGCGCCCGCTCTGGTCTTCGAGGGGCTCGATGACATGATGGCTCGCATCGACGACCCCGCGCTGCCCGTCACGCCCGATCACGTGCTGGTGCTGCGCGGCGCTGGACCGATCGGGGCAGGGATGCCCGAGGCGGGCTCGATTCCGATTCCCGCCAAGCTCGCCAGGGCCGGCGTGAAGGACATGGTGCGGATCTCGGACGCCCGGATGAGCGGAACGGCCTACGGCACGGTCATTCTGCACGTGGCGCCAGAGGCCGCTGCCGGCGGACCGCTGGCCCTCGTGCAGGATGGCGATCGCATCAGGCTCGACACGGACGGCCGGCGACTCGACCTGCTGGTCGCCGACGAGGAACTCACGCGCCGGCGCGCCGGGTTCCGGCCGGCTTCGGTGCCGACCCGCGGCTATGCGCGGCTGCATGCCGAACACGTGCTCCAGGCAGATCGAGGTTGTGATTTCGACTTTCTCGTCTCCGACTGATCGCGTGCCCGCAGGGCGCCAGGCGCCAGCGGGCTGGGACAGTCACGCCCACGTGATCGGGAACGTTCGCGCGTTCCCGTTTTCGCCAGGACGAGGCTACACACCCGAGCCGGCCCCGCTCGAATCGTACCTGGCGATGCTCGACGATCGTGGCCTCGCGCGTGGCGTGCTCGTCCAGCCGAGTGTCTACGGGTTCGATCATCGCTGCCTGCTCGACGCACTGGATCGCGCCAACGGACGATTGTGCGGCATCGCCGTCCCGGACCCGGAATCGACCTTCGGGGATCTCGAAGTCCTGCATCAACACGGTGTCCGCGGAGTGCGGTGCAACCTGATCAACCCGGGCGGCCTCTCGCTGGGGGCGGTCGCAGGCTGGCGGGATGTGTTGCGGACGCTCGGCTGGCACGTCCAGCTCCATGTGCCGATTGCCGATTGCGCCCCGTGTGTGGACGTTCTGGAGGCGCTGGACGTGCCGATTGTGATCGATCACATGGGCCGGCCGGCCCCAGGGCAGGTCGACCCGTCCGCGCCCGGCCCAAAGACGCTCATCGAGTTCGTGCGGGACGCGCGTTGCTTCGTCAAACTCTCGGCGCCGTATCGTCTTTCAGAGGAGGGCCAGCCCTGGAGGGACGTGGAGCCGCTCGCGCGCGCGCTGGCCGCCGCCAATCCCCGGAGGTGTCTCTGGGGAAGCGACTGGCCGCACACAGACGTCTCGTCGTCTGTGCGGGTCGATGACCTCACTGCCGCGCTGCAGCAGTGGTGTCCCGACCCTGACACGCGGGCCATCGTGACGACTCAGGCCGCACAGCAACTGTTTGCCGGGACTACGTCTCCCTGATCCAGACGATCGATTCCGGCGCAGGCGGGGCAGGTCTGGGCGCCGGTGGTGACCCGGCTGGCGGCCGGGGCGTCGGGGCCGGGGGCGGTGGTGCCGGCGGATTCCGGTTGTACCGCGCAAAGTTCGGAATCGCCAGCATCGGCGACCCGTCCGCGAATCGTCCGGTGATGACCGTGACCCCTCCGAGCAGGTCGCCGCGCCATTCGGCTGTCAGCGTCGCCGACGGATCGAGCCGGCTCGCGATGTTCTGATCGACCGCCTCGATGTTGTAGACGAGCGGCCCGTACCGGAGCGCCACCTTTCCGGCAACCGGCCTGGCCTTCGCCGGGTCGTCCTGGTCAGCCGGGCGGGCCGAGATGATCTTCTCACTGCCGCGAACCCGCTGGACGACCATGGGCAGTTCCAGTTCGACCGTGTCGCCGGCCTTCCACTCCCGTGCGAGTTCCGCATACCCGTTGACGATGGGAGGCGTGACCACGGTCCCGTTGACCCGAATCACCGTGATGCCGTTTGCGCCTGGCGTGGACGTGTACAGGCGGCTGACATCGCGATCTGGCACGCGAATGTTCAGCGCGAACGGTTTGGAGACCGCCGGATTGATCGTCAGGCCGATCTTTCCTGACCACGGGTAGTCCGTCTTCTGCACCACCTCGATGTCCGTGCCGGCGACGTCGTTGATCTTCACCGAACTGCCCACGAACAGGTTGACGTAGAGCGCGTCCACGCCCTTGGAATACGTCCACGTCGGCAGCATCAACATCGTCCGCGCCAGATTGCCGACACAGCACGGGCAGGAGTGCCAGGTGGTGCGCTGGCTGTTCTGATCGAGCGGGTTGGTGTAGTACAACGCCGTGCCGTCGAGTGCCAGGCCGCCGTAGAGCGCGTTGTACATCGTCTGCTCCAACAGGTCGGCGTACTTCGCCTCGTGGTAGGCCAGATGCAGCTTCCACTGGAAGAAGATCTCGCCGCAACTGGAGCACGTTTCACAGTAGGAGTTGTTCGGCAGGGAATAGTCCGCCCCAAACCCTTCGGAGGTCTCGCCGCTCCCGACACCGCCCGTCAGGTAGTACTTCTTGTGGACGATGTTGTCCCAGAGCGACTTGACGGCACTTTGGTAGTCCACATCGTGGGTCTCGACCGCGACGTCGGCCATGCCCGAATACGTATAGACGGCGCGGACCGCATGACCGACCGCCTCGTACTGCTGCTGCACGGGCACATGACTCTGGTCGTACTCGCTGCCGCCCTCGCGGTTATCGAGCAGGAACTTTGCGAGCGCGATGTAGCGATCACCTTTGCGCCCGGACTCGACCTCGTTGACGAAGCGCCCGAACCGGACCAGCGCCTGTTCCATTTCCTGGTGCCCGTCGAACCAGGCCTGTTTCGGCGCCGGCCCGATGTTGTCCACCCAGCAGTCCGCCAGCTTCTTCGCCGCGTTGTACAGGCGTGCGTCGGCATGGTTGGTCATCGAGTAATGATTGATGGCCGACTCGATGAAGTATCCGGCCGTGTAGCCCTCGTGGTTGCCACGCGCCTGGGGTGTCCACCGTTCCGCTTCTCCCCGCCAGGCGCCGTTGGGGTGTCCGGGCGCTGGCGGCGCGCCCCGAAGGGTATAGGCCGTCTGCAGGTAGCCGTCGGGATGCTGTGCGGCGAGGATCTTCGGAATCCAGTCGTCGAGCGTCTTCTGCATCGCCTCCTGCGCTTCAATGATCTCCTGGTCTCCCTCCGGGTCGACCATCAGCGCCAGGCTGATCGATTCGATCGTCTGGTGGACCCAGGCGTTCGAGAAGACGTAGCCCTTGTGCGCCGTGTGCGGTTCGCCGCGCAGGGCCTTGGCGGCCTCCACGAAGTTGTCGATCCCGCCCGAGCCGGTGTTGGACCCCTGCACGAGGTCCGTGCGGTTGAGTTGCGCGATGCAGTGGGGAATCCATGTCGTGATGAGCGTCTTCGTACGCGATGCCCACATCGGACTCGTGATCGTATGCCGCGTCGTGACCACCGGCATGAGTTGCGTGGCCGGCGGCGGCAGTTCGACCTTCACTGCCAGCGTCGATGTCGCCATCGTCGTCTCGGTGTCCGCAGAAATCTGCAGGACGTAGTCACCAGGCGCCGAAAACCTGGCCGTGGTGACAACCGCGTGGGGATCCGCGAAGGTCACGGTCCCAGGGCCGGAAATCTTGTTCCACCGTGTCGATGGCGCCGGACCTGTCGGCACGGGCGGCGGCGCAGGGGCCCCCCCGCGTCCGCGCCGGCCCGGCCGCGGCCGATCGCCGTAGCCCGCCCAGGCGCTCAGGTACGTCTGGCCGTGGGTCATGACCACGCGGTCCGCGCCGGCGACGGCGTTCAGAGACGCGGTCTGCGCCGAGACCACGCCGTCGTGTCCAAGGGCGAGATCGACGAACGGTCCCGCCACCACCGTCACGGCCGCCGCCTTGCCGGCTGACTTGAGCAGGTCCCGACGGGTGAGCGAAGATGTGCGGATTGGGTTCTCCATAGGCGCATCCTAGCACTCGGCGCGCCCGGAGTCTGCGTCATCCGTCTTGTCCGGGGTTGCCGGAAATTGTCGGTAACGCGTATGGCCTTGAGCGGCTCTGGCTAAATGGGACAGGCGGCCGGCGCGGGTGCCACGACCTGCGGCAGCAGGGCTGCTGCTATCGCCTGAGCCACGGGCTGTCGGGCGTGGTCGGCGGCTGATTCTCCATGGACAGGCCGCTGTGCTCGGGAACTTCGTACCGGGCGAAAAAGGCGTTCAACCGACCGGTCAGTTCCGTGATTACTCCGGCCATGGCCGCGTCGCCGTATCGATTGGTCGTCTCGCGCGGGTCGCGCCGAAGGTCGTACAGTTCGTGCGAATCGGCAACACCCTTGAACGGATACCGCAGGATCAGTTTGTACTCGTTCGTTCGGATCATGCGGGCGTTGCCATACTCGCAGATCTGCGCGTCGCGCCAGTCGGAGGCGCGCCCGCCTTTGAGCACCGACAGGTACGAACGACCGGGCGAATTGACGCGCGTTGCTTCCTCCGGGGGCACCGTGACACCGGCGGCGTCGAGCAGTGTCGCATGCAGGTCGCAGTGGTCCACCGGCACATCGCTGACCGTGTCGCGGCCGATGCCGCCAGCCGGCCAGGAGATCGTGCAGGCCACCCGAATCGATTCGTCGAAGAAATTCTGAGGCCGCGTAATGTTGCCCTTTTCCCACACGCCGTGATGACCGGCGTTGAGTCCGTGGTCGCCGGTGTAGACGACGAGCGTGTCGTCCAATTCCGCGTGCGCCTCGAGGTCGGCGATGATCCGGCCCACCTCCCGGTCGATGCTTGACGCGGCCGCATAATACTGCTGACGCTTGGCGTGCTCGACGGCCGGGTCCTTGTTGACCGTGGCGTGGGTGATGCCGTGAGACGACGGGAAGGCTTCCTCCGGAATGTCCCGGAATGTGGCGTCGGCGTACTGGGCCACCAGATCGTCGGGCGCGTTGGCGTGCGGGCCGTGCGTGTCGACATAGCCGACGCACAGGAAGAACGGCCTGCCGGCGGTCGCCTCGCTGGTGCGATGCTGGTGGAGGAAGTCGATGGCATGGTTGGTCAGCAATGGCGATTGCTGGCCATGTTCGATGACCTGGCGGCCCTGATCTGAGAACTTCTGCTCCCCGCGGTGGGGGTACTGGTTCACCCAGTAGCTGAACCAGTAGTCGAATCCAGGGCGAGGCTCGCGCTCGAATCCACAGTGCCACTTGCCGACGAGCCCGGTGTGATAGCCCGCATTCCGGAGCCGCTCAGAAATCAGCGTCTGCCCCTGCAGCCACGGCGACGCGTAGGCGTTCTTCGACTCTTCGATCCAGTCGTGGATGCCGTGTTGTGACGGAAACAGCCCGCTAAAGAACGAGGCCCGGGCAGGCGAGCACACCGGACTCGGCGTGCTGGCGCTGGTCATGCGCACCCCACGGCGCGCGATCCGGTCGAGGGCGGGCGTACGAACCTCGGAATTGCCGTAGCAGCCCTGCAGCCACTGTCCGTGATCGTCCGTGAGAAACACGAGGATATTCGGGCGTCGGGGCGCCGCCTGCCCGGCGCTCGCACGGGCCGGCAGGGTTGACGCAGCAGCGGTCCCTGCGAGACCGGCCGCTCCTTTGAGAAAATCGCGTCGGCCAATCGACATCGCCGACATCCTACACCGTCAGTCTGTCTTGGTTCCGGTCGGAGGGGCGGGCGCCGCCTCTCCTGCCGCAGCGGCGATTTCCTTTTCGAGTTCCTCGTCGTTGGGCAAGCCCTCGAGCTGGTCCACGAACATCAGGGAGTGCTGCGACGGGACCTCGAACCTCCTGCCGCATGTCTTGCACGTGACCTCGTCGTCGAGCCGGAGCAGGTAGTCACGGAGTTTGGCGAACTTGGCGCGGTCAGCGGCGTCGGCCCCGCCAGGCAGGTGGCTCTTCTTCGAGTGCCGCATCCACCGAATGCTGTACTCATTGGTCCGCCGGCACTTCGGACACGAGTATCGTCCGGACCGCGTCTCGGGCCGTGAGGTGAAAAGCTGCCGTTCGTCCATCGCCATGGCCCGATCATAGCGGCAATTGGGTGCTGGGTGCTGGGTGCTGGGTGCTGGGTGCTGGGTGCTGGGTGCACGGTGCCTAAGGCCTGGTGCTGGGTGCCTATTGCCTGGTGCGGCCAGGCGCGAGCATGCGCACGGTTCCGTCCCGCTTGTTCAGCAGGAACACCTGACCCTCCGGTCCCGAGCCGAAGCGCAGGTCGGCTCGGCTGGCCTCGGTCTTCTGGTGGATGAGATCGAGGAGCGTCCGCGGCGTGCCGGCGTCGTTCAGGAGTACGCGGCGAATGGCGTCCTGGCCCCCGCCGGTCGTATTGGCCGGGACCGCCCACACCTCGCCGCTGGGGTTGTCGCCCCAGAGCACCATGTCGGCAAGCTGGGGAATCGTGTTCGCCCGGTAGACGTGAACGCCCGTGGCGGCCGAGCTCCGCTGCAGCAGCGGATCCGGCTGGCCGTATTCAGCGATGGGGAAGGTGACCGCGGAGTCGGCCCGGAGTGTCTCGAGCCCGACGCCTTCGTTTCCGAGGTAGCGGAAGCTGCCCTCCCACACGTTCCAGCCCAGGTTGGCGCCCCTGGGGACCAGCGTCAATTCCTCAATCGTGTTCTGGCCGATGTCGGCCATGAAGAGGTTGCCGTCTTTGGGATCCCAGGCGAACCGCTGCGGATTGCGCGTGCCGTAGGCGTAGATCTCACCGAGCGTCTTCGAGTCGTTATCCGCGAACGGGTTGTCGGCTGGAATGCCGTACTTGCCGTTGCCGCTGTTCGAGCCCAGGGGATCGATGCGGAGGATCTTGCCGAATGCGGACCCGAGGTTCTGGGCCATGTTCATCGGATCGCCTCCGCTCCCGCCGTCGGCAACGCCCACGTACAGGAGGCCGTAGTCAGGGTCGCCTGGAGAGACCGTTGGGTTGAAGCCGATCTGGCCACCGTTGTGGTTCGAGTAAGGTTGCTCCAGGCGGAGCAGCTCACGGGGCGGCCCGCCGTCGTACGCTGCCGCCGCCGCGTCGCGCGCGGTCCATTCGAGCAGGACGGTGTCGTGTGAGTCACGGCTCTCGGATCCCGGCCGATAGTCCGGCTCGGGCGCGGTGTCGAGTATGTCGACCCAGGTGTAGAACCTGCCGTAGCCGCGCGCGCCGGCCTCTCCGAACTGCGGGTGGAACGCGATGCTTTGAAGCCCGCGCTCGTTTCCGCGCGACTGGATCGGGTAGCCCCACTTGGGATCGTTCGTGTCGACATACGGCGTGACCGTCCGGCCGTCGTAGCTGACAGCGTGAA
>JAHEFO010000088.1 GCA_024640135.1 Acidobacteriota bacterium
CCACGTCGCCATCGCCGTCGAGCACAACCACGACGACCGCCGCACCGACGACGACGACCTCCACGACGACCTCCACGACCTCTACGACGACGACAACCACGGGGGCGACGACGACCACCACCACGACGCCAACCACGAGCACGACCACGACCACAACTACGACTACGACTACGGGTGGCAACGCCGACTACGCAACGCAAGTGCATCCGATTTGGGCCGCCGAGGGCTGCACCGATTGCCATGACAGCGGCAACCCCCTCAATCTCGACGGCAGCCCGACAACGACCTGTTCAGCCATCGCCGCACGCGATAGCGCGAACCAGAACCTGATCATCATCGGTGGCAACCGGGCCGAATCGGCAATCATCGAGAAACCTCAGGGCAAGGTCTCCCACGTCGGCGGGGCCTTCAGTTGTTTTGACGGCGCCGGCAGGGCCTGCTATGACACGGTCCTGACGTGGCTGGCGCAGGGCGCGATGGGGCCGGCTGGAGCGACTTGCGGCGGATAGCGCACGGGCGATGCGCGGTAGACGCGCTGATCGTCGTCGGGGCGATGGCCTTCGTCGCCTGGCACCTTCGTCCGGACCTGCTCTTCACACCAACAATCACGACCGGCGGTGACACCGCGTCGCACTACTATGCGGCCTGGTGGCTCCGCTACGAGTTGCTGCCGCACGGCCGGATCAGCGGCTGGGTCCCAGGCAGCTACGCTGGATTTCCGCTCTTCCAGGTGTATTTCCCGCTGCCCTTTGTGCTGATGGCCGTGGTCTCACTCGTCACGGGCTTGCCTGTCGCGTTCAAGCTCGTCACGGTGGCGGGACTGGTCGGCCTGCCGCTGGCGGCCTACGCCGGCTTCCGGCTCCTCAGGTTCGACTTCCCGGGTCCAGCTCTCGCGGCGGTCTTCTCGATCCCGTTCCTGTTCAACGAAGCGAACTCGGTCTGGGGCGCAAACATCGGCAGCACCCTGGCCGGAGAGTTCACCTACTCGTTGGGCACCGCGCTCCTGTTGGTCTTCGCGGGCACACTCCACCGGGGGGCCACGTCTGGGCGCAATTGGATCGGCAACGGCGTCCTGCTCGCGGCCATCGGGCTTTGCCATGCCTACACGCTGCTCGTGGCCGCTGCCCTGGGTGCCTATCTGGTCCTGTTTCATCCAGCCGGGCGCCGGGCGCTGCCCTACCTCGTGAAAGTCGGCGCGCTGGCTTTCGGCCTGATGGCGTTCTGGCTTGTGCCGCTGCTGGCGTTTACGGAGTACACCACTGCCTACAGCATCGTCTGGCCCATTGACGGCTTTTCGCACGTGTTCCCCGTCATCCTGTGGCCGGCTGTCGCGATCCTTGTCGCTGGTGCCGTGGTCGCCGGCATCCGGCGACGCCGCAGCCAGGCCTCGGACAGACGACCCGTTGATCATCGTGTGCCGTACCTGTTGTCGCTGGCCGCAGGTGGCGTGGTGTTGTACCTGGCGGCCTGGACGCTGAACGTCGTGGACATCCGCTTTCTGCCGTTCGCGCAACTGACTGTGGTGCTGGTGGCGGCGGTCCCGGCGGCGGCGGCCATTCGCGGCGCGACGGAACGTCTGGGCCGAGGCCAGGCTGCCGCGACCGCCGCGGTGGCGGTGCTGGTGGCGGCCGGGACGCTCGCGTGGAGCGAGTGGCAGGCTACGATCCCGCGCGCCTGGTCGGCGTGGAACTACGGCGGCTTCGAGGCCACGCCAGGCTGGGAGTCCTACAGGGGCATCAACGAGGCCGTGAAACGCACGTGGGCCGACCCCCGCGTGGCTTACGAGCACAACGCCGTCCACAACGACGCGGGCACCGTTCGGGCGTTCGAATCGCTGCCTCTCTTCTCGGGCGCGAGCACACTCGAGGGGCTCTACATGCAGTCGACGATCAGCTCGCCCTTCGTCTTCTACATTCAGTCTGAAATATCGGTGATCGGATCCTGCCCTCTGTTGCCTTACCACTGCGGACGGCTCGACGCCGCGCGCGCGGCCGAACATCTCCGGCTGTACAACGTCTCGGACGTCATTGCGCGGAGCGAACGCGTGGATGCCGTCCTGGCCGCATCACCGGCGTTCACCAGGACGACCGGCGTGCCGCCCTACAGCGTGTTCCACGTCGAGGGCGCGAGCGGCGCGTTTGTCGAAGCGCTGCGGTACGAACCTGTCGTGCTCGACAGTCAGGACTGGAAGAACGACTTCTTCGCCTGGTTCAAGCGCCCCGGATCGGGTGAGGTTCCCGTCCTGAGGGCCGGATCGGCACGCGACACCGGCAGCAACTGGACGCACGTCACGGCACTTCCGGATCAGATTCCGCGAATCCCGCTGGACGCGCCGGTCGAGGTCACATCGACATTGGCGCCCGAGGAGATCCGGATCCACACGACGAGGCCTGGCCATCCGCTACTGGTCAAAGTGAGCTATCACCCGCGCTGGCGTGTGGAGGGAGCCGACGCCGTCTGGCTCGCCTCGCCGTCGTTCATGCTGGTGGTACCGACCCAGGCCGACGTCCGACTCGTCTACGACTCGACGGCGGTCGACACCGGAAGCAGTATCCTCACAGGCCTCAGCGTGCTCTGGCTGATCGTCGCTGGCCTCTGGCGGGTCGTGCCCCGGCAACGGAAGCTCGCGGCTCACGACGCTTCCAGTCAGCCGAACGACGCCCAGGCCGCGCCGGCCACAGGCACCAGCCCACTCGATGCGTGCTTCGCCTTGCGGAGATGGTGGGCGCCCGCCGTGGTCGTCACCCTCGCGCTGGGTGCCGTCGGCGCCCGGCTCGCCTACACGGACCCCTGGGTGCCGCATCGGGACGGCCTCGAACGGTTCATGGCCAGCGACTACTCCGCCGCCGAACCGCTGCTCCTCCGGTCGATGGCGATGGCGCCGTCGTCGGCGGCCGCCTACTATTCGTCCTACTATTACGCGCTTTCGGCGTATCGAGCCGGAGCCTGGGACGACGCGCTGGCCCGTTTTTCCGGGTTCCTGCTCGGCTATCCAGACAGCGAACACGTTGGTGAAGCACACTTTCGCATGGCCGAATCGTTCGAGGGGCTGCACCGCGTCGATGACGCGGCCACGACGTACCAGCACGTCATCGAGGCATTCCCGGCGAGCCAGTGGGCCGGGTACGCGGCCACCCGGCTGGCCGCGATCCGTGACGGAGGCCTCGTCGCCCTCAGTGCACCACGAACTTCCGGAGCGCGACGCTAGTGGACTCGCCCGTGTCGGTGACCGTCGGCGTCCCGGTCTACAACGAAGAAGAGCTGATCCGGCCCAACACGCTGCAGCTGATCGCCTACCTGCGCGAACGGTATGACCGGGTCGAAATCATCATCGGCAGTAACGGCTCGACCGATGGGACCGTGAGTCTCGGCGAGGCGCTGGCGGACGAGATTCCTGAAGTGCGCTTCTTTCACCTTCCGAATCCCGGAGTCGGCCTGGCCTTCCGGCGCTTCATCGAGATGGCGCGCTACGAGCGGCTGGTCTCAATGGACATGGACCTGGCCGTTGACCTCTCCTTCATCGATGCCGCCGTACGGCGCCTCGACTCGTGCGACATTGTCGTGGGATCGAAGTTCAGCGGCAGCCAGAAGCGCTCGCGGTTCCGGCGGCTCGGATCGGAGGTGTTCGTCGGGCTGGCGTCACGGATACTGGGCATCGAGTTCGCCGACTTTTCGATCGGCGCCAAGGCCTATCGCACGTCTGTCGTGCGCCGCTACGCGTCGCTCATCAGCCACGGCTCGTCCTACGTGCTCGATCTTGTGTACTACGTGCACCGCGACGGCGGTCGCGCGGTGCAGATTCCCGTTGCCTGTGAAGACTATCGTCACAGCAAGTTCAATCTGGGCCGCGAGGCGATACACAAGTTCGCGAACCTGGCCCGACTCTGGTGGCGGCGCCACGCGCGCGTGACCTAGCCGTTCAGTGCATCAACTGGCGGAGGAGGCGCGCACCGCGCAGAGCGCTGCCCAGCCGCTGTGGGTGCAACCGGCTCATCACGTACCCGGGCCGCAGGTAGAAGCTCCGGAGCGCCTGCCGACGCATGCGATCGAGCGCCTCCAGGTGGTGGGAATGGTGGTCGAACGCCGGGAACGGCTCCTCGAACGAGCCAGCCACCTCGTGAAATCGGGTACCTGGGTAGGGTGACGCGATGTTGAAGGAGGCGTAGTCGGGATTGAGATCGCACGCCAGCTGGATGGTTGCGCGCTGCTCGTCTTCCGTTTCGCCCGGATGGCCAAGCAGGAAGAACAGGGCCGTCGCCAGGCCGCAACGCTGCACGAGGGCGTGCTGATCGCGAATCTGCTGCAGCTTCAGCCCCTTGCGCAGCGCCTTGACGTGGCGCTCAGCGCCGGTCTCGACACCGAAATGAATCAGCCGGCAGCCAGCGCGCTTCATCAGCCGGAGCAGCGCCTCGTCGATCTGGTCGAACCGTGTCTGGCAGGTCCAGCGGAAGGTCCAGCCGCGCCTCAGTATTTCTTCACACAGCGACACGACGGGTTCCCGGTAAAACGTGAACTCGAGATCGATGAAGTACGCATGGCGAAATCCGGTCTCGGCAAGCGCCCGGTCGATTTCGCCGCACACCTGCTCGGTCGTCTTCTGGCGCACGGGCTTGCCGTACATCTCGCGCGAGCAGAACGTGCAGCCGAACGGGCAGCCGCGAGCGGTTTCGAAAATCAGGAACCGATCGCCGAGCAGTTCGTAGTGGTAGCGCTTGATGTCGAGCAAGTCGAACGCCGGAACCGGCAGGGTCGTCAAGTCGAGCGTCGCGGCCCGCTCAGCCACGAGCCGGCCGGCCTGCATGACCGCCATGCCGGGACCGCCGGCCTCGGCAGTCTGGCTGGCCACGCGGCCAATGGCGGCTTCCGGTTCACCGATGAGCAACCCGGCCGCCCCGCTCTCGCGGAGCATCCACTCGGGGCGCATCGTCCCATGCGTGCCGGCCACCCACATCTTCTCGCCCGGAAAGCCCCGCAGGAACCGGAAGGTCGCGTCGGTGTCGAGCGTCGGGCACTGCCAGCGGTCCAGCGGCGTCGTCGTGACCACGATGCGGTCGGCCTCGGCCACGGCCTCGTTCCGGCTGGTCTCAGGCACGATGCCGGCCCGGTAGTCGAGCAGGCGGACCAGGTGGCCGTCTCGCCGAAGCAACGCCGCGCAGTTGAGCAGGTCCAGCGGCGCCCACGGCCGGGAGAATCGGCGGACTTGTTCTCCGTCTTCAGAGTGCGGCGCGTTGACCAGGAGGATGTTCATCGTGTGACAGATAGGATAACCGGCGACAACGCGGGCGCGCGGCTATCGAACCACCAGCGAGCCGAGTTCCACCACGCGCCCGTCCATCTGCCCAACCGCGATGCTCGCATGCTGACGGTCCGTTTCCTCCAGCGCCGTGCCGGGCGCGGCGCCCTTGACGCCGATGGCGGCATGCATGACCTGGAATTGCCCGCGAAGATCGGTGCCGAGACCGAGGCTGGTAAGCGCCTCGACCGCGGCATCCGTGAGCTCGCGTGAGGCATCGAACTCGGTCGTGACCGCGACGACGGCCCCTGCCGGGACAGCGTCGACAAAACGCACAAGCGCATCTGACTCCTCCCGGTTCCACGACACGTCGAAGCCGCCCGTCTGCACGATGCGACCGGTGACCGGGTCGAGAACCACGAGGAAGTAGCCTCGCCCTGGCCGGAACACCCGCCCGTTCACGGTGACCACCGCCCGTTCGCGGTCGGCCGTGATGGCCACATCCGCAGCCAGTCGCGTGCCGGTGGTACCAACCGGATGTGTCTCGGCCGTTTCTGCAAAACGGTACGAGGCCGTGATCTCGAAGGTGTTTATCCCCTCCACCACATCCTCGGGCGTGAAGGGTACGCGATAGGACACCGGTTCGCTCCCGCCGGCCTCGGGCGCTTCGAGAAGCGCGCGGCCATTCAGCGCCACGACGAGTTCACCCACCGTGTCTGAGCGGCCTTCCGTGACCAGCGCGTCGATCCGCAGTTCGCGTCTTTCCCGCAGTTCGCCGGCCGGCCATCGCCGGACCAGCTCCTGGCCGCGGCCCTGATCGACGACCTCGAAGATGTACTCGGACCCGAAGCGGGCGCGCTCACGCAGCGAGCCGGGTTGGCCGGAGATTGCCGCCAGGACCCTGGTCCGCTCAGCAGGGGCGTACAGATCCGTCCGGACCACGGCGAAGCGTGGATGGAAGTGCTCCGACAGGACAGCCAACTGCTCAACCGACAAATCTGGCTGACCTTGCAGCGACAAGTACGAGCTGGGAATGAGGTATCCCGTCCCGTTGACGACGCGGCGGCCGTAGTACTGGCTCGCGTACATCGCCCAGAAGTTGCTCCAGTGCAACGGGTAGTCGATGACCGCGCCCTCGTCCGGCTCCTGAGCGAGCCATCGGTCCGCGTCGGTCGGACCGGGCACGGCACGCAGGTCCGGCGTGGTGAAGCGCAGGTCCGCGTTGACCACCAGGAGCAACACGACCGTAAGGCCAGCGGCCACCTGCGCGGAACGGCCTCTCAACAGGCGTGCCATTCCGATGCCGGCAAGGACCGACGTGCCCAGTGTCAGCAGTAGCGACAACCGCTCGGGCGCGCGGATCAACAGCCGCACGGGCAACAAGTCGAAACGCCACAGACCGGAGCCCACGTCGACAGACCCGACGAACACCCGCGGTCCCAGGGCCAGGAGGGCGCCCGCTATCGAAACAACGGTGTAGGTCAGAACCACCCGCAGCGGGTCGTCCGGGCCGCCCGCCCGGCGGCCGGCGGCCAGCCCCACGGCCGCGAGCGCCGCGCCAAACAACACGAACGGCGCCACCGGCCTGAGTAGCCTGACAACGGACTCGCCGGGGGGGCCGACGACGGCCGCCACGATGACGAGCACGACCAATGCCGTTGTGCCAAGCAGGAACACGCGCACAACGTCGCGGGCCATTGACCGCGGGGCCTTCAGCCGCCTGAGCATCATCAGTGCCGGCAGGATGAGTGCGATGACGGCCAAGCCGGGGAATACGCCAGGCTGGCTCTGGTCGAACGAGGCCAGCCACGCCTTGTAGGGCGTCGCCGACGTCGCGGCCGGCGCCACCAGACCGGCGAGGTTAGCCGACATGCTGGCGATGGTCCCCAGGGTCTCGCGCCCCTGCCCGGTGAGCGGCGGCCATTGCTCGCCCATCCGCATGTAGGCATCCGCGAACGGCACGAGAGCCAGGCCGCACAGCACAGCCACAAGCAGCAGGCCAACCAGGGGCCGGCGGGCCCGCACGACGTCCCCCGAGAACACCCAGACTGCGACGAGCCCGACACCGATGGCGCCGATGATTGCGACGTGCCACGACGCAAGGGCGAGAAGCAATGTGGCGACAGCAAGTCCCCCCCATCGCATCCAGGTCGGGCGCTCGACGTATCGGTGGAGCGCCAGCAGCGACAACGGCAGCCACTGAGTCGCCAGAAGATGGGCGTGGGCGAGGTGCAGCGCCCGGTAGCCGCTGAAGGCATAAACGCAGCCCGCCACGACGGCTGCGCCCGTCGAACCGGTGAGCCGACGCGCCAGCAGGTACATGAAGAACCCGCTCAACGCGAACGTGACGAGCAGCGTGACGTTGTAAATGTACACGCCGCTGGCGCCGGCGGCCTCGAGCGGGACGGCCAGAAGCGCGCTGGAGAACTGATGGTCCACGATCGCGAGCGTGTTCCGAAACGGATAGAAGATGTTCCCGTCCATCAGGTGAATGGGGTCAATCAGGATCCGGCGGGACATTTCGGTGAGCGACCACATGCCAAGCTGGGCGTCCCCCTGGGCGTGGATCTGCCGGGCCGGCACGTCAGCCAGCGGCCAGGTGTGCATCACGCTGAGGGCGATGAAGAAGCTCAGAACCGCGAGGTTTCGAACCACAGTGAACACTTTCCTCATTGGCCCGGATTATTCCACACCAACAGCGGCGTCCCGCGACCTGAACCCCGGCTCCTGAGTCCGCCTGCACCGAGGTGAACTGGCACAAATCGTGTAAAAATAGGACCGATTTTAGAAAGGATTCCATGAAGCGATTTGCAATTCTGTTGATCTTCAACGTGCTTGGCCTGCTGGCGTTCCCGTCTGGTGTTGCCGGACAGACAACGACGGGCACCATTGACGGCGTGGTCGCCGATCCAAGCGGGGGTGTGTTGCCGGGCGTGCAGGTGATCGCCAACAGTCCGTCGCTGATTCAGCGCGATTTCACGGTGTACACGGATGAGCGCGGGTACTTCCGCCTCGCGCGACTGTCACCCGGCGTTTACGAGGTGGAGTTCGTGCTGCAGGGCTTCCGGCGGGTGCGAAGCACCGATCTTGTCGTGCGAGTCGGCCAGACGACGCGAGAGGACGTCGTGCTCGAGCTCGCCGGCACCCAGGCCATGGTCACGGTGACGGCAGAAGCGCCACTCATCGACCCGCGCAGCGCGAAGCTGGCATTCGCCTATACGTCGGCCCTATCGGAGAACATCCCGACAGCCCGTGGCGTCAACAACCTGTTTGCCACGATCCCCGGCGTGCAGAGCGGCAACAACATGGGCATCTACCAGCCCGGCGTGATCGAAGTGCAAACGGTGCTCTCGGCCGGCGAGCGTGCCAACTCCTACAGCCTGGACGGCGCCAATGTCACCGACCCGGCCGGCCAATGGAACATGCAGAGCTACATGCCGTACGACACGATTGCCGAAGTGCAGGTGGTCAAGTCGGCCAAGCCGGCCGAGATTCCGTTTCAGGGCGGCTTCTTCAACACCATCACCAAGGCCGGCGGCAACAACTTCAGCGGCATCTTCGGCGGCTACTATTCGAGTGACGCGCTCCAGAGCACCAACGGGGTGGACATCCGGAACAGGTACGGCATCGAGTCGACCAACCGGAGCATCAAGAGCTCTGAGGTCACCGCGAGCCTCGGCGGACGTATTGTCCGCGATCGCCTGTGGTGGTACGGCTCGGCCCGGTGGCTCGATGACACCTCGACGGCGTTCGGTTTTCCGGCCGATATCACGAATGAGATCTCCTCGCTGTCGGGCAAGCTCACCTGGCAAGCGAACGCGGACCACCGCTTCACAGGTGTGGCCACACGCTTCGAACAGGACGTGAGCCACTTCCTGTATGCATTCGCCCCCTCGCTCGCACTCGACGTGAATGCGACGGCGGTGCGACCTGTGGACGCCGTGTCGGGCGGCATCAACTGGTCCGGCATTCTCGGCAAGAGCCTCCTGGCCGAGCTGAATGTGATGAAGGCGGCTCACGGCTTCGATCAACTGCCGCAGCCCGGCGCCACCCGGCCGCCGATTGTGGACCTCGCGACTGGCCAGCGATCGCAGAATCTGGGCGACGGCACGCGTGTGCAGGACAACGACAACCTGAGCATTTCGGGCTCCCTCGAGTGGTTCATCCCGAATGCGGCTGGCCGACATGACGTGAAGGTCGGCTTCGAGTACACGCCCACGACATCGAAGATTCTCTTTGACGACTTCGAAGACCACCGCCTGCATACGCTGCGCGGAAACACGTTCGCTGTCCGCTTCCTCAGTACACCGTCACTCGCGGTCTGGGACAACGACATGACGGCGCTCTATGCGCAGGACGACTGGAGCATTGGGAGCCGGCTGACCCTCAACGTCGGCGCGCGGTTCACGCGAACGGTGGCAGGCACGCCGGCGCAGGACGTGAGCGGCGGCCGGTGGGCTGGAACAGCGATCGCCGCGCGATTCCCGGCCCTCGAAGCCACGACCCTGCCAGCCACCGAGCTCGTCAACTGGAATACGATCGAGCCACGGTTCGCCCTGGCGTACGGCCTGTCCGACAGCGGGCGCACGATTCTTCGAGCCGGCGCGTCCCGCTACTACCATCAGCTGCCCAGCTTCGGCCTCTTCGTCTCGAACCCGGCGTTCCCGCTCAACTACGTCACGCTCTGGTTCGACAGGAACCAGGACAAGCTGTTCCAGATTGGTGAGGACGGACGCCTGCTCTTCTCATTCGGTGGCCAACTCAACCCGGTGGACAAGGACCTGCGGCGGCCGTACACCGACGAATTCATGGTTGGCCTGAGCCACGAAGTCACGCGAACCATCCAGTTGAGCGCCAACCTCATCTATCGCAAGGACATTGACCTGGCGGCCACCATCGATGCCGGGGTGCCCTTCGACCGCTACACGCCGGTCGATATCGTAGACCCCGGTCCGGACGGCGCGACCGGCACAGGCGACGACGGCATGCTCACCGTGTTCTCCCAGGACCCGGACACGATCGGACTGTCCCGTAACCTGCTGACCAATCCGACCGGAAACGAGCGCACCTACAAGGGCCTCGAACTGACGGCGTCGAAACGGTTCAGCAACAACTGGCAGGGCGTGGCGTCGCTTGTCGTGTCCGAGATGGAGGTCGTTCAGCCGACGGTCGCAGCGTCCACGACGGACCTGTTCGATAACCCAAACGGCCTGATCAACGCCAAGGGACTCGACCTGGTCAGCCCGCCGTTGCAGCTCAAGGTGCAGGGCACCTACGTCTTCCCGTTCGGGCTCTCCACAAGCGGCTTCTACAGCTACGCCAAGGGGACGCCGTACACGCGTGAACTGGTCGTCACCGACCTGCCCCAGGGGCCGTTCAATGTGTTCGCCGAGCCGCGCGGGTCGAGCCGGACCGACAACGCGAGCCTGCTGGACGTTCGGCTTGAGCAGACGTTCGATGTCGGTCGAACCACCCGCTTCGGCCTGATCCTCGACGTGTTCAACGTGTTCAATGCCTCGACGATAATCGACTACGGGAAAATCACGGGCGTTGACTACGGCGACCCTCAGGCCATTCGCAACCCGCGGCAGGCGCGCCTCGGTCTCAGGCTCATGTGGTGAGGCGCGCGTGACGATCGGCGTGCCGCCTTGACGGGGCACGCCGGTCAGCGCGGCGGCGCAACGTCCAGCAGCGCCTGTCTGACCATCGTCACGATCAGGTCGACCTCGCTGCCGTCCAGGTCAAACGGCGGCGTGAAGCGCAGCGAGTTGGCACCGCCGTGAATGACGCCGAGGCCCCGTTCGCGCAGCCATTCCTCGATGGAGCCAGAACCGTATCCCTTGAGGCGGGAATCGAGTTCACACGAAAACAGCAGTCCGGTGCCCTGAACGTTGGTGATGAGACCGCCGGACTCGGCCCTGAGTTGCTGGAGTTTTTCCACCGCCTCGCGGCCGCGCCGGCGGATATTCTCGCGCAGGGCCGGCGTCAGCATTTCCAGCACGGAGCAGGCGATGTCGAGAGCGCGTGGGTTCGCGGTCATGGTATTGCCGTAGGTGCCGCGCTGGTAGATACCGGCCGCGCGCTCGTTGAGCGCCAGCACGGACAGAGGGTACTGGCCGGCGTTCAATGCCTTGGAGTAGCTCTCCATGTCGGGCGGGCCCGCGTCGCGGAACGCCGGATAGTCGACGATGGACAAGACGCCATGCGCGCGCAGCCCGGCCTGAATGGAATCGACGACCAGCAGTGAACCGTGCGCTGCCGTCAGCGCCCGTGCCTCGGAATAGAACTCCACGGGCAGACTGCGCCCGGGATCGCCCTCGCCCATCACCGGCTCGAGCAGCATCGCCTCGATGAACCATCCTTCCGAATCAGCATCCTCGAAGGCCTGCCGCAGCGCCTCGACATCGTACGGCGCGATGGCAATCACGCTGTGTTCGCCCCGATAACTGGCCAGGTACTTCCGATAGTTCTTGCGACTGGAGTCCGAATACAGCGCCGGGCGGTCCGTGCGTCCGTGGAAACCGCCAGCCATGGCCAGACGTTTGACCGTACGCCCCGCGTGCCGGCCCCCTGAGTCCGTCATGGCCTTGGTGTTGGTGTCGGCGATGCGAGCGGCCAGCGTAACCGACTCCGAGCCTGAGTTGAGACACATGAACTGGCTGAACGGGCAGCCAGCCTCACGGCTGTGACCGATTTCACGTCGAATGACGCGATCGAAGCGCCACTGCGCCACCTGAGGCGTCATGATGTTGGCCATCACCTGCGGCCGTGCCATCACGTCGAGTATCGGCTGCGGCGAGTGGCCGAATCCCAGCATGCCGTAGCCGCCGGTGTCGTACACCACCGCCCCTTTGAGGGTGACGATCCACGGCCCGCGCGCCGCGAGTGCGACGTAGGGATTCACCCCATCTTCCGGGTAGAAGTTGACGAAACCCGCCTGCACGGCCCGCACCTGATCGCCTTCGTCCAGATCCAGCAAGTCGGCGATGTCGTCTCGAATCCGCTCGAATTCCTCCAGTGCGGCATCGACGGCGGCGCCGAGATCTGGATGGGTCGCCGCAAACGTGTCCAGCGTCAGATCGTCGAGACCGTGCGTGCGGCGGATGCCCTTGCGGGCGCGGAGCGGGAGGAGGCGATCAACGAATGGCATATTGGGATCACTGGTCGGAAGGGAGACAGAAGACTTTCAGATTTTATCACTGCGGCACCCGAACCACCGTGAGATCCACAAGCGCCGCGTCGCGGGTCACGACGCGTCGCGTTCCGGAGCAGCTCGATGGCTCGTCTAGATCACCATCTCGACATGCACCGAGAGTGGGCGTCGGGCCACAACACGGGCAGTGTCGGCGTCGGTCCCGCCAAACAGCGCCGTGGCGGCGGCGTCAGCGGCCATGCACGTGTCGGCCGACACCGTCAAGCTCCTCATCGAGCAGTCTCTCGGCGCCGCGGTGTCCGGATTCATCAGGTGATGGTAGCGACGACCGCGGCTCTCGAAATACTGCAGGTACGACCCTGACGTGGCAATCGCACGGTCCTGCACATTCAGAGTGGCCACGACATGATCCGGCTGGTCGGGTGAGCGGACCGCGACGCGCCACGGCTCACCGTCTTCAGCCGAGCCGGCCGCGTACAAATCACCGCCCACGTTGACGATGGCCTGCGAGATGCCGTGTTGACGCAGCGTGGCGACCGCACGGTCGACGCCGTATCCCTTGGCGATCCCGCCAAGATCGAGGCCAACGTCCGGATCTCCGAACCGGAGGGCCGGCTGGCCGCGCAAGGTATCGACGTCGAGCGCATGGTACAGGCGGCGCCCGGCCAACCGTTCGAAGGCCGCGGCCGGAGGAGGGTCACTGCGGCGTGCCACGTCCCAGGCTTCGATGGTGCGCGCGAGGCAGGGATCGAAGGCGCCGTCGCTCAGGTTTGCCCAGTCCAGCGCCGCGGCCACCACAGCAGCAGTCGCCGGCGACACGATCGTCGCCTCAGTGGCCGCCGCCAGATTCGCGCGGCCGACATCAGACGTCGAATCAAACCGCGTCATCCATCGCTCTACCTGCTGGAGGTCGGCGATCGCGGCATTGATCGCTTCATTCGCCCGCACGCGATCACCGTGCACAACGGCGAGATCAGCGACCGTCCCCATGACGGGGACGCTGCGGCGCACCACCGACCGCCGGCCAGCGGCGGGCCAGGCCGCGACGGCAAATGCGCCAACACCCAGCAACAGCAGCTCTCGCCGTGTGGGACGGAGTCCAGTCTGACTATTGCCTGACACGATTCACCTCCAGTGACGATTCCGGCGCCAACTCTTCGCACTCGACACAGCCGCCAGGGCAGACGCCGCATGACCCGCCACGACGGGCGCCTCGATTCGAGAGCCCGAACAGCACGAACAGTCCGGCCACCACCACGATGCCTCCGATGACGCCGATCATCGTCTACTCCGCACTGAACAACCCCGCAAAACCCATGAACGCCAGCGACAGCGCCCCGGCGGTAATCAGCACCAGGCCCATATTGCGCGACACCTTTGGCACATCGGCCAGGTCCAGCGTCTCGCGGAGCGAGGCCATCAGCACGAGGGCCAGGGTGAGCCCGGCACCGGCGCCAAGCGCGAACACCAGTCCCTCCACGAGGCCATAGCCGCGGTTCGTCTGGAAGATGGCCAATCCAAGAATTGCGCAGTTGGTGGTGATGAGCGGCAGGAAGATCCCCAGCTGACGGAACAGCGCAGGACTGAGTTTCTTGATGGCCATCTCGACAATCTGCACGAGTGAGGCAATGACCACGATGAACGAGATCAGCCGGAGATACGGCGCGCTGCCAAGCACGTAAGTGTTGAGCCCCCAGGCCACAAACGAGGTAATCACCAGCACGAACAGGTTGGCGGCCCCCATACGAACGGCCGTCCCCACTTCGCGGGAGACGCCGAAGAACGGGCACAAGCCGAGAAAGAGCGCCAGCGTGAAGTTGTTGACGAGCGCGGCTGAGACGAAGATCCAGACCAGTTCTGCCATCACGCCACCTTCCGTCCGGTTGCGGCAGCGTCATCAACAACGGACCGCACGCTCCGCTCCTGCCACCAGCTCAGAAACACCAACAGCAGGCCGAGCGTGAGAAACCCGCCAGGGGGCAGGATCATGATCACCCACGGCTCGAATGACGGACCGAAGACCGGCCAGCCGAGCAACGTCCCGCTGCCCAGGAGTTCACGGACCGACCCCATGATGACCAGCGCAATCGTGAACCCGATGCTGTATCCAAGTGCGTCAAGCGCCGCACGTCCGACCGGCCGCTTCGAGGCAAACGCTTCCTGCCGGCTCAGAATCAGGCAGTTGACGACGATCAGCGCGACGAACGCACCAAGTTCCTTGTGGATGTCCGGCACCACGGCCTGCAGGACCATGTCAGCCACCGTGACGAAGGTGGCGATGATCAGGATGTAGGTCGAGATTCTCACTTCGGTCGGCACGAGACGCCTGGCGCTGGAGACCAGCACACTCGAGCCCAGGAGCACGAAGGTGGTCGCAAGCCCCATCGCCAGGCTGTTGGCCACCGAATTGGTGACGGCCAGAGCGGGGCACAGACCGAGCAACTGGACGAGAACCGGGTTCTCCTGCCAGATCCCTCGCGTCATATCCGTCACCGGGCTGGTCGTCTTCACGGATTCGGCTCCTGTTGATAGGCCGAGAGCACCGGGCGCAGGCGCTCGAGCTCGGTGTTGATGGCCGTGATCACG
>JAHEFO010000311.1 GCA_024640135.1 Acidobacteriota bacterium
CTCGCGTATCAAGGCGGCAGAAGTCCAGTTCCACCACGAGGTCACGAACCAGTTCCTCTGGAGCAAGTTCTAGGACGGCTGGCTGCGTCCGGACGTCCGCGGGTCCACGGACCCGCGGACGTCTTTGTTCCTACGCCCCCTTCAGCCGCTCCGGGCGCATGACGAGGTTCTCGATGAAGAACTCCATCATGCGGGCGTTGTTCACGCCGCTGTGGCCGGCGTCCGGACCCACCTGCACCTCGAAACTCTTGCCGGCGGCCTGCAGCGCCTTGATGAGCTGCATGGAGTTGTTCGGGTGGACGTTGTTGTCAGCCGTGCCGTAATAGATCAACAGTCGGCCTTCCAGGTTCTTGGCGAAGTTCATGGAGTTGCCCGCTTCGTACCCGGCCTTGTTCTCCTGCGGAATCCACATGTACCGCTCGGTGTAGATGGAATCGTAGTGATACCAGGACGTCGGTGACGAAGAGGCCGACGCCGCGGCCCAGACGTCAGGGTGCCTGAGAATTGACAAGGCCGACGAATAGCCGCCATACGACGTGCCGTAGATGCCGACGCGCTCCTTGTCGTAGTACGGCCGGCTCCACAGTGCCTTCACCCCCAGCGCCATGTCGTCCATCTCGGTCACGCCCAGACTGAGATACGCCGCATCCAGGGTCCGCTTGCCCTGGCCGGGCGCGGACCGCGAACTGAGCTGCAACAGCAGGAAGCCGTAATTGGCGGTCGGGTTCGGCGTGGCGAAGTTCTCATTGGTCACGGAGGACCCAGGGCCGCCATACACCGATGCGAGCGCCGGGTACTTCTTTGCCGGATCGAAGTCGGCCGGAAAGCTGATCATGCCGTACAGCGTCGTCTTCCCATCCGCGGCGAGATACGTGAACTGCTCGGTCTTCTTCAACCCCAGTGCGTTGAACGTCGTCATGTCGCTCGAGGCGATCTGCTCGAGCACCTTCCCGGCGCCGTCGAGCAGCTGCGACGCCGGCGGATCCTTGTGCGTCTGGTAGGTGTCAACGATGAACCTGTTGTCGGTTGAGATCGAAACCGTGTGGGTGAACGTCGGATCGGTCAGCCGCACGTCGCCCGTGCCGTCCAGGCCGACGCGATGCAGCTGCACCTTCATCCAGTTGTCGCCGGATCGCGCGGTGTAATAGACCACACCCGCCTCCTCATCCACCTTGGTGATCCCCGCCACCTCGAATGTGGTGTGCTGAGTCAGCGGCGTGATGAGCCGGCCGGTGGTGAGGTCGTAGAGATACAGGTTCTTCCAGCCGTTGCGCTCCGACGTCCAGATGAACCGCTTGTTGTCACTCAAGTACTCCATCGGCGGCGAATTGACCACCCAGCCAGTGGGCCACTCCTCGGACAGAATCACCCGGCATTCACCCGACGAGGGCAGGCACCCGGCCATCTCGAGCTTGTTCTGCCGGCGATTGGTGCGGTTCATCAGCAGCTCGCTGCTGTCGCGCGCCCAGTTGATGCGATAGACGTAGTGTCCGACGTTGTCGTTGGTGAATGCCGATCCGTCCTCGGGAATGTCGGTAAACGGTCGCCCGTCACGCACGTCCATCTTGGTCGTCTTGCCGGTCTTCGTGTCGTAGATGAAGATGTCGGCCACCGGGTTCGGCGCCCCGGCCTTCGGATAGGCCTCGACGTCGATTTGACTCTGGATGTCGGTCTGCGCCATTTGAAGATAGAAGTCCTTCACCTTGCTTTCGTCGAAGCGATAGAACGCAAGCTTGGACGAGTCCGGCGACCACCAGATCGACGTGGTCTGCCCCAGTTCTTCGCCATACACCCAGCTGCCCGTCCCGTACTTGATCCGGTTCTCGACACTGCCGTCAGTGGTCAGCGCCTTTTCTCCGCTGCCATCCGCGTTCGCGATCCAGATGTTCCGGTCCTTGTACATGGCGCGCATCGATCCATCGGGTGCGCCGTAACACGTCGCCTGGCGTCCCCGCTCCACGCGCTCCACCGGGCATCCACCCAACCCCGTCGCTGCGGCGGCGCCGCGCCCGCCGCGTCCGGCCGGCGGACCAGCGGCGCGGCCGCCACGACCTCCCCGTCCCCCGGCCCCTTCGGGCACCGGCCCTTCATTCACCGCGGCCATCGTCGTCACATCAAAGCGATACCGGTTGTCGGCGAAGGTATAGGTGAAGCTCCGGGAATCGGCATTCCAGGCAGGCCGGATCGCGCCGGAGACATAGGCGCCACCGTTCAGAGCCGTCTGCATCTTGCGGTATTGGTCCACGCCTGGCATCTTGTCCAACCGGTCCTGCGCGGACACCTGGCCGAACTGCGTTCCAAACGACACCGTTCCAACGATGACAAGCGCCAATACGCGGGTGAACAATTTCATTGAAAGTCTCCTGAGGGCGAAAGTTTATCATCCAGGGATGGGGAGTTGAGGAGCTGGGAAGACAGCTTCATTTCCTCAGAACCCTGCCCATGAGCGTTCCGTTCGGAACGCCGTCAGACACCACGACCTGACCGTTGACCAGCACCCACCGCACGCCGGTGGCAAACGCGAAGGGGTCTTCGTAGGTCGCGTGATCCTGAATGGCGGCCGGATCGAACACGACCAGGTCGGCGAAGGCGCCGGCGCGCAATTCACCGCGGCCGGTCAGACCAAATACGCGCGCCGGCAGCGATGTCATCGCCCGCACCGCATCCTCCAGCGTCTGCACGCCGCGCTCCCGCACGTAGACAGCAAGCTTGCGCGCAAACGTCCCATGCCCTCTCGGGTGCGGCCTGGCTGGACCGGGAAGCGACAACTCGCCATCCGACGACGTCATGGTCCAGGGCTGGCGCATGAAGAGCAGAATGTCGTCCTCGGACATATTGAACGACACTATCGACGCCCCGCCCTCGAGCAGGATGTCGATGGCCGCGCGAGCCGGCGAGACGTTGCGCGCGGCGGCTATCTGCTGCAGGTTCTTCCCCGCCTCGCCCGGCGCTCCCCGCCCGGATGCGATGACGATGGAGGCCGGACCGCCACGCCGTCGAATGTGCTCGGTCACTTCCGTCAGCAACTGATCGGCCGAAGGCGGTTCGGCCAGCCGCGGCCGAATGGCATCCGGACTCGAGGGGCCGGGCAACACCGCCGCGCCCAGACTCGTCGATGACGCCTCGTAGGGATACTGATCCGCAAACACTTCGACACCGCGCGCGCGAGCGGCCTCGAGATCAGCCACGATCGCCGTCGACAAACCCCATGAGTCAGGCCCCAATGCCTTGATATGGGTGACGACGCCGCGGACTCCGGCTTCTTCAGCCACCCTGATCACCTCGCCCACTGACGCCACCACTCCGGCGCCGTAGTTACCTTCGTCACGAATATGACTCGTGTAGACGCCGCCCGCGAGGCGCGCGAGCGCGATGACTTCGTCGAGTGTCGCGTAGCGGCCGGGTTCGTAGAACAGCCCGCTGGACAAGCCGAAGGCGCCGTCGGCCACCGCCTTGGTCACGAACGCCTCCATCCGCGCCAGTTCGGCACGGTCGGGATCGCCAATCGACGAGCCCATCACCGCGGCCCTCACCGTGCCGTGACCAATCAGCAGGGCCACGTTCACGCCCACGCCCCCGGCCTCGAGTTCCTTCCGCTGAACGTCCAGATTGACCGGTCCGCCGCCATCGGGATTTCCGACAATGGTGGTGACGCCCTGCAACAACAGGGCTCGCGCATCGCGCAGTTCCTCGCGTCTCAGGTTGGCCGCGGCATGGGAATGCGAATCAATGAATCCAGGCGAGACGACAAGGCCGGCGGCATCGATCACGACCGGCGCCGTCGCACCGGGCAATTGACCGCGCGCGACCACCCGGTCGCCAACGATACCGATGTCTTCGCGCAACCAGGGATTGCCACTGCCGTCCAGAAGCCGGCCATTCGAGATCAGGACATCGAAGGACTCGCCCGGGATCACCGGGCTCTGCGGCCGAAATGCCAGGATCGCAACGACCGGGCCCATCAGACCGAGGGCTCCCCACATCAGGGTGGACTTCGTCACACGCGTAACTGTCACCCGTCACGCGGAACGCGTCAACCTCAATTCAACTTGAAGCGCTCGACCCTCGTCTAAGGCTGGTGATGGACACCTTTCGGCAAGATCTCCGGTTCGCCCTGCGGTCGCTTCGTCGTCAGCCGGCGTTTGCCCTGGTCACGATCCTCACGCTGGCACTGGGGATCGGCGCGAACACGGCGATCTTC
>JAHEFO010000312.1 GCA_024640135.1 Acidobacteriota bacterium
CCTATCTGAGCTGGATGCGGCCTGCCGTGTTCGTCAGTGGACTCGTGACCAATCTCGATCGGCCCGGCCTGCGGCGGCGCGTGATGTCGGCTGGTGGCCAGTTGGATTTCCGGTTCACGGTGCTGTCCACACTCGATATGACGATGTCCGCGGGCGCGGGCGTGACTCTGGAGCGCGGCCGCCGGCCGGCCCGCGAGGCGATGATTTCGCTTCGGGTCCTGAGGTAGAGTCGCGCGGTGGGTGACTCCTGTTGATCGCCGCAGTGGCCCTGCTGCCGGTTTCGACCTTTCTGCTGGCACTCGTTCTGGTCGACTCATTCAAGCTTGTCGCGACACCCACACTCTTGCGGGCCCTGGGTGCCGGCGCGCTTGCGGCGCTGGCCGCCACCTGGCTGCACGGCTGGCTCTTCGACGTGACCGGCCTCGCGCTCGAGCCGTTCTCACGCTACGTCGCGCCGCTGACCGAGGAGACCTTGAAGGCGGGATTCCTGGTCTACGTGTTCTGGCGAAGGCAGATTGGTTTCCTCGTCGACGCGGCCATCGTCGGTTTCGCGATCGGTGCGGGCTTCGCAGTGGTGGAGAACCTTGAGTACCTCAGGGCCTTCGCCGATGAGGGCCTCTGGCTCTGGGTGGTCCGCGGGTTCGGCACCGCCCTGGTTCATGCGACGACGACCGCCATCGTCGCGATTGTCGCCAAGGCGCTGCTCGAGCGGTCGTCCAGGCATGTGGTCTGCGCGCTGTGGCCGGGCTGGGTGGTCGCAGTGGTGCTGCACTCGGCGTTCAATCACGCGAGGGTGTCACCCATCGCGTCGGCGGCCCTGGGGTTGCTGGTGCTGCCGGCCATCGCCCTGGCCGTGTTCTCGCGCAGCGAGAAAGCCACCCGGGAGTGGATGGGCGACGGCCTTGACCTCGATGTCGAACTGCTGCAACTCGTGACGTCGAGTCATTTCGGCACGACGCGCCTCGGCCAGTACCTCAGTGAACTCAAATCGCGTTTTGCCGGGCCGATTGTCGCCGACATGTTCTGCCTGCTACGGCTCGATCTCGAATTGTCCATTCGCGCCAAGGGCATGCTCATGGCCCGCGAGGAAGGGCTTGAGTTGCCCGCAGACGAGACGCTTCTGGCACAACTCGCGGAGCGCGCGTACCTCGAAAAGTCCATCGGCCGCACGGGCCTGATTGCGCTGCGCCCACTGCAGGTGACCGCCGGGCGTGACGAGTGGCACCAGTTTCTCCTGCGGCAGTCCGGCGCGCGACGGGTCCGGTGGTGGCGCCGGGACCCCTGATCGTCAACGTCCGACGGGACCGACTGTTATTGCGTGCCGGTCCTTCGTTCGCCGATGGCCCAGAGAAATGACGCAGTCCGGACAAAGAGCTGGCCCTGCGAGATCGCGACTGTGCTCAGGCAATAGGGCGAGCAGTCATCGGCAAGCCGATTCGACGCCAGGATCTCGAACGTGGGCCCTGCACGGTAGACGGTCGTGACGCCCTCTTCTTCGGTCGTGACATAGATCTTGCCATCCGCCAGGATCGGTGACGCGCTGTAGGTGCCCGATGGCAGGCGCTCCGGGCCGTACACCGTCTCGCCCGTCGCGACGTCAAGTGCGAACGCCACGCCGCCATCCCGCACGACGTAGAGCAGCGTGCCATCGCTGACAGGCGTTGGCACGTCCGGGCCCTGTGCGAAGGTCCAGGCCACGTGAGACCCCGCGACATCACCGCTGCCTCCGGGCCGGATGGCGGTCAGCGGGTTGTTGCGGCTGGGCGCGATGACCAGGTCACCCACGATGGTCGGGGACGCGACGATGCGATAGTTGCGGTCACGGCGGGGGTTCAGGATGTCGGCGCGCCAGTACTCGGCACCGGTCTCGGGATTGTGGCCGGAAATGACATCGCCACCCGTGATGATCAACTCCTCGCGTCCATTCCCCGAGAACCACGCCGGCGTGGTGTACGAGTCCGGTGATTCCATGACCGCGGCGGTCGGCCGCTCCACGCGCCAGATGGTCTTGCCGGTCATCGCGTCAATCTTGAGCACGTACGAGGGGTCGTCCGTCTTCATGCCATGCAGGACCTGCACGTAGAGGGCGTCGTCGTTCAGGAGTGGGGACGAGGCGTAGCCCCAGTTGAGGCCAAACCGGCCGTAGTCGTCCTGAATGTTGCGCGACCAGACTTCCTTGCCGGCGAAATCGAATGACTTGAGGGCCCCGACCCCCGTCATGGCCCAGACATGCCGGCCGTCGGTGACCGGCGAGGGCGACGACATGTTCTGTTTGCGTTCCATGTGGTTCGAGTCGGCGAGCGGGCGCTTCCAGGACACGGACTGTGTCCGACGATCGATCGCCCACAATTCCAGCGCGCCGGAGCTGGTCGCCGTCGCCACATTGAGGAAGATCGTGTCACCCCAGATGATGGGCGTTGATCCGCTGTAGGCCGGCAGCGGGAGTTGCCAGGCCACGTTGTTGGTCTTGATGTCGTCGCACACGAACGGTGTGATCGGCCGCCCCTGCTGGCCACCGCCGCGCGCCCCGCCTCGTCCGCCGCGCTGCGGCCTCAGGCTGGCTCCATCCGGTGTCTCCGTGGTGACCGGGGCCGGGTCGGGCGCGTCCGAGCCGCAGGTGGCGCCCCAGGTGACCGGCAGCCCAGTTTCCGTGCTGACGCCGTTGTGGCTGGGGCCACGCCAATGAGGCCAGTTGTCGTCCGCAAGGACCGCGGTCCCCGTGGCCAACGCGAGTAGCGAGGTCAGGCTGAGCACTGCGCGCATAAAGGAATCTCCCTCCTGAATCAATACGAACGACCGGCCCGATCCGCTTAGGGGCCGCAGTCCTACCTGCCGATGGCATAGATGTCGGCGTCCGAACGAATGAACAACCGCCCACCCGCAATGGCCGGCGATGCGAGCTGCCGGGCGTTGAGCGTGTTTCGCGCGATCACCCGCGGGCTGGGGCCGGCCGCCAGCACAATCGTTTCGCCGTCCTCGCTCACCAGATAGACTTTTCCGTCTCCCGCAACGGGTGATGCCGTGTAGACGCCGCCAATACGCTCCTGGAATACCCGGGCGCCTGATTGTGCATCGGTCACCGTCAGCACGCCGACGTCGCCCACCATGTAGATCAGGCCGTTGTAGTACAGAAGCGAAGAGATATACGGCGCGCCCGACGGAACGCGCCAGTTGACGTGGCTTTCCGACACGTCGCCCGAACCGCCCGGACGAATTGCCCAGAACGGGCTGCTGCGATAGCCGCGGCTGGTATAGATCACGCCATCGTGAAAGAGCGGCATCGGCACGGGAAAGCGATTGGCTTCCTCGACGAACCAGCGGCGGGCACCGGTGTCGAGGTCGTGCCCGCTGATGCCGGTGCTGGAATTGACGATGACCTCGGCCTTCCCGCCTGCGTCGACGATGAGTGGCGTGGAGTAGGAGGTGACGCCCGCCGGTGCGTCGACCTTCCACCGCACCGCCCCCGTGCGTGCGTCGAGTGCCAGCAGGTAGGACGCTCGTTCGTGGTAACAGGCCAGGACCAGCGTGTCTCCGTGGACTGCGGGCGAACTGCCGTGGCCCCAGTTGATCTGGAAGGCTCCGTATTCCTCACCCAGGTGCTTCGTCCACACGGCTTTGCCGGCGAAGTCGACGGCGACAATCTGCCCGGTGCCAAACCACGCGTACACCCGCTCGCCGTCCGTGACCGGGCTTGATGACGCCAAGTTATGTTTCTCGTGCACGGCCGGCAACGCGCCCTCGGCGGGCAGTTCGAACTCCCAGGCCCGTCTCCCGCTGGACTGGTCGATCGCCGTCACGAGGAACCCGACCTGACCTTCGGCGGCGTCCGGATCCACGCCAAGCGGCCGCTCTCCGGCCCCAAGCGGATCGCCGCTCTGGACGAGACGTGGACCGGGGCGCACATCGCCCGTGCCCACCTGCGAGGTGACAAACACCAGGTCGTCCCACACGATTGGCGATGAAATCCCCCGGCCGCGGAGCGGCGATTTCCAGGCGACCGCCTGCGTGTCGCTCCATTCGACCGGGAGGCCTTCCTCAGTCGAGACTCCCGACGCCGAGGGCCCACGCCAGGTGGGCCACTGTTGGGCATGGGCTGTGGACATGAGCGTGCTGGAGATGACAAGTGAGTACAGAATTCTTCTCATGGCGTACCTCAGGCGAACAATGGTCGAAACTTCCCTGTGTCTTCTGTCCTTCC
>JAHEFO010000089.1 GCA_024640135.1 Acidobacteriota bacterium
CCGCCGCGGCCGCCGCGACCCCCGCCGCCCCCGCGACCCCCGCGCCCCCCCGCGGGCGCCGCGACCGGTGGTGGCGGCGGCGCGTACGACGGAACATTGGATGGCACGATTGGGCGAGCACTGTCGACCCGCATGCTGCCGTCATCCTGCCGGTCGGAGTAGATCCAGTAGGGATAGCGCTGGTCGATGGTCGCGCGATACATCTGTCCGATGGGAAGCGAGACCCCGGTGTTGCCCGTGGGGTTGAGCGGCGAGCCGAAGATCCCCATTCCGCCGTCACCCGTCACGATGTAATGGCCGGGCAAGGAGGCTGTCGTGTCCCACCAGATGTCATGGCAGTCACCGCACCCCCCGCCGCCGCTGCTCCAAATCTTGCCGCCGTCACGAGAGCGCCACAACGAACTGTTCGCGATCAGGAGGTGGTCCGGATCGTCCGGCGACACACGAATACGGATGTAGTAGCCCGCGCGTCCGATGAGGCGGCGATCCCAACTCACATTGCTCCAGGTCCGGCCCGCATCGTCTGACCGCCACAACGAGCCTTGTGCCTCGGACTTGAGACCCTTCACGCCGTCGCCGCCAGTCTGGATCAGGGCATACATCCGGTTGCCGTTCGATGGCGCAATGGCCACGTCGGTCTTGCCGTACGGCGATCTGGGAAGCCCCGGGTCTGTCACCTTCGCGAATGTCTTCCCGCCATCACTCGAGAGATACACCCCGCTGCCCATGCCGCCGCTTTCAAGGATGTGGGTCTGGAGGAAGATTTCCCACGTGCTGGCAATCACGATGTTCGGGTTCTGGTGGGACAACTGGAGTCCCGAGCAGCCCGTGTCTTCGTTGACGAACAGCGTGTGTTGCCAGGTCTTGCCGCCGTCTTCGGTACGAAACACACCCCGTTCCGGTTGAGGTCCCGTTGCGCGCCCGAGCGCGCAGGCCATCACGATGTTTTCGTTCGTCGGGTGCACGATGATCGTGCCAATGCGTCCGGTCTCCACGAGGCCCATGTTCGTCCAGGTCTCGCCCCCGTCGGTGGACTTGTAGATGCCGTCGCCCATCATGTCCATGTCGCGCACGGCCCACCCCTCGCCGGTGCCCGCCCAGACGACATTGGGGTTGCTCTCCGAAACCGCAAGCGCGCCGATTGCCTGCGACGTCTGGCCGTCAAAGGTCGGTTTCCAGGTGTCCCCGCCGTCGGAGCTCTTCCAGACTCCACCCGAAGCCGCGCCCGCGAAGTAGACGCCCGGCTTGCCCGCGACGGCTGCCGCGGCTGAGATCCGCCCCGCACTCTGGGGGCCGGCGAATTCAAACCGGGGCTGGTCCACCGACTGCGTGGGCTGGGGGCCGGTGGGAGCAGCGCCTCGACCGCCCCGCTGGGCTGCGGCAGAGGCAGGGATGAGCATCAGGGCAGCGACTGCCGCGGCGCTCGCGCAACGACGGATCTGGCGATGGGTATATGCAGACATAGAGGGAGTCCTCGAAGAGAGAGAAAATCTGTCCGAAAACTACCATGCAGCGGCACGCACCGCAACCAGCCGTTTCGCGACCACCTCTTCCCGGTTTCTCCCCGACTCTTCCCGACTTGATCGGGCATCGGGTGAGGCCACGTCCGACCTCTGGCCATGTCTGCTGGCCGCGCTGTCGTTCTGGGGCTCACCATCGTTGTGCCCCATGTCCTCGTCGCACAGTCTCCGTCCGGAGCCGAGCAACGGCTGGTGGTCCGGGAACAGGTGGAAGTGGTTGCCACCAGGGTAGCGGTTGCGCCATACGACCTTCCCGCCGCCATGGAGGTCATCGACGGTGAGACGCTGCGCGTGAATCGGCGCGATCCGATCTCCGAGAGTGAAGTGGGGGATTCTCAGTACTATTCGGATGCCCACGTGCAGCGTCTGGGTCAGTGTGGCGATCAAGAAATAGACGCGGTGGCCCGGGCGACGCCGGCAGCCCCGGCTGTGCTCCTACCTGGCTTCGAACGCCTGGGTCTGCTCGTGCGCGTGGTATGAGGATCGAACGAGAGGGCCGGATTCGACGTGCCCGAATCCGAGTTCCAGCGCAATGCTCTTGAGCTCCCGGAATTCGTCGGGCGTGTAGTAGCGATCCATCGGTACATGCGCGAGTGACGGACGAAGATACTGGCCAATGGTCAGTATCTGGCAATCCACGTCCCGCAGGTCTCGGAGCACCTCGACTACTTCGTCGGGAGTCTCGCCGAGGCCGACCATCAGGCCGGTCTTGGTGGGAATGTCCGCCGCCCAGGTCCGCGCTCGGCGAAGCAGTTCGAGGGCCCGCGGGTACTTGCCGCCGGGACGTGCCGTCCGGTACAGCCGGGGGACGGTCTCGACGTTGTGGTTCAGGATATTCGGTCGAGCGTCAAGCACCGTTCGCAGAGGCGCTTCTTCACCCTGAAAGTCAGGAATCAGCACTTCAACCTGGCACTCCGGCCGGCTGGCGTGGATGGACGTGATGGTGTCGGCGAAGTGCCCGGCGCCAAAGTCTGGCAAGTCGTCACGGTCAACCGAGGTGACCACCACATAAGCCAGCGACATCATTTCCACCGCACGCGCAAGCTTTCCGGGTTCGTCCGGGTCGAGCGCCAGCGGCGTGCCGTGGTTGACGTTGCAGTACGTGCAGGCGCGCGTGCACGTATCGCCCATGATCATGAACGTCGCCGTGCCATGGTGCCAGCACTCGCCGATGTTCGGGCAGTGCGCTTCTTCGCAGACCGTGTGCAGGCCCATGCCGCGCATCAGGCCCTTGATACGCACGTAATTCTCCGAGCCCGGCGCGCGCACCTTCAGCCACTCGGGTTTCTGCTCGCGAGAGAGTGGGGTGGCTCGCACATGGCGGCCTCGGATGAATTTCAGTTCAGCGATGGACATGATCTCAAGCAGTGCCCGGTCCTCAGAAGCACTCAGCACTCAGCACCCAGCACTCAGCACCCAGCACCCAGCACCCAGCACCCAGCACCCATGAGTATACTTTCCCTATGGCCTCCCTGCAGATTACGTGGCTTGGGCATTCGGCCTTCCTCGTCGTCACACCATCGGGGACCCGGATTCTGACGGACCCATGGTTGGGCAATCCATCCTGTCCCGCATTCCTGGCGAAGGCTGAAGCGCTATTGCCTCTGGACTTGATCCTGCTGTCCCACGGGCATAGTGATCACCTTGGCGAGACCGTCCAGGTGGCTCGCCTGGCCGGCGCCCCGGTCGTGTGTGTGTTCGAGGTGGGGCAGTACCTCACCGCCAAGGGACTCCAGCACGTCCGTGACATGGGCAAGGGCGGCACGCAGAACGTGGCTGACGTCAGGGTCACGATGACTGATGCCGTGCATTCCGGGAGCCTGCTGGACGAGGGAACGATGGTGTACCTGGGCGGGGCAGCGGGCTTCGTGCTGCGTCAGTCCGGCATGCCGACGATGTACTACGCTGGCGATACGGCACTCTTCGGCGACATGAAGACCATCGCCGAGCTCTATCGCCCCGAGATCGCGTTCCTGCCGATTGGAGATCACTACACGATGGGGCCCGACACGGCGGCCGTTGCTGCACGGTGGCTCGGCGTGCGCCAGGTCGTGCCCATGCACTGGGGCACATTCCCGCTGCTGACAGGCACGCCGGCGATGCTCAAGGCCGAATTGGCCGGAACGGACATCGAGGTGTTGGAGCTGGCGCCTGGGGAAACCGCTTCTTGAATCGGTAATCTGAAATCGGTGGTCGACAATCGAGGATCGCTACAGTTGGAGGTAACCATCGAGCAATTGAGCGGTCACGGGGAATCGAGATCCATCGCTTCCCGATGGATCTCCGATTCCCCGTGGTTGCCGATTCACTTGAGCCAGATGTCTTCGAGGATGTTGAACGTCTCCGTGCCGGCTTGCTTGCCGGCCACGGACAGCGTCACTCGATAGACGCCGGGGCCAATCCCTCCGCCACCGCCGCCGAAGCCGCGACCGCCGCCGAAGCCTCGGCCACCGCCGCCGCCCGGCGCGACACATGGAGTCGGACCTGTTGGCGCCGCCGGTGCCGGAGCGGCCTGGCCGCCCTGACGACCTCGACCGCCGCCACCCGCCTGCGGGTCGCCGCTCAACGTCCATTGGAAGCGATTCAGACCCAGGTCACCTGTGCCCATGCATGTGCGCACGTCGCTGCCGGTGGCCGTGTTCGTGATGGTCACCAGCACGTCGGAGGCAGAGGCCGGGAGGTAGTACGAAATGGCCGTGCCACGGGGCATGTTGTCGCCTGTCCAGTATTTCGATCCTGGCACCTCTGTCTGGTTCTTCCGGTCCGTCTTCCACTGGACCGCATCGCGCGGTGTGAAGAGGGTCGGCGCTGAGGGAGCCGCCATCGCCATCTGCTGCAGCGCCGAGACGTCGTCCATGATCCAGATGCTGCGGCCGTGGGTGGCCAGGACCAGATCGTTGTCGCGCGGATGCACAAGGACGTCGTCGACCCGGACGTTCGGCAGGTTGGGCATGAACTTCATCCAGTGTGTGCCCTCGTCGAGCGAGATGAAGAACCCGTATTCCGTCGGAGCGTACAGCAGGCTCTGCGCCACGGGATCCTGGCGGATGGAATTGACGTTGCCGCGCGGAAGATCGCCGACGATCGACGTCCAGGTCCTGCCGTTGTCCGTGGTCTTGTACACGTACGGGGCATGGTCATTGTTGCGATGGCCATCCAGCGAGACGTATGCGGTCGCGGCATCAAACTTCGATGCCTCGATCCCTGAGATGAAGTACTCACGAGTGCCGCCGGGAATGTTCTTGCCGACCTCGGTCCAGCTCGTGCCGCCGTCCAGGCTCAGCTGGAGGTTGCCGTCGTCGGTGCCAACCCAGTAGATGCCGGGGACAATCGGTGACTCTTCCAGTTCAATCACCGTGCCGAATTCGTCGTTCACGTATCCGTCGTTCTTGGACAGGATGCAATCGGCGCCAGGTCCGGCGCCGCGGCCGCAGTTGGGCAGGTTGTAGGGCTGCTCCAGAATTGTCCGCTCGCTGGTGTCGATGCCTTTGCCCATCGGCTGGCTCATCGTCCACGTATCCCCACGGTTGCGGGACACGAAGAAGTGGCGGCCGCCAAACAGGATCGTGTTGGGGTTGTGCGGCGAAATCCGAATGGGCGAGTTCCAGTTGAACTGCATCAACTGATCCGAGGGGGGCTCGTTGAGAACGTTCGACGTCTGTCCGCCCCGGCCACCACCGCCGCCACCGCCGCCGCGTCCCGCGCCGCCGATTCGCGGCCGGATGTTCTGAGAGGTGCCGGTATTGAGGTCGTAGCGCGTGATGTTGCCATTCTGCGATTCGGTATAGAAGATGTTGGGATCGGTGGGATCGATCTGCGTCTGGAATCCATCGCCGCCGCCGACGCTAATCCAGTTCCACATGTAGATATCGCCCGACCGCTGGCCGCTGGGGCCGCACCAGGAGCCGTTGTCCTGCAAGCCCGTGCAGACGTTGTACGGGCGCTGCATGTCCACCGAGACGTGATAGGGCAGCCCCACCGCCCACAGACGGACCGACTCCCAGGTGTCGCCCTGGTCCCAGGTCACATCGAGGCCGCCATCGTTGCCATACAGCACGTGCCGGCTGTTGTTGGGATCGATCCAGATCGCATGGTGGTCCACGTGGCCCATGTTGGGCAGGCTGGTCCAGGTCTTGCCGCCATCCAGCGACTTGTTCGCGCCGACGCCGGCGGCGAAGACCGTATTCTCATTGTTGGGATCGACGCGAATCTGGCTGAAATACATGGGACGCTGGTTCTCGTTCGACTGGAACGTCCATGTCTTGCCTTTGTCGGCGGATCGCCACACGCCGCTGGTCGTGGGATCGGGCGGCGCCGGTGCCCCGCCGCGGCCACGGCCTCCACCGCCTCGGCCACCCTGGGCGGCGGCCTCAAGGGCCAGGGCTTCAGGACTGCCCGGCGCTGGTGCCGGTTCCTTGTCAGCCGCCACTTCAATCTGCGCGTACAGCACATTCGGGTTGGAGCGCGAGAAGTCAAAGGCGATTCGGCCCATCGTGCCACGGGGCAATCCACCACCGGTCACCTTGCGCCAGGTCTTGCCGCCGTCAGTGCTCTGGTGAATCCCGCTGCCGGGGCCTCCCCCGACGAATCCCCACGACGTGCGGCGACGCTCATAGGTCGACGCAAACAGCACGTTCGGGTTGGAAGGGTCAATCACCAGGTCGGTCGCGCCCGTGTCCTGATTGATATAGAGCGTCTTGGTCCACGTCTGTCCGCCGTCGGTCGTCATGAACACGCCGCGTTCGTCATTCGGGCCATAGAGGTGTCCGACCGCTGCCACCCAGACGATGTTCGGATTACGCGGGTGAACCACAATCCGCCCGATCGACTGAGTCTCGCGCAGACCAAGGTGGGTCCACGTCTTGCCCGCATCGATGCTCTTGTATATCCCGTCTCCAAACGACGAGGTCTGACGGTTGTTCGGTTCGCCAGTGCCCACGTAGATGATGTCGGGGTTTGACGGCGCCAGCGCGATATCTCCGATCGAGTGGTTGTACTCATCGAAGATGGACTCAAACGTCGTGCCGTTGTTCGTGGTCTTCCAGAGTCCGCTGACCGCAAACCCGATGTAGTACGTGGACGGATTCTTCTCGTCCACTGCGATGTCGTCAATCCGGCCACCCTGGCCCGTGGGGCCGATCGAGCGCCACTGAAAACCCTGTAGTCGTGGGTCGTCAGGCTGGTGCAAGACGGCTGCGGGGGCCTCATCGGCCGGTGCCTGTTGCGCAACGAGCTGATCTGCGAACGGGGCCGCCATCACGGCAAGGCCGGAGAGCAGCAGCAACAGCCGGCGTAGCATCGGGGTACTGACGTGGAACATGGACATTCTCCTAGGGCTCCCGGGAACGGCTGGAGCTGGTAGATTCTAGTCGAAATCAGCAGGATGGAATCTGAAATCGATGGCCGGTTTTCGGAGGGCAGATTTCAGATTCCAGTCCGCCGATGCCCCAACTGCTCGGCGACCTGGCTGACTGATTGAGTGACCGTGAGCCCGGCCGTATCCACGGTCACGTCGGCCTGGCGGTAGAGGGGGTCACGGTACGTGATGAGGGCGCGCAGGGCGTCACGGGCCTGAGGGTGCTCCTTCATGGGCCGCTGGTCCCCCTGCTTGACGACGCGGTTCCAGTAGTCGCCTGGGCGGGCTCGCAGCCACACCGTGACCGCGTGCCGGCGGAGCAGTGCGAAGGTGTCCGGCGCGGTCACCAGCCCCCCGCCAACCGCAAGGACGCAGGGACGTGCGGTGGCCAGCACGTCGCCCAGGACGTCTCGTTCGAGACGCCGGTAGTAGTCTTCGCCATAGAGGGAGAACACCTCGCCGAGGGCGAGCCCGGCCTGTTCGGCAATGGCGGTGTCCAGTTCGAGAAACGGCACTTTGAGGCGCCGCGCCA
The DNA here is from genome assembly GCA_024640135.1 of Acidobacteriota bacterium. Lineage (GTDB taxonomy): Bacteria > Acidobacteriota > Vicinamibacteria > Vicinamibacterales > SCN-69-37 > SYFT01. The sequence continues at coordinate 7,409 of JAHEFO010000089.1, forward strand.
GTCGCCGGCCGATCGAGGTCTTGCCAGCTCCGCGCAGGCCAAGCAGCGCCACGACAGGAGGAGTATCGTCGGCGTCAGGCGATGCCAGAAGGTCGGCAAGTTCACAGCCAAGGGCCGCGGCGATGGCGGCAAGCCGGCGCACCGAGATGTTGCCGCGGCCGGCTTCGACATCCATCAGGAATCGCGACGACAGGCCGGATCGCGTGGCCAACTCCCGGAGCGTGAGTGCGGCGTGCAGACGCCGCTGCCGGACACGGCGGCCCAGCGCGGAGAGGACGCGATCGGATTCACCCGGCAAGATCGACACAAGAAATATAGTGCACCAATATGAGGGGCTGCGCCAGCCCGTCGGTCACCTGGATGCGCATTATAGTGCATCTCCGACCTTGACGGTCGGCTGGATGACCGCGTACCCTGAAGCCTATCCATGGTCACTTCTGAAACCGTTGCAGCAACCCCGGCACCCGTCTCGTTCGAGCGGCATCCTTCCACCTATCAGCACTGGACGCTGACCTTTGACGGGGCGATTGCCACGCTGGGGATGGACGTCCAGGAGGATGCGGGTCTCGCGCCCGGGTACACACTCAAGTTGAATTCGTATGACCTGGGAGTCGACATCGAACTGGCCGACGCCATCACCAGAATCCGATTCGAGCACCCGGAGGTCCGCACGGTCGTCGTGACGAGCCTGAAGGAGCGCATCTTCTGCGCGGGCGCGAACATCTTCATGCTCCGTGGCTCCACACATTCGTGGAAGGTGAACTTCTGCAAGTTCACGAACGAGACGCGCCTCGGGATGGAGGACGCGAGCGAACATTCCGGCCTCAAGTTCCTGGCGGCCCTCAACGGCATTTGCGCGGGCGGCGGGTACGAACTCGCGTTGGCCTGCGATGAAATCATCCTCGTCGACGATGCCAATTCGGCCGTGAGCCTTCCCGAGACGCCGCTCCTGGCCGTGTTGCCGGGCACCGGGGGCTTGACCCGGGTGGTGGACAAGCGGAAAGTCCGCCGCGATCTGGCGGATTGCTTCGGCACCATTGCCGAGGGCGTCAAAGGCAAGCGCGCCGTTGAATGGCGGCTGGTGGACGCGGTCGCGCCTTCCAGCCGGTTCAAGGAGGCCGTCGCGAAGCGCGCGCTCGCCCTGGCCGCCACGTCCGACCGTCCGTCCTCGGGCCCGGGCATCACGCTGAATCCGCTCAATGCCGAGATCACCCACGAGGGCTACACGTATTCAAGTGTCTCGGTCGCATTCGATCGCGACAAGCGGTCGGCCATCATGACCGTCAAGGCGCCTGAGACGACGGTCGAAGCCACGCCGGAAGCGATTCTGGCGGCGGGTGATCAGTTCTGGCCCTTGCGCGTGTTCCGTGAAATCGATGACGCGATCCTCCGGCTCCGCGTCAACGAACGCGAGATCGGCACGATCGTGTTGAAAACCTCCGGCGATCCCGCACTCGTGCTCGAGGCCGATCAGGTACTGCTCGATCTGCTGGCGCAGCCCGGGAAGCCAGGACACTGGCTGGTCCGCGAAGTCGTTCACTTCATCAAACGGACGCTGAAGCGTGTGGACCTTTCGGCCCGCAGTTTCTTTGCGGTCATCGAGCCGGGCAGTGCGTTTGCCGGCACGCTCTTCGAACTCGCGCTTGCGGCCGATCGCTCCTACATGCTCGACGATCCCGACCAGCCGAATACCGTTCAGCTCTCGGGAATGAACGCCGGCGTTCTTCCCATGAGCAATGGCATCTCGCGGCTGCAGGCGCGGTTCTATGGCACGCCGGACCAGGTGGCTGAGGTCTTGTCGCGCCAGGACGCGTTCGAGGCGGCCGATGCGCTGGAGGCGGGCCTGGTCACGTACGCCCCGGACGAGATTGACTGGGATGATGAGGTGCGGCTGGCCGTTGAAAGCCGCGCGGCGATGTCTCCGGACGCGCTCACCGGCATGGAGGCCAATCTGCGTTTTGTCGGCCCGGAGACCATGGAGACCAAGATCTTCGGCCGGCTCACCGCCTGGCAGAACTGGATCTTCCAGCGGCCCAACGCGGTCGGCCCGAAGGGCGCGCTGACGTCGTATGGCACCTCCGATCGGGCGGAATTCGACTTCGGACGCACGTAGACCCGGGACTTCCCGGCCTTCAGACCTGCTGGACCTCAATATGATTTCCTCTGACAAGATTCCCAACAACGTCGACCTTCACCTCAACAAGCGGCTGCAGCGCGCCCTCGAACACTGGCAGCCGGCCTATATCCAGTGGTGGCGCGACATGGGCCCCCAGGGGTTTCAGCATTTCCATGAGATCTACGTCCGCACCGCGATCAGCGTGGATGCCGCCGGGTGGGCGCACTTCGAGTACGTCAAGTTGCCCGAGTATCGCTGGGGGATCTTCCTGGCCGACCAGATGGCCGATCGCACGATCGGGTTCGGCGATTTCTTCGGTCAGCCGGTCTGGCAGGAAGTGCCGGGCGAATTCCGCAATCAGTTGCGCCGCCTCATCGTGACGCAGGGCGACACTGAGCCGGCATCGGTGGAGCAGCAGCGCTGGCTGGGTCACCGGTGTCCGAGCTTGTACGACATGCGGAATCTTTTCCAGGTGAACGTTGAAGAGGGCCGCCACCTCTGGGCGATGGTCTATCTGCTGCATTCGTATTTCGGTCGCGACGGGCGGGACGAAGCCGAGGATCTCCTGGCGCGTCAGAGTGGAAACCAGGACAAGCCGCGCATTCTTGATGCCTTCAACGAGCCGATTGACACGTGGCTCGACTTCTTCATGTTCACGATGTTCACGGATCGTGACGGCAAGTCGCAGTTGCTGTCGTTGTCGGAGAGTTCCCTCGATCCCCTGGCTCGGACGACCCGCTTCATGCTCACCGAGGAGGCGCATCACATGTTTGTCGGTGACACGGGCATTCAACGTATCGTCGAGCGGACGTGCCAGCTGATGAAGGAGTCCGGATTCTCGGAAGATATCCGCAAGCTGGGCGGCATCGACCTCCCGACGATCCAGAAACATATCAACCTGTGGTTCTCGTTGAGTCTGGACCTCCACGGCAACGAAGTGTCCACCAACGCGGCCTCGTATTTCGCGAATGGCCTCAAGGGGCGTGCGGAAGAGGGGAAGTGGACGGAGCATCGGGTGGTCGAGACGACCTACGAACTGGAGACGGTCGAGAACGGCGAGGTCAGGAAGCAGTCGGTGCCGATGCGGAACGCGATGAACGAGGTCCTGCGCGACTGGTATGTGGACGACTGCGGGTCAGGGGTCACGCGCTGGAACAAGACCCTGGAGGCTCACGGATTCTCAGACCGTCTCCGGCTGCCGAACCGCAAGTTCAACCGCGGCATCGGGCAGTTCGCCGCCATTCACACCGATCCGGACGGCCGAATCCTGACTGACGACGAGTGGCAGCGCCGCAAGTACGAGTGGCTGCCAAGTCCGGAGGACAAGAAGTACCTCCTGTCGATCATGAATCAGCCCGTGTACGAAACGGGCAAGTTCGCCAACTACATCGCGCCGCCGAGACGCGGCGTGAATCGGACGCCGGTGAATTTCGAATACGTCAGGACTGAAGTCTAGATGACCAGGACCGGTGGCGGGCGGGGCGGGAGGGCCGGTGGCTAGGGTCGACGCGACCGATCGCGACGGTGTGCGGCTGCTGACGCTCTGCGAGCCGCCGGCGAATACGTACAGCTACGAGATGATGCGCGAACTCGACGCCGCGATTCTCGACGCGCGGATGGACACGTCGGTTCATGTCATTGTCATCGCCGGCGCAGGCGAGAAGTTCTTCTGCGCCGGTGCCGGCATCGGGATGCTGAAGGACGCGACACCGGAATTCAAGTACTACTTCTGCCTGCACGCCAATGAGACGCTCTGTCGCCTTGAGCAGACTCCGAAGCTCGTGATCGCGGCGCTGAACGGCCACACGGTCGGCGGTGGTCTCGAGGTGGCCCTGGCCGCCGACTTGCGCATCGCCAAGAGCGACGCGGGGAAGATCGGCCTGCCGGAGGTGGCGCTCGGGGTGCTTCCAGGCACGGGCGGCACCCAGCGGCTGGCGCGGCTGCTGGGCAAGGGGCGCGCGATGGAACTCCTGGTCAGCGGCCGCCTCATGTCGATGGATGAGGCGTTGACCGTGGGGCTCCTGAACGAGGTGTGGGACGAGGCCACCTTGAAGGGGCGCCCATTCCTCGATGCGGTCATCGATTACGCCAGAACCTTCACTCCGCCGCACAGGGCCAGTCTCGCGGTGGGGCGCATCAAGCGAGCCGTGCAGTCGGGACCTGAGGCAGGATTCGGCGAGGGCCTTGCGATGGAACGCGAACTGCAGCAGCTCTTGTTTCAAAGTCAGGATGCCAGAGAGGGCATCGCGGCCAGTCTCGAGAAGCGCAAGCCGGTATTCAAGGGAAAGTAGGTCTCACACGAGACGAGAAGGGACATGAAGGATCCGTGCCGGGCCAGGAAGAAGCGCGTCAGGCGGTGGTTCTGAGTCTTCAAGTCTCGTGTGAAAAGGTGACGGACTCGTGTGAGTCGTGAACAATTGAATGGGGAAAGACTGATGATGCTCGGACGGAAGCAACTGCTCATTGACGGCGAATGGCGCGATGCGTCGGATGGCAAGACCCAGCCGGTCGTGAACCCGGCAACCGAGGAAGTGATCGCCGAGGTCGCCTCCGCAACGGCGGAAGACGTTGATGCTGCCGTGCGCGCCGCCCGTGCGGCACTCGAAGGTCCGTGGGGCAAGATGTCGGCGCGCGAACGCGGACGCCTGGTCTACAAGCTCGGTGAGCGGCTGATGGCACAGGCAGACGACATGGCCCGTCTCGAGACGCTCCACAACGGCAAGCCGATCACGGAGTCTCGCCACGTCGAGATCCCGATGGCCGCCGAGTGCCTTCAGTACTTCGCAGGCTGGGCAGACAAGGTGCATGGCGAAACCGTGCCGGTCAAGGGCGGGCAACTGGTGTACACCCTTCGCGAGCCCGTTGGCGTGGTTGCCGCGATTGTGCCGTGGAACTTTCCCCTCCTCATCGCGGTGTGGAAAGTCGCGCCCGCCTTGGCGATGGGAAACACGGTGATTCTCAAGCCCGCCAGCCAGACGCCCCTGACCGCGCTTGCGCTGGGCGAGATGGCGACCGAGCTTGGATTTCCCGCAGGTGTGTTGAATGTGATTACGGGGTCTGGTTCCACGACCGGACAGGCCATCGTCGATCATCCGGGGATCAACAAGATCGCGTTCACTGGCGACACGTCAACGGGCAAGGGCATCATGAGGAGCGCGGCCGATACGCTCAAGCACATCACGCTGGAACTTGGGGGCAAGTCGCCCAACATCGTATTCGCCGACGCGGATCTCGATGCCGCCGTGCGTGGCGCGACGATGGGAATCTTCTACGGCAAAGGCGAGGTGTGTGCAGCCGGGTCGCGCCTGCTGGTGGAAGCGTCAATCAAGGATGAGTTCCTGACGAAGGTCGCGGAACGCACGAAGAAGATGGTGGCTGGCGACCCGATGAATCCCAAGACCCGGTTCGGCGCTATCTCGTCGAAGACGCAGCTCGAGCGAGTGCTGCAGTATGTGGAGACGGCAAAGAACGAAGGCGCGACGCTCCTGGCCGGCGGCGAGCGCGTCGACATCGGAACCGGAAAGGGGTACTTCATGCAGCCCACCGTGTTCGGCAATGTCACCGTCGACATGACCATTGCGAAGGAAGAGATCTTCGGGCCCGTCCTGGCCGCCATCGAATTCGCCGACGTGGACGATGCGATCGAGAAGGCCAATGCCTCGATCTACGGCCTGGCGTCCGGCGTCTGGACATCGGACATCAAGAAGGCACACTACGTCGCGTCGAAGCTCAAGGCCGGCACGGTCTGGATCAACACCTACAACGTGTACGACACGGCCGCAGCGTTCGGTGGGTACAAACAGAGCGGCTTCGGGCGCGAAATGTCAATGCATGCGTTGGAGTACTACACGCAGGTCAAGACCGTCTGGGTGGACCTGGCGCAGTAGTACGGCCGTCGCCTGAAGCTGCCCCGCGCGCGACGCTCAGCTGTTTGGATACACCCGGTTGACGGCGATCGCGACGTGGCTTGCGTGGACGATGGCGTCAATCTCAATAATCTGTCCGGCCTGATAGTCGGTGTCATCCTCGCGGAGCAGCACCATCAGCTCGTTGTTCGGCTCGCCAGACCCGGCAGGACCGGCGTCGAGAAACACCCGCGGCACGAAATAGGCACCCGGCTGAGGGTTGAACCCCCCGCTGCTCGCCGTGCCAGGTTTGAGGAGCCGCACGACCGTGCCCCGGAGCCGGATGATACTGCCGCTCAGGGCGCTGCGGTGTTCGAGCACGAACTGAGGAGAAACCGGGGTGGTGGGCACGTCGTCCAGAGAGTAATCCGGGAGCCCGGAAACGTCCGCCTGTTGATAGTCATCCGTCTGGTTTGTGGGTGTCGGTGCCGTCGTTGCCGCCGTGCAGCCCGCCAGGCACACCACCGCCAGCAGGGCCGGTGCGAGTCGACGAGTTCCAGTCATAGCGACCTCCATGACGAATTCACGATGCAAGCGTCGTGCCGATCGGGGCGATTCACGGAGTCGGCGGACGCACTCGCATTGTCCATTTCTGAGTCCAAACCGGCGAGACGGGGCTCCACGGCGGTGGACAATGCGTCCTCCGCCGCGGAGCATCTTCGGCCTATTTCCTCAAATTCACGTTGAAAAACTCGATCGTCCGACTCCAGGCGAGTGCCGCAGCCGTTTCGTCGAATCGCGGCGTCGTGTCGTTGTTGAAGCCGTGTGACGCGCCCTCATAGAGGTGCATGGTGTAGCGCACGCTGGCCGCCTTGAGGGCCTGCTCATAGGCCGGCCATGCCGCATTGATCCGCGTATCGGTCCCGGCGTTATGGATGAGCAACGGCGCTTTGATATTCGCGACGTCGGCCGCGTCTGGGGCGCTGCCGTAGAAGGGCACTGCGGCGCCGAGGGTGGCCATCCGAGTCGCCAGAAGATTCGCGATGCCCCCGCCCCAGCAAAAGCCCACGACACCGATGAGACCCGTGCATTCCGGGTGTTGTTGCAGGAAACTTGCCGCCGCCAGCATGTCCTCGCGAGTCTTGGACTGATCGAGCTTGCCAAACAGCGGGCGCGCCTCGTCTTCGCCGCCGGCCGGATAACCGCCCAGCGGTGTGAGCGCGTCGGGTGCGAAAGCGATGAAGTTGTCGAGCGCCACGCGTCGGGCGATGTCTTCGATATGCGGGTTCAATCCGCGATTCTCATGGACCACCAGGACGCCGGGCAGCTTGCCGGCCGCTTTGGCCGGTCTGACCAGATACCCTTTCATGGTCCCGCTGCCTTCGGGCGAGGGATATTCGACCATTTCGGCCGTAATCCGCGAGTCATCCGGCGACACTTTCTGGGCCTCGGCGAACTTGGGATTCAGCGAGTCC
>JAHEFO010000090.1 GCA_024640135.1 Acidobacteriota bacterium
CGCGTGGGCCGACTTGAAACGCGGGTCGGACTGCTGCAGGTCTACACTGGAATGGCCCCGCAGGTCATGGACGCCCACGTGTCGGACGACATGCGGGGGCTGGCCCTCGTCGCATTCGGACGCGGCAACGTGCCCCCGGTCCTGGTGCCGTCCATCAGGGCGGCGATCACCCGCGGCGTGCTCGTGACTGTCTCGTCCCGATGCCTGTCCGGGCGAGTGTCGGCCCGCTACGGGTACGAGGGAGGCGGACTTGGCCTGGCCAGCTCTGGAGCGCACCTTGTGGGCGAGCTGTCCGGGGCGAAAGCCCGCCTGTTACAGATGGTGGCGCTGGGCGGCACCCTGGACGCTGAGGCCGCATCGCAGCTCGTACAGCGGCTCACGGCCTGACAGGACGCTCAGTCGCCGAAACAAATGCCGATGTGCTTCGCCGTCCGCACGATGTCGGAATCGGTGGGCACGTTGCGCGTGCGGCCGACCACACTCTCGATGGGCACCGCCACGACATCGGGAGGATGCAGCGCAGTCATGACACCAAACCGTCCCTCCAGCAGCAGTTCGACCGCGTAGCTCCCAAAGCGTGTCGCGAGCACACGGTCGTAGCTGCTCGGCGACCCGCCACGTTGCAGGTGTCCCAGCACAACATGCCGGCACTCCTTGCCCGTGAGCGGTTCGAGCGCGCGCGCCACGTGCTCGCCGACGCCGCCAAGGCGCTCGACCCGATCGGCCGTGGCTTCGGTGCGCACGGTGACGCCTCCTCCCGCCGGAAACGCCCCCTCCGCCGCCACGACGATGCTGAACCTGGCGCCCCAGCGCTCGCGCGCACGAATGTGCTCCGCGACGTGCTCCAGGTTGTATGGCAGTTCGGGAATGAGCACGACATCCGCGCCGCCGGCAATTCCGGAGTGGAGCGCGATCCACCCGGCATACCGCCCCATGACCTCCACGACCATCACGCGATGATGCGCCTCGGCTGTCGAGTGGAGCCGGTCGATGGCCTCTGTCGCGAACGTGACGGCGGTATCGAAACCGAACGTCATGGTCGTCTCGACGATGTCGTTGTCGATCGTCTTCGGAACGCCCACCATCGGCACGCCGCGCTTCTGCAACTCGTACGCGATGGCCAGCGTCCCGTCGCCCCCGATGACCACCAGCGCGTTCAGACCGAGCTTGTGAACATTCTCGACACAACGCGCAGAGTAATCCTCCGCCCCGCTGCCGGTGGTCACGGGATACGCAAAGGGGTTCCCCCGGTTCGTCGTGCCCAGAATCGTGCCGCCCAGACGAAGAATGCCGGTGACGTCGCGCGGCGTGAGCAACCGGGACCGTTCGGGAAAAATCAGGCCGTCGAAACTGTCTTCGAGCCCCACGCATTCGATGCCCGCATTGGTGGCAGCCTTGACGACCGCGCGAATAACGGCATTGAGGCCAGGGGCGTCGCCACCGCCAGTGAGGATACCAATTCGGCGTATTGCTATTGTCATAATGAAGTTCGGAACATCAATCGAGGTCGAAATCACGCGTGGGTTTGGTCAGCGGCTCGTCCTGCGCCTGCTTCAGCGCGTCTTCGAAGCGCTTCGAGAGCGCGTCGCCACGCGTCCGTTCCGACGCCACCGATTTCTCGAACAGGGCCTCGCGTCGCGCCTGCTCCTGCGCCAGGATGTCGTGCGCATCATCGAGTTTCGGCTTGTCCGCGCGCTCCACTTCCACGTGGCGAACCACTCGCTTCAGACCGTGGTCAATGACCAGCGTACTCCGGCAGCAGGGGCAGGTCACGTCGAATTCGGTGTCTAGAAGACTCATGGGACTATCATAGGCCCATGACCAGTACCGGCGCGACGCGGGAGCGATAAGGCCGTGGATCTGCGGGTCGTCACCTACAACATCCACCGGTCGCGCGGCATGGACCGCCGCACCAGACCTGAGCGAATCGCGGATGTACTGGCCTCCCTCGAAGCCGACGTCATCGCGTTGCAGGAAGTGATTGGCCCCAGCGCCACGGGGCCAGGGCACGCCGAGACCATCGGCGCGGCGCTGGGAATGGGATGGATCATGGCCTCGGTCAGAGTCTGGCGGCATCACCAGTTCGGCAATGTCATTCTCAGCCGGTTCCCGATGTGGGACCATGCGCAGCACGACTTGTCGTGGAAGACGTGTGAGCCGCGCGGGGCCCAGCGCGTGGCGGTTGACGTCGGCCAGGGAACGCTCCAGGTCTACAACGCCCACCTGGGCACGGCGCTCCTGGAGCGCCGGTACCAGGCTGAACGGCTGGCCACCTGGGTCGACGACCGCAGGGTGCAGGGCCCCAAACTCCTGTTCGGGGACTTCAACGAATGGTCGCGCCCCCTTGCCACTGACATCCTCGCCAAGCGCCTGCAGAGCATTGACCTCTTCCCGTACCTCAAGCGCCGGCGGACCTACCCGGGCTTCTTTCCCCTGCTCCACCTGGACCACATCTACTACGAAGGCGCGATCGAGGTCGCTCAAATCTCTCTTCCCAGGACGCGACTCGCCAAGATGGCCTCAGACCACCTGCCTCTCGTCGCCGACCTCCGCGTCCGGCTCTGAAGCCCGTCGCCCACTTGCCTCCGCGGTATCAATGTGATATCACTTTGAAATCGGAGGTCATATGATTCACGAACGACTACGCGCAACCCTGTCCGGCTGGCTCATGGTTCCCGTCATCTTCCTGGGGTCGGTCGGCGCAATCTGGCAGCTTGTCAGCTCGATTCGAGACTTCAGCGGACCCGCGGCGGTGATCACCTGGGCCGTGGCCCTCGTCCTGGTGTCGGTGATGTGGGCGGGACTGTTCATCGTCAATCCCAACGAAGCCAAGGTGCTCACGCTGTTCGGCAAGTACTGGGGGAGCGTCAAGCGGGACGGATTTCACTGGGCGAACCCGTTCTTGACCAAGCGGCATATCTCGCTCCGGGTACGGAACTTCGAGAGTTCCCAGATCAAGGTGAATGACCTCGAGGGCAACCCGGTCGAGATCGCGGCCGTGGTCGTCTGGAGAGTCACCGACACGGCCGAGGCCTGCTTCGAAGTGGACAACTACGAGCACTACGTCAAGGTGCAGAGCGAGGCGGCGGTCCGCAATCTGGCGACCCAGTACCCGTACGACGCCTATGAGGAACATCACAAGTCGCTTCGCGGCAACACGATTGAGATTGCGGAGCAGATGAAAGTCGAAGTGCAGGAACGCCTGGCCAAAGCGGGCGTGGAAACACTGGAGACCCGGATCAACCACCTTGCGTACGCGCCTGAGATCGCGTCGGCGATGCTGCAGCGGCAACAGGCCGGTGCCATCATCGCGGCCCGTCAGCGAATCGTCGAAGGCGCCGTGGGGATGGTGGAAATGGCCCTTGGCCTGCTGTCCAAGCATGATGTGGTCGAACTCGACAACGAGCGCAAGGCCGCCATGGTGAGCAACTTGCTGGTGGTGCTGTGCGGCGACCGCAACACGCAGCCGGTCATCAACACGGGCACGATTTATCAGTAGAGGCTCTGGAGATCCCATGGCCGACCGCAAGCCATTCCTGCTGCGCATCGATCGTCGGGTGCTCGACGACCTGCAGCGCTGGGCCAACGACGACCTGCGCAGCTTGAATGGCCAGATTGAGTTCGTGCTCCGGCGGGCATTGGCGGACGCGGACCGCCTCACGCCGCCGAAGACGCGGGGAAATCTGGGGCAGCGGTAATCTGGAAACGCGAATCTGCAATCGTTCTCGGGCTGCGATGACCGACGATCTGCAATCGAGAATCGGCCTCACGGAGATCCGGATCCCCCGATGACCGGCTGGTTACCGATTCCCGATTACCGATTCAGCTAGCCTTCTTCTTCGAAGTCCGGTTGGACAATGGGTGCGTGGCGCGTCGAGGGGCGCAGCGCTTCTCGGTGATCAAATACCGGCAGCCCGGCCACGTGAATGGCCACCTGACAGCTTTCCGCTTTGTGGGTGATGACTACGGTGATGGGACTGCCTTCGACGCCGTGCCGAAAACCAGCGACACATCCGCACGCCATGCGCGCGGCAGCAAGAGGTATTGACGCGTGAGCCACGTGCTACTGCCCCGTCCCGGTGGCGCGAGGTTCGAACAGGAGCTTCACCCGCTCTTCAAACCACTCCGGCGACTGGGTGCCGAGATGCTTGTAGTCCACTGATCCATCTGCCCGGATAAACCAGGACACGGGCACGGAGTACGCGCCGTAGTGTTCCTGCAGTTCATCGTGCCCCAGGCCGACCAGCACGGGATACGTCATCTTGAATTCCTCGGCAAACGGAATCAGATCTTCCGCCTTGTCATCGACCGAGATGCCGAGGACGATGAAGTTCTGTTCCTTGTACTTCTCGACCAGTTCGACGAACGCGGGAATCTCGTGGCGGCATGGGGCGCACCAGGTAGCCCAGAAGTTGATCACCATTGGCCGGCCCTTGAAGTCCGAGAGGCGCACGTCGGCGCCGTTCATGTCCTTCAGCGTGTAGTCCAACTTGGCCATTTCCACACCGTCGGGCGGTGCCGCCACCGGTTCCTCGAAATCCTCAACGGCGCATCCGAGCGGCCACACAGCAAGTGTCCCCGCGAGGCCCAGGGCTACGGCCCAGCGGGCCACCCATGGCGTGTTCACAGTCATCCCAACAACCTTATCGCGTCCAGAGCAATGGCCACAAGTCGCCCCCGCGCTGTCCCCAAAAGACGACGGGCGCCAATCCGGGGACCTGTTTTGCCGCCTTCGCGGAAGGCACGACCTTTGCTCCCGATAAATGAGGACCCTTTTCAGGACGACGACCCGCCGGCGACACCGGACACGGCGTCCGTAACCGAAGACTGTGTAAGAATCGAAGAAGAACCCGACGACTTGACCTCTGAGGTAACGCCTATGTGGATGCGCCATTCGCGCCCAACTCACGTTCTGTTCCTGGCGCTGGCCGTGATGCTGCTGGGGCTCTTTCCCGCTGTCGCGACTGCTCAGACGCCCTACGTGCCCTACTTTGGGAAGAATCGCGTCAAGTACGACAAGTTCGACTGGCACATCTACGAGACGGAACACTTCGAGATCTATTTCTACCCGGGAGTGGAGCCCCACCTGGAGCGGGTCGTCGGCTATCTCGACAGCGCGTATCAGCGGATCAGTTCGGAACTCAAGCACGACCTGGCCAGCCGGGCGAAGGTCATTCTCTTCAAGACTCAGAGCGAGTTTCAACAGCAGGACATCTCTGCCGGCGAGCTGCCGGAAGGCGTGTTGGCGTTCGCCGAGCCGTATCGCGACCGGCTGGTGCTCCCCATCGACGAACCGCCCGACCAGCTGTATCGGCTGATCACCCACGAGTTGACGCACATCTTCGAGTTTGACGTGATCCCGCGCGGACTCCTGGGCGCGGGGATTCCGCTGTGGGTTGACGAAGGCCTGGCGAACTACATGGCTGGGTACTGGAACGTCCTGGACCTGATGCAGGTGCGCGATGCGGCGTTGTCGGACAACGTCCCCCGCATGAGTGAGTTCCAGAGTCAGGCCCTCTCTGGCCGGCTCCCCTACTCGATGGGACACGCGGCCTTCGAGTTCATTTCGAACCGGTGGGGCCAGGACGGGCTGCGGGCATTCCTCTTCTCGTTGCGAAAGAACGTGATTGGGGGCGGCGAGAGCGCGTTTGAAGAAGCGCTGCAACTCAAGCCGGATGAATTCGACGAACAGTTTGACCGCTACATCAAGGAGCGATTCAAGCCGTTCCGGGACAAGGAGCGCGCGGCCGACTACGGCCGCGACCTCGCGCCGCGCAGCGATCGCACGCCGTATGTCTCGGTGCTGTCAATCGAGCCCTCCCCGATTGGCGACGTGATCGCCGCCGTCGTCGGCAACGCTCGCGATCAGGAACTCGACATCATTTTGATTTCGGCCAAGGATGGCGGATTCGTCCGCAACCTGACGAAGGGCTTCGACAAGGACCGCGGCTTCGAGTACATCGCGACCGCCGGCGGACTGCGCGGCAACCTGGTTCCGTGGATCGCATGGTCGCCCAGAGGCGACGGTCTCGCGTACTTCGCCCGGACCGAAAAATCCAAGACGCTCGTGATCCAGGACGTCGTCAGCGGCAAGACGACGATGCGCGTCCCCCTCGAGTCGATCGACGGGCCGGAATCCCCCGCCTTCAGTCCTGACGGTTTGCACGTCGCATTTTCAGGCTTGCGGGGAGCCGTCAGCGACATCTTCGTGGTGGAGTTGGCGACCGGCGAGATTACGAACGTCACGAATGACGCCTTTGCCGACTATGCCCCATCGTTTGCCCCGGACGGACGTTCGCTCGTGTATTCGGCCCGGATCAGTGGCAACGACAAGATCTTTCGTGTGACGCTCGAGAGCGGCGAGAAGGCCCAACTGACCTTCGGGACCCATGATGACACGGGGGCGAAGTTCCTCAACGCCACCACACTGGTGTTCACCTCGACGGCCACCGACCCTGCGGTCATGCTGACGCCGGACATGTCACGCAACGGGAACATCCCGAACGTCTGGTCGCTCGACCTCGGCACCGGCGAGCTGAAGCAGTGGACCGACACAGCCACCGGCAACGTGTCGCCGGTACCGCTCCCGGAAGGGGACACGATGCGAGTCGCCTTCGTGTCCTACAACAAGGGCTCGAATGGCATTCACGTGATTAGCCGCGAGGAGCCACTCCTGACCGTCCCGTCATCGGACTTCGGCGCGCCGGCACCCATTGTGGATTTCCAGCCGCCGATGAGCCATACGCTGCTCCAGGAAAATATCCACCGCAAGGGCGCGTTCGAGAAATTGACGCTTGATGGCCGTCCTCCCCTGAATCTGGGCGTCACCAGCGGCGGCGACCTCTTCGGCGGCACGCAAATCAGCTTCAGCGACGTGCTGGGCGGAAAGCAGGTGAACTTCTTCGCTGCGTCCGTGTCGCAGTATCGGACGCTGTCGCTGACCTACATCAACATTGAGGACCGGCTGCAGTACGCCCTCCAGGCGTTTTCGCAGGACACGTTCTACTACGGCCAGCTGGCCAACTACCTCTATCAGCAGGGTCTCACGCCGTTCATCGATCGGAACGCGGCGGAGGCCGTGCGCACGCAGCGCGGCGTGACGGCATTCGGCATCTACCCCTTCGACCGGTACTCGCGGGTGGAATTGTCTGGCGGGTACATCTACCTCAACGAGAGGTACGCCGATGCCGGCCTGCAGCGGGTTTCCGAAGACTACCAGCGACAGAACTTCGGCACGCAGCTGTTCCAGTCGGGCCACATGGTGCCGTTGGGCCTCACGTTCGTGCACGAGACCACGGTGTTCCGCGACTACGGTCCCGTGGCGGGAAACGCCGCCAGCGTCGGCGTATCGTGGTCGCCGAAGCTCGGCAACTCCCTCCAGCGCCGCACGGTGGACGGGGACCTGCGCTACTACAAGCGCCTGGGCTCCGATGGCGTGTTGGCCTTCCGGGCCCGGGGCCTCCAGAGCTGGGGCCAGAACGCCGACTTCCTGTTCTTCGGCGGCAACTCCGAGATGCGCGGCTACGAGTATCTTGAGTTCCTGGGCCACAAGGCCTTCTTCGGCAACGTGGAACTCCGCATTCCCCTGGTCGAAGCGATGCTGACGCCGCTGGGAGTGCTGGGTGGCATCCGCGGCACCGTGTTCTTCAACATCGGCGCGGCCGGCATCAATGGCCGGTCGTTCAATCCGTGGACTACCAAGGATGAGGTGGTCACACCGATCGTCGACTACGTGTTCAACGGAACGACCGGCGTCTTCGACCCGATTTATGGGGCCACATTTCTCGTCGAGGGTTTTCGGTTGAAAGACGCGCGCGCCTCGTACGGGTTCGGCCTGCAGAGCTTCCTGCTCGGCTTCCCGATGCACTTCGACTGGTCGTGGAAGACCCTGTTCAACCGGGGCTACGAAGATCTGGTGTTCGCGGCCAACGGCGGCAGCACTGCATTCAGGAAGGTCAAGTTCTCCTTCTGGATTGGATACGATTTCTAGAGTCGAATCGGGAATCTGGAATCGGGAACCCTCGAGCAATCGAACATGCCTTCGCCGTCCGATTCGTACACCGAAATGGTCCAGGTCGTGCTGCCGAACGACGCGAACCCGCTGGGGTTCATTCTCGGCGGCACGGTCATGCACCTGATTGACATCGCCGGCGCCATCGCCTGCCATCGTCACACGCGGAGCCTGTTGGTGACGGCGGCGGTTGACGGATTGCAGTTCCTGCATCCCATCAAGGTCGGCGACCTGATCATCCTGCAGGCCAAGGTCACCGCAGCGTGGCACACGTCTCTGGAGGTCGAAGTCGAAGTGTTTTCAGAGGAGACTCTGACGGGCACACGGCGAATGACCAGCCGGGCATATCTGACCTTCGTCGCCATCAACCGCGACGGCGGCCGGGTGCCGATCCCCCCCCTGACGCTCTCGAACGCGGCCGAACGTCAGAGAGCGGACGAAGCTGAAGAACGCCGCCAGGCTCGACTGAGAGCCAAGCGACAACTCAATCCGTAGCGGTCGCTGCGCGCTTACACGTTGCGTAAGCGTATCCGCCTGACCTCATGCGCGGGTCCCTTTTCCAGGACCAGACGCGCCCGGTCGCGTGTGGGACGGATGTTCTCACGCAGGTTCACGCCGTTGATCGTGCGCCAGATTTCCTGCGCCGTCTGAATGGCGTCAGCATCGCTGAGGCTGGCGTAGCGGTGAAAATAAGAGCGCGGATCACGAAACACCGTTTCACGCAGCGTCAGGAACCGCGCAACGTACCACGCCTCGATATCAGCTTCCGCCGCATCCAGGTAGATCGAGAAATCGAAGAAATCAGATACGAACACACGGGCGGACCGGCCCGTGCCGGTCTGCAGCACATTCAAGCCCTCGACGATCACGATATCCGGACGGTCGACGACCTGGAACTCACCGGGCACGATGTCATACGTCTGATGTGAATAGACGGGCGCGTGGACCGCGCCCGACGCGGTCTTGACATCGATCATGAACTCGATGAGCTGTCGGACGTTGTAGCTTTCGGGAAAGCCCTTCCGATGCAGGAGTCCGTGGGCATCAAGCTCCCGATTCGAACGGAGAAACCCGTCGGTGGTCACCAGATCAACGCGAGGATGATCCGTCCACCGGGCCAGCAACGCCCTGAGAATCCTGGAGAAGGTGCTCTTCCCCACCGCCACGCTCCCGGCGACGCCGATCACGTAGGGCGGCGCCGCATGCGCCCGCCCCAGAAACGTGTCAGTCGCCTTGTGAAGGGTTTGCGTCGCGCTGACGTGGAGATTCAGCAACCGCGAGAGCGGCAGATAAATCGTCTCGACTTCGGCCAGGGACACCCGCTCATTGAGCCCCTGGAGTTCGGCGAGGTCAGACTCGCCCAGAGTCAGCGGAGTGGCAACCCTGAGCGCCGCCCACGACGGGCGGTCGAAGTCGAGGTAGGGCGACGCCACCTATTTCTGGTAGTACTCAGCGTTCTCTTCGATGAAGCTCTTCCACTTGTCCGGCACTTCGTCGAGGGCAAAAATCGCCTCGACAGGGCACGCCGGCACACAGGCGCCGCAATCGATGCACTCGTCAGGATGGATGTAAAGGATCTTGGCCGCGTCGTAGCCCTCCTCGTCCTTGCGGGGGTGGATGCAGTCGACGGGACACACGTCAACGCAGGCGGTGTCTTTGGTGCCGATGCACGGCTCGGTGATGATGTACGCCATATGGGCACCATTTTACATGGAGAACTGGAGCAGGGAAATAACCGATCAGCTCGTGGCCAGGAAGTGCTCCCACAGACACGGTCTCACGACCGTCGCCTCTCGCTATTGGGTGGCCGTAACTTCCACGGCTCCCGGCCCAGGGACGGCAGCAAACCATTCCGACGCGTTCCTGTTCGGGAACATCTTGCGAAACCGCCCGGACCACGCCCGTCCGAACGCGTCCGCGTCCGAGTCTGAGACCAGAGCCCAGACACTCCCGCCAAACCCGGCACCAAACGCGGACGCTGCAAACGCACCCTCCTCGTAGGCCAGGGCTGCCAGGGCGACGGTCTCCGGAATCTGGTTGCCCAGCAGGCGGGTGGCATCCTCTTGTGAGGCCCCCGCCAACGCCCCCAGCCCCTGGCAGTCAGCGGCGGCAAACCTGGCGGCGGCCTGGGGCACCCGCGCGGTCTCGCGGGCGAACTGAACCAGCCGACGCTCCAGGTCTTCGGCTGAGAACCCCGCGACGTCTCCCCGCGAGATCAGCTGGCCCAGGCGATCCTGGGCGTCTGGCGCACTCTCAAGGGCCGCCGCCAAGGATTGAGCCGGGACCTCTGCGCTCTCATTCCAGAGTCTCAGGAGCGCCTGAACGGCCAGCGAGGCACGATTGTACTGCTCGCGCACCGATCCGGCCTTGTCCGCACGAACGCCACTGGACGCCACCACAAATCGCCAGCCCGCGGGCATCGCGACCTCCCCATACGCAACCACCGGGATGAAACCATACTGGCTGACGACGCCAGGCCGGCACGCCAGTATCGCCGTATGGTCCTGGCTTCCTCCATGGGTTCCCACGCCATCCACACCGGCCAGCGACTTGTACCTCAGACCGTTTTCCACACACCCGAGATACCAGGCCAGGTCCTCCACGGATCCGACGACTTGCCGCCAGGCGTCGGTCGTCTCGAGACCTGCGCGCCGGATCACCGCAAGTGCGATGGCCACGACCAGCGCACTCGAGCTGCTGAGTCCAGCCGCCCGCGGCAAATCGCTCGCAATGGCGATATCGGTCCCGAGCGGGGCGTCCGGAAAATTCATCGCGAGGCGCCGGACGGTGACCGCGACGTAGTTGGCCCACCCAGGCCAGGTGCGACCGGTGTCGAGGACGTCGATGATCACCGAGTCACCGTGTCGAGCATCGACAACCCGCACGCGTGTGTCGGTCCGCGGGCTGGCGGCGACGGCGAACCCTCGGGGCACGGCAGCCAGCAATGACCGGCCGCCGGCGTAGTCCGTATGCTTGCCAAAGATCTCGATTCGGCCTGGGACACACCAGCACCAGCGCGGTGGCGTGCTCGTCATGCGCCCCAGCTCTGCCGAGACACGGGTCAGCCACGCCGCCCGCATCACGGCATCGTCCGGACCGTAGCCGGCCGCGTGCAGGCGCTCAGCCAGCCTGTCGGGTGTCACGGCCGCGCCTCGACTCCAGCCAGCCGGCTCACGACGCGGCTCACATCTTCGCGCCGCGACAAATCCAGCACCGGCCCGAGGGCCGGGAGCCCGCGGAACACCACTCCTCGGCGCAGGGCGAGACGCACGGCCATCGGCAGCTCGAATTCCCCTCTCGATGACCGCTCCACGTCGCGACACGCCTCCATCAGCCGCGCGTCCCCCCGCCAGCAATTCATGCTGATGAGAGCGCGCGGGCCCGCGGCCTCCATCGCGTCCTGCCCGGGCTTCTCAACGATGTCCTCCAGGGTTCCATCCGGTCCAAGGGTCAGCAACGCGAAGGCGGCCACTCGTTCCGGCGGAATCTCGCTTGACCGTACGAGTTGATCGCGTTCGTACACCGGCAGGGCCGGCCCGTCTGCATGTCGCAGCGCCCGCAAGGTATCGACGCCGTACAGGTTATCGGCGTTCAGCACGACAAACGCCCGTGATCCCACCCACCGGGAGGCCGCCCACACGGCATCGGCCGTTCCCAGGGGCTCGGCCTGCACCACAAAGTCGACCGTCAGTCTGGCCGGACGTCCCTCGCCCAGATAGTACTGGCGCAATGGGTCGGGGCCATCCCCTTCGGGCGCCACAATCAACGCGGCGCGCCTGTACCCTGCATCCGCCAGCTCGCTCAGCACGTAATCGAGGAACGGTCGCGCTCGCTCGCCTGTGCCGGACATCGGGATCATCCCCTTCAGGCCGGCACTGGCCACGGCTTCCTGGTCCGCCGTGAGCGACGCGGCGTCAGCGGGCGCCTCCCGCATGCGGCGACCCAGGCCACGAGCCAGGACCAGCGCTACGACGTCTTCCACAGGCGGGGCAGGAGACGCCAGAGGACTGCGCCACTGGACAGGAAAATCAGCGCCGACACCAGGGCGGACGCGGGATGTCCGAGCAGCAGGTGGCCGGTGCCGAAAAGCGCGCTATACACAAACGTGCAGCCTGCAGCCCATCCGAGGAATGCGTCGTTCAGCCGATCCATCGGCGCGAGGGCGCCGCACTGGGCCCGCACGGCGGCCCACCCAGGCCCTGCCGGACGTGCCAGGCGATAGAATTTGCGCAGGGTCTCGGGATCGGTTGGCGTGCCCCGGAATGCCACGGTCATCCATACCGCGGTCGTGAACACCACAGTGGCAATCAGGGTGATGTGGCTGGGCCAGTTCATCCCCTGGCGCTCGGCCACGAAGATCACCAGCGCCAGGACGAACGAGCTGGCCATCGCGGCGATTTCACTCCACGCATTGACCCGCCACCAGAACCAGCGCAGCAAGTACAGGAGCCCGGTACCGGCGCCGATCGACAGCAGCAGATTGAAGCTGCCTCGCGCCGACTCGAGCACGAGCGTCACCAGCGCGGCCAGCACCATCAGCAGGGCCGTGACGATGCGCCCCGTCAAGACGTAGTGTGCCTCCGACTCGCCTGGTTTGAGGAATCTCCGATAGAAATCGTGCACCAGATACGAGGTGCCCCAATTCAGATGGGTGGAGATCGTGGACACGTACGCCGACAACAAGCCGGCCACCATGAGTCCGAGCACACCGGCGGGAAGAAACGTCAACATGGCGGGGTACGCCATGTCGTTGCCCAGCAAGGCAGGATCCACGTGGGGCAGCGCTCGACCAATGTCGGCCACCTCGGGAAACACCAGCATCGAGCAGAGCGCGACAATCAGCCACGGCCACGGCCGCAACGCGTAGTGGGCGACGTTGAAGAACAGCGTTCCTGACAACGCGTCGCGTTCCGATCGCGCCGCCAGCATTCGCTGGGCGATGTAGCTGCCGCCGCCGGGTTCCGAACCGGGATACCACGTCGACCACCATTGGACGGCCAGTGGCACGATGAAGATCGGCACCGCCACGCTCCAGTTCCCAAGGTCGGGCAACATGGCCACGGTCTCAGCCGGGATCTTCGCGATCAGCCCATCCAGTCCGCCCACTTCCGGCCGCCGCAAGGCATAGACGGCCGCGGCCACGGACCCGGTCATCGCGACGCCGAACTGGATCAAGTCCGTGACCAGCACGCCCCACAGTCCAGACGTGGCGGCAAAACCCACATTGATCACGCTGCAGATGAGCAGCGTCTCCCACATCGGCCAACCCAGCAGCACATTCGCAATCTTGGCGGCTGCCAGATTGACGGCAGCCATGATCACCACATTGAAGAGCACGCCGAGATAGATGGCCCGGAACCCTCGGACCCATCGTGCCGCAGGTCCGGAGTACCGCAGTTCATAGAATTCGAGATCGGTGACCACACCCAACCGCCGCCACAACTTGGCGTAGAAGAACACGGTCGTCATGCCGGTGAGCAGGAACGCCCACCAGACCCAGTTGGCTGACACACCGCCCTCGCGGACGAGGTTGCTCACCAGATTGGGCGTATCCGTGCTGAAGGTGGTGGCGACCATCGACACGCCGATCAACCACCATGGCGCGGCCCGGCCCGAGGTAAAGAACTCCGTCGTACTGACGCCGGCTCGTCTCGCGAGGTAGACCGCCGGCGCGAACGAGACCAGCAGGGACGCGGCGACGATAGCCCAGTCGAGCGTGGTGAGCTGCATCTGAACTCAGGCGTGCACGATGCCGAGCTTGGGGTTGGTCCGCCAGCGCCCGCGTGTAAAGTCCGGCACATCCACGGCACGGGCCTTGTTGGCGTTGGACGTCGCCGTCAGTTCCACGAGCGAACTGATCGCCGCGGCATCATAGACCGTCATGTCAGTGTGCGTCCCCTCCTGCAGGCACTTGATCAGGCGATAGTCCTCCATGTAATCCATGCCGCCATGTCCGGCTCCGGCGGCACGTTCGTCCATTTCCTTCCAGAGCGGATGGTCGAATTCCTCGCGCAAGGTGGCGGCGTCCACCCACTGGTCGTTACGGCCTCGTCCCTCGATGTAGACGCGATCGGGATACCCCTGGATGATGCCCTTGGACCCCTGCAGTTGATGGATTCGGCTGTAGGGCCGCGGAAGGTTGGTGTTGTGCTGGACCATGATGGTCTTGCCGTTGGCGGTCTTCACCAGACTGGTGTTCACATCGCCCAGGACATAGGTTTCCTTGCGCTGCGGCGCGTCGGCTGGAAAATGTTCGCGGGCCCAGTCCTGCAATCCTCGTGACGGGCCACTCATCGACACCAGGTACGAGAATCGATCGCCCCGGTTGATATCGAGGCAATTGGCCACCGGGCCGAGTCCGTGGGTCGGGTACAGATTGCCGTTCACCTTCATCGACCATGCGCGCCGCCATAGTCCTTCGTTGCGATTCTCGAACTTGATCGCACGGAGGTCGTGCAGGTAGCCGCCCTCGGCGTGGAGGACGTCTCCCAGCAAACCCTGCCGGACGATGTTGAACGCCATCATCTCCGCCCGGCCGTAGTTGCAGTTCTCCATCATGATGGCGTGTTTCTTGAGTTTCTCCGCCGACTCAACCAGGGCCCAACAGTCATCCAGTGTCATCGCCGCCGGGACCTCGGTCGCGGCATGTTTGCCGTTCTTCATGGCAGCCAGCATCACCGGCACATGCCACTCCCACGGCGTGGCGGTATAGACCAGATCGAGGTCTTCTTCGGCGCACAGGCGTTCGAAGTCCCGCGGGCCCCGGGTATACGCCGTGGG